>JAGFJD010000645.1 GCA_024102975.1 Phaeodactylibacter sp. | reverse complement strand
TTCTTTTGAACTTACTCTTCGTCAGAAAAAACTCACGTAGCTCCGGCTATGCTCGTTTTTTCTTCCTTGATTAAGTCCAAAATAACTTCGCCTAAGCAACCATTTATTTAAGTTTTCATGTACTAGTGCTCTGTAACATAAGTTCCTATCGACAATTTCGGCCTCTTTTTCCCGGCCTCTTCGTTGCTCCTCCCTTCCATAGCTTCGGCTATGGGCGGTCGTCGCGCCTTGATGCCGAAAAAAACAGACTCGAAATTCTTCGATCAAACTTATGTTGCATAGCACTAGCCTATAATCAAAAAAACTATCAACAATGGTATTGATCATAGCAGAAACTCAAAAAGGAAAATTCAAAAAAGCTACACTGGAAGCAGTGACTTATGGCAATAAAACCGCCCAGGTACTGGGAACGGAGTGTGCTGCCCTGGTCCTGGGTTCCGCCTCCGGTCCGGAAGAACTGGGCAAATACGGCGCATCCAAAGTATACCATGTCCCGGATGCGAGCCTTGATAATTTTGACAGCCAGGTATACGCTGCGGTGATCAGCGAAGTTGCCGGCAGGGTAGGCGCCAGGGTCGTGGTCTTCAGCCATTCGGCTCTGGGCAAATCCACCGCCGGGCGGGTTGCGGTGCGGATGAACGCCGGCTCCGTATCGGGCGTCAACGCCCTTCCAACGGCCGAAGGAGGCGCCTTCCGGGTGAAGAAAGGGGTCTTCTCGGGCAAAGCCTTTGCCGAATATGACGTGAAATCCGATGCCAAAGTCCTTACCCTGATGGGCAATTCCATCCCGACGGAAACCGGCGGCGGACCGGCGCCGGTGGAAGAGATCAGCGTGGAGGTTCCGGCAGCCCGCGTTACGGTTAAGAAACTGGAGCGGGTGGAAGGCCTCACGCCCCTGCCGGAAGCCGAACTGGTCGTCTCCGCCGGCCGGGGAATGAAAGGCCCGGAAAACTGGAGCATTGTCGAGGAACTGGCCGAAGTGATGGGCGCCACTACCGCCTGCTCGCGCCCGGTGGCCGACACTGGCTGGCGCCCCCACCACGAACATGTCGGCCAGACCGGCATCGCCATACGCCCCAACCTGTACATAGCGATCGGCATCAGCGGCGCCATACAGCACCTGGCCGGCGTGAACAATTCCAAAACCATTGTCGTGATTAACAAAGACCCGGAAGCGCCTTTCTTCAAAGCCGCAGACTACGGGGTCGTCGCCGACCTTTTCGACGTTGTCCCCCGGCTGACCGAAGCCATGAAGAAGTTTAAGGCAGAGCAGGGTTGAAATTTGTGATGTTTGATGTGCGATTTGTGATGTTTGGCGTGCCCGCCGCAGGCCGCGCAGCGGCGACAGCTTTCCTTAAACAATGGAACCTCAAAGTTTGCCCGTTCGATAAATAATCGTACCTTTGCGGCCGCTGTAACTGATTTTCGTAATCACCAACGGTTTTAAACATGTCAGAATACTTAACGAAAGAGAAAAAAGCGGAAATATTCAAGCAATACGGTGGCTCCGAGAAGAACACGGGGTCCACTGAAGGACAGATCGCCCTGTTCACTTTCCGCATCCAGGAAATGTCCGGCCACTTGAAAGACAACCCCAAAGACCACGCCTGCCGGAAGGCGCTGTTGTCGATGGTAGGCAAGCGCAAGCGCCTGCTGGGGTATCTTCAAAAGATCGACCTCGAGAAATACCGCGAATTGATCGAGAAACTCGGTATCCGGAAATAAGACAAAGATTTACGAGAGCCGCCCTGAAATCTCGGGGCGGCTCTTCTTGTTTAAGTGTGGCAGGCAGGATTGTGCAGAAAAGTTAAAGGGGGACAGGATTGACAGGTATTGGGGGCCGATGGTTTTGGGGAGACAGGATTGACAGGATTAGCGGGGATTGGGGGAAGAGGGTTGAGGGGGGAGAGCATCGATAGGATGAAAGTGAAGTGGGGGAGGAATGTAGGGAGGGGGGGGCGAGGGATGAGTGGAGAAGAAGATGGGGTA
>JAGFJD010000637.1 GCA_024102975.1 Phaeodactylibacter sp. | reverse complement strand
GGCAGGTCCGGAGCGATGGCTGCCCAGTCGCGCTCCAGGGAGGCCACAGCCTCGCTCACGCCGCCCGGCCGGAGGCGGACGATGATGTTCGACATAATGGTGCGGGGCGCGTACATCACCAGCGGCTTCATGGGTTCGTGCAGCGAGTTGAAATGAAAATCCCTGGTTACGCCGACGACCTGCCCTTCCATAATGTCGCCGATTTGCAGGCGTTTGCCGAGGGGGTCTTCCCAGCCAAAGGTACGAACCGCCGTTTCGTTCAGGACGATGCCCGTGGCCGTATCCTGGGGGAAATTGCGACTGAAGCCCCTGCCTTCCAGGATGTCTATGCCCAGGGCGTCGAAATAGTCGAAATAGATCCCGAAGATATGCATGGCGCGGGCTTCTTCTGCCTGTTCGCTGAGTTGCCGGATGGGCACCGAACCGTAATCGTTGTCGAAAACATCGCCGGCGGTTACCGCCTCCACCCGGGGGTTGGAGGCCAGCACCTGCCGGGCGCGTTCGAAACGCTTCATAAAGTCAGGCGTGTACAGCTGAAGGGCCACCACCTGTTCCCGGTCGAAACCCAGGCTGCGCTGCCGGATGTACTCCATCTGCCGGAAAATGGCCAGCGCCCCGATGATCAGGCCGGTAGTGATGGCAAACTGGGCGCCTACCAGAAGCATCCGCAGGCGGCTGCCGGAGCCGGAATGCTGAAATTTCCCCTTCAGGGTCATAGCTGCTTCGTACCGGGACAGGACCAGCGCCGGGTAAAAGCCGGCACCCAGCGCCACCACCCCCGACAGCAGGAGGAAGGCCGCCGCCAGCCATCCGGCATCCGTCGCCGCCAGGCGTATGGGATGCCCCAGCATGGCGGCAACGGGCGCCCGCAGCGCCGCCATCAGGATCAGGCTTAGCAGGAAGGACAGGGACGTGAGCAAAAAGGCCTCGCCCAGGAATTGCAGGCGAATCTGGCCGGCGGTGGCGCCCAGCACCTTTCGCAGCCCCACCTCCTTCGCCCGCCGCAACGAACGCGCCGTGGCCAGGTTCAGGAAGTTGAAACCCGCCACCAGCAGGATCAGCAACGCGATGGCCGAAAGGCCGTAGGTATACGCGAGGTTGCCATGCCGGTTCTCCTGAGTGTTCATCAGGTGGCCCGAATGAAAGTATATATCCCGGAGCGGCTGGAGGCAGAGGCGGACCCGCTCGGCGCGCTCTTCGTCGAAGTGGCCTGCCAGGAAGCCGGGAAACTTGGCCTCCAGGGTGGCAGGTTCAGCATCTTCCTCCAGCATGATGTAGTTGTGAAAAGAGATCCACCCCCAGCTCTCCAGCGTCACCGGGTAGCCGGGCGGCACCCGGAACGTTTCGAAAGACACCAGAAAATCGAAGTCCAGGTGGCTGTGTTGCGGCTCGTCGGCGAGGACGCCCGTCACGTGCAGTTGCTGCCCCTGGCCAAAATCCAGGGTTCTGCCCATGGGGTCTTCCGCGCCGAAGTACTTCCGGGCCATGGCGGGGGTCAGCACGACGGTATTGGGCTGGGCCAGGGCCGATTCGGGGTTTCCGGCGGCCAGCGGGAAGCTGAAGATGCGGAAAAATGCAGGGCCTGCATACACCAGGTTGTATTCGTAATATTGCTGGCCCTGGTAGCCCAGGATGGCCTCGTCTGAGTACCGCAGGCGGACGCTGGCGGCCACCTCGGGGAATTCCCGTTCCAGTGCCGGCCCCATTGGCGGGGAAGTGGTAGCCAGTTGCCTGCCGTCGGGCCGGCCTTTGGTTTCGTCGAAAGTAACGCGGTACACCCGATGGCCGTTCTCGTGCTGCCGGTCGGTGGCCCATTCCTGGCGGACGATGAGGAAGATCACCAGGATGGACAAAAAAGCGGCGCTTAGGCCCAGGAGGTTGACCAGCGTAATGCCGGGGTAACGCCACAGATGGCGGAATGCGAGGAGGAGGAAGTTGCGCAGCATGCCGGGTTTTCGGTTTAGTCGTGATCAGAAAAGAAGTTGTCGGTCTGCCTTACTGACGTTAACTTAAGGAATTTCAGCCGGCAGACAAGCAAAATGAAGCCAAATGTCACTAATTTGAAGCCGGCTTCCGGTATAGGTGGCCAATTTGGAATTTGCAGTCCTGTTCAGGCTGTTCTATGCGGTAAAAAAAATGCCTTTTTTACCCATTAATCAGGATATGAAAGTACTACTCATCGAAGACGAAAAGAACATTGCCTCCTTCATTGAGCGCAGCCTCGCCAGCGCCGGGTACGAGGCCTGCGTGGCCTATGACGGGGAGACGGGGCTGGATATCCTGTCGGGCCAGGATTTCGATGTCATCATACTGGACATCATCCTGCCCCGGAAGAACGGATGGGAAGTCTGCCAGCACATTCGCCAGCAGTACCGGAAAGACACGCCAATCCTGATGCTGAGCGCCCTCAACCATACCAACCACGTGGTGAAGGGCCTGGAGGCCGGCGCCGACGATTACATGGCCAAGCCGTTCAAGCTGAACGAGCTGATCGCCCGGCTGCACGCGCTGGTGCGGCGTTACCGCCGGCAAATGCCTGCCAACCGCCTGCTGCAATACGGAGGCCTGGAGGTCAACCTGGAATCCAAGGAAGCTTTCCGGGAGGGGCGCCCCATCAAACTGACGATCCGGGAGTTCAAGCTGCTGGAGTTCTTCATGCGCAACCCCGGCAAGGCTCTCTCCCGCTTCGAGCTGCTGGAAAAGGTATGGGGGCTGGATTTCGACACCGGTACGAACGTGGTGGACGTGTACGTCAACTACCTCCGCAACAAGATCGATAAAGGATATACCACCAAGCTCATCCATACGGTTTATGGCATGGGCTACATACTTAAGGAAGGCCATGACTCTGCGGAATAGGATTGCCATTACGTTTACCCTGCTGAACTTCGCCCTGCTGGCCATTATTTTCGCCGCGCTCTACTTTTTGAACCGCCAGTATACTTACACGGAATTCTTCAACCGGTTGGAGGAAAGGGCCCAGATCGCCGCTAAGGTGTTTCTGGAAAAAGACGAGCTCAACCTGCCTATCTTTGAGGAAGTCCGCAAACGGCACCTGCGTACCCTGCCCATGGAGCAGGAGTTTTTTTTCCCTCTGGGGCAGAAGGGCGCAACCCAGCCTCCGGTATTGCCGGAATTCCTGGACGCCGGGATGCTTGCCCGGATCGAAAGCGGGGACGAAGTTCAATATCATCACGGACAGCTTTCTGTAGTGGGCATTCGCTATGAAGATAACCAGGGCGTTTTTGCAACTGTAATCGCTGCTCAGGACCTTTACGGTCAGCGCAAACTCACCAACCTGCTCCGGTTGATGGCCCTGACCCTGGGCGCTGCGCTGCTTGTCGTTTTTTTCCTCGGGCGCTGGTATGCCTGGCATATCCTTCGGCCCATCGGGCAGATGATCAGGAAGATGAAAAATATCAATTCCAGCAACCTCCACCTGCGCCTGCAGGAGAAGCCGGGCCGGCAGGATGAACTCAAACAGCTGGCCGTCACCTTCAACCGGATGCTGGACCGCATCGAGGCCGCCATCGAAACCCAGAACCTGTTCATCGGCAATGCTTCCCATCAGATCAAGAACCCCCTGACGGCCATTATCGGCGAGGTGGAAACGGCAATGCTCAGGGAACGGTCCTCTGCCGAATACCATCATTCCCTGGCGGTCATCGGAGAAGAGGCCGACCGCCTGGGCGCACTGGTCAAACAGCTCATCCGGTTGAGTTATCCGGATACCGGTGAGGGGCAGAAAGCCAAGTGGCGGTTCGACGAACTTATCCTCGACCTGGTGGAAGAGTTTAAAGAAACTTATCCCCAGGCCGGCATCAGCCTGGAATTCTCCAACCTGCCCTCCGACCCGGAAAGGCTGCTCTACCAGGGATATTACCACCTGATCCGCATCGCTGTCAGCAACCTGCTGGAAAACGCCATTAAATTCTCGGGAAACAGCCCGGCAAAACTCAAATTGTGCTTCTCCGATGAAGAACTGGCGGTCAGCATTACCGACCATGGCATTGGCATCCCCGAAGAGGCCCAGCCTCACCTGTTTACGCCTTTTTTCCGGGCGGAAAACGCCCAGGGGTATCCCGGTTATGGCATAGGCCTTGCCCTGGCGGAAAAGGTGGCCAAGATGCACGACGGAGAACTGAAGCTGGTGTCTACGCCAGGGGAAGGAACCACCTTCACCCTTATGTTGCCTTTCTAATTACTTTCTAACTCATCTCTAATCCTGCTCTAACCCCTGTTTGACGGCAGTATGATAACTTTGACAGCGGAATAGAAAAACAAACAAAATACAGCAAGTTCCGTAATCCCAAAGACCCAGAGCAGTACTTATCCCGTGTACTTGTCCGAATCCAACCCTGAAAGTCCATAAAGTCGTCTTTTGTTTCTAGAATTAGGCATTCAGAACCAGTCCTGCGAAATGGAAGCGACATCCCAACGCTGCATTTCGGGGTACTGGTTTTTTTATTGCGTAAAAACAACTTCCCCACCCGGGTGCCTCCCAGGCGGGGAAGTTGTTTTTACCGCGCCGGCGCAACAGTCAACAGCCGACAACCCTCGTTGCCAATGTCAGCCCCCCCCGGTGCCGACGTAATAACCAGCAACTCTGAAGTTCGTCCCGGCATCAGTCCGCCGTCCGGGCGCACCGGAAGCCGTAGGCGATATAGCGCGGCCCGCCCGACCAGGCGCCGAACCGGCGGTAGGCGATGGGGCTGTAAGGGTTGAAGGCGCTGAACGCTTTGCCTTGTTCGTAAAAGCCGCCTCCCCGGTAGCCGTATCCTCCCTTATGGTCGTTGTCGTCGGGCCAGCCAGGCACATTGGCGCTGGCGAGGTACCCCAGCCGGCCGTCGCCGTGCCGGCCGCTGAACTGCCGGCCCGGTTCATTGCCCGGCGTGATCACTTTTTCCCAGACGCTGCCCGCCAGGTCCATCACCCAATAATAGGAGGCGCCGATGTTGGGGCGGGTGGCGTCGGTGAGGTCCGCTTCGGTGTAGCCGTTGATCAGCACGAGGTTGTCCCCGGTATCGACGATTCGCGCTACCTGGCCGGCTTCGCCGGTGCCCCAGGGGTATTCGTGGGCTACTGGCCGGCCGCCGCCCCGGCATGCCTTGGTGAATTCGAACTCCGTCATGGGGCGCAGGGCCGCCCAGTCGGCAAAAGCGATGCCGTCTTCCCAACTGACGAAATTGAGCGGCCGTTCCGGCGCTCCGGCAACATATTGCCCGTCTTCGAGGCGGATAGTCCCGCGGCTGGAATAATAATCCGGGCCGCCGAAGTTGGCGCGGATAGCAGCCCCCTCTTTGTCGATGTTGTTTAGAAAGGCGGCGTACTGCCCCTGCGTGATCTCATATTTCATGAGGTAAAACGCCCGGAAACCCTTGGGGAAAGCAGCGGGGATGGGCCCCTGCTGGTCCCCATTGTAGATGGGATTTTCGGAGCGGTAGTATAAGGCGCCTTCTTCAGTCCCTACGGCGATCTCTTCTTCAGAAAGAATGGCATACAAACCGTCAAATTGCCCGCCCGGCCCGGAACGGTAAAAGGCGTTGTACTGCAGCGCCAGCGTATCGGGGTCGCCCAGGGTGAAGGGCCCTTCCGGGATGTACACCATCTCCAGGGCGTAGGCCTCCAGCGTGTTTTCCCAGATGTACAGGTTCGATGGCGGGGCTTTGAAGTGTACTTTCAGGGTATAACTGAGGTCGCCGCGATAATCCGCTGCCGGATACAGGTACAGGCCCAGGCTGTCGGAGGAAGCCTGCAGTGCCGCTTTCGGCATCTTCGGGCCATGGGTTTCCAAAACGGACATACGGGAGGGGTCCACCTTCAGGTGGCTGGCCCGGCCATTCCTGTTTTTTAGTTTAAAAAAAATCCAGGCTGCGTCGTGGTTCCGCCCGTTGCGCCAGGCGTGGCGCCAGCTGACCGTCAACTGGGCCGACCATTCGCTCAGGCCGGCGGCTTCTTCGACGTAATGCATCCGGATGTGCTCCGCCTTGATGCCGGCAGCCCAGCTGCCGGAAAGGAAGCAGGAGAAAAGTAAGGTTAGCATACAGTTCTTCATGTCGGGTGATTTTTGATCGTACAATATAAAAATTTTTGCCGATTGTGCCTGCCCGCCTCCTTTTGACAATGCCAGGTTGTCTGAAACCATGGGCCAGGCACAATTAATTGTTTGCCGGAACCGTTTTTTAAATATGCTCATTGGATGGTAAAGCCTCCCGGGCGTTTTCGGCAACCCTAAAAACGAAAAACCTATGGCCCAGCACCCCCCCAAACTGAAAGCGATGCTTTTGTATTCCCAAACAGATGAAGCTTTCAAGGACCTGTTTGCCGTTTATTTACAAATTCTGCAGGACGACGGCCACCTTCAGCGGTATTCCCTGCAGGAAACTGAGCGCCTCGATACTTACCGCTTTAAGCAAACGTGGAAAGAGGTCGACTTTTTCCTCCTTGCCTGCACCCCCAACCTGCTTGTCCAGCTCAATGCCAACGCCCCGCTGTTTAAGCGGCTTACCGAATATCATCACATGGAGCGCCTGCGGGTGGCGGCCATTTCCTTCCTGCCCCTGCCTCCGAAACGAACCATGTTGAAAAATGTCATTCATCTGCCGGACAATGGCCATTTTGTGCAGAGCCCTGTCTGGGACAGCCCCCACAGCGCCTGCAATCGGATTTACTATTCTCTTTGTAAGCACTTTAAAGAATGGCGCGACAAAAAAGCGCAACTGGAGGAGGCCTGGGCAAAGGCCAGGATGGCGCACACCACCGAAGGCTACGAGGTTTTCCTGAAAAAATACCCCCATTCCTGGTATTCCCGGGAAGCCCGAAACTTATCCGAAGCGATCGTGGAGGGCAAGCTGTGGGAAGAGGCGAATGAAAAGAAAACCCTGGAGGCGTATTACAACTACCTGCGCTCCACCTCCCGGAACCAGGAGCGCCTCAGCGAGGCAGCCCTGAAGATTGCAGAGATCGAAGAGGACGAATCGCGCAGCTGGCAATTTACCGCCAGGCAAGGCCGGCCGGAATTCTTCTTCCGCCATAAAGCCTTCTTCTTCGAAGGAAAAAACAAAGAGGAAGTCAATGGCCGCATTGCAGAATTCCTGAAAGAAAAACACATTGCTTTCGCCGGCGACAAATACCAGGCCCCGGAAAACCACTACCTGCTGAACCTGGCCAAACACCTGCCGGATAAGGAGTTCTTCTCCCTGATGTCCTATTTATCCTACTGCGGCCGCCTCCGCGGGAAACTGAAGCAGGTGATGGAGGAACGGAAGTTCTCGTTTTATCTTTTCTTTCTTTTCAGCCTGCTTCTGTTATTGGCGGGCTATTGGATTTCTTTGTGGGGGATTGGCTACACCCAGGCCGATGAATTTGTCGTTGCGTCAATGCTCAAAGCCATCTTGTGTTTTGGCTTCGCGGGGTTCCTGCTTTACCGGAATTATAAGGCTTTTATCTTCTTCAATAAAGATGAGGAAATCCTCAGCGAGTCGGTCAATGCCGTAAAACGGGCATCTTCTTTCCTCCGGGCGAGCTTCCTGACCAATGATCCCCGGACAGTCCGGCCGACGTTGTTCTTCCTGGACCGCATCGAACAGCAGGTGCTGTCCATTGAGAAAAAATGGTTCATCCACTACCTTGTCCAGGCCGATATCCCTAAACTCGAACAACGCCTGATCGAAGAGAAGGGGGCCAAAAAACTCAATAGCCAATAACGCTGCAATGTAACGCGAGCGATACGAAAATGCGGAAAGGCAGGGTTGCCGGTTGCCGCCAGTATTGTTTTGAAAAAAACTAAAAGTACAACCATGGATTTCCAATTGTCAGAAGCGCAAAGGCGCTTAGTTGCCGAAGCCCGGGAATTTGCCCAATCCGAGATTGCGCCTTATGCAGCCAGGTGGGACCAGGACGAACACATTCCCCGCCGGCAAATTCAAAAATATGCAGATGCAGGATATTTTGGGATGACTTTCCCTACCCAATACGGCGGGCGGGGCCTCTCCACCCTGGATGCCGTTTTGGCCATTGAAGAGGTTGCCCGGCATTGCGGCATCAGCGCCCGGCTGATCGTCGACCACAATTTCGGGGCAGCCATCACCATCCTTAACTTCGGCACGGAAGAACAGCGCCGCCGCGTCCTGCCCGCTATCTGCCGGGGCGAAGCGCTGATGAGCATCGGCATGACGGAGCCGGAAGCCGGCTCCGCCCTGGCCGAACTGACTACCTCGGCAGCGGAAGAGGAGAAAGCGTTTGTCATCAACGGCAAAAAACACTGGATCACGGGCGCCGGCGAACGGGAATATACCTTGCTTTACGCCCGTTTCCAGGAAAAGCCCGGGCCCCCGGGCATCGGCGCCATCCTTATTCACCGGGACATGCCGGGCTTTAAATACGCCGGGCGGATTCCGTCTTTAGGCGTCCGGGGAGTTCAGGAAGGCATTCTCGAATTCGAAAACCTGCGCGTGCCCAAAGAGAACCTGGTGGTGCCGCCCGGTTCTGCCTTCCGGAAGCTGATGTCAGCCTACAACGGCCAGCGGGTAGGCGCTTCGGCCGTTGCCCTCGGCATCGCCCAGGGGGCCTTTGATTTTTCCAAAGATTATGCCGACAGGCGACGGCAATTCGGCAGGCGGATCACCGATTTCCAGGCGGTGCAGTTCAAGCTGGCCGACATGGCTATCAGCCTCGACGCGGCCCGCTATCTCGTCTACCGGGCAGCGGCTGGCGCCAAAATGGGCATCACCGGGCGCTACGAATCGAGCGTGGCTAAAGTCTACACCTCGGAAATGGCCGTCCGGGTGACGAGCGAGGCCATACAGCTCTGCGGCGCCCAGGGCTACGCCCGCAGCCTGCCTCTGGAGCGCATGTTCAGGGATGCGCGCTGCTTCACCCTGGCGGGCGGCACGGCGGAAATGCAGCGCATCGGGATCGCCGGCAGCATACTCGGGCGGTCCCTGCCGCAAGACAAATAAATAGAACGCTTGTTCTAAATAAAAAAATTAGTACATTTGTTCTAAATTTATGGTCTATGGACAGGGATACTTCAATTGCCATCATCGGGGGCGGCATTGGCGGGCTAACTACCGCTATTGCCCTTTACCAGAAAGGGTTTCGCCCTACCGTTTACGAGGCGGCGCCGGAATTGCGCCCGGTTGGCGCCGGCATCACTCTGGCGATCAACGCCATGCGGGTTTTTCAGGAGCTGGGCCTGGCGGGCCGGGCGCTGGAACAGGGCCATCCGCTCGAAGAGCTGTGGATCACCGACCAGCAGCTCCGGCCTGTCAGCCGAACGGTTTTGGGCCCGCTCATCCGGGAGTTTGGCGTTCCCAACCTGGGTATCCACCGGGGCGCATTGCAGCAGTTGCTCCTGGAGGCTTTGCCGGGCGATGGGATTCAAACAGGCAAAAGGCTGGATCGGCTGGAAGGAGGGGAGGATGAGGTACGGTTGTATTTTGAAGATGGGGCGGTTGTGTCGGCCGATGTGGTGATTGCCGCCGACGGCATCCACTCGGCCGCCCGGCAGCAGCTGTTCCCGGCCGTCCGGCAGCGCCCCTCCGGGCAGGCATGCTGGCGGGGGATGTGCCCGGCGGATATTGCGCCCTGGCAGCGACGTGGCACCGAGGCCTGGGCGCCGGGCCAACGCTTCGGCATCGTGCCCATAAGCGAGGGCAACATCTATTGGTTTGCAGTGGTGAATGAGAAGCGGGGCTGCGACTGGGCGGGGCTTTCCAAAGCAGGCCTGCTGGATGCTTTCCGGCCTTTCGCCCGCCCGGTGGCGGAACTGATCGAACAAACACCGGAAGGCCGGATCATCTACAGCCCCATCAGCGACCTGGAACCCCTGAAGAAATGGCACTCGAAGCGCGTTGTCCTGCTCGGCGACGCTGCTCATGCCACTACTCCCAATATGGGACAGGGTGCCTGCCAGGCTATTGAGGACGCTTTGGCCCTGGCGGGTTGCCTGTCGTCCTTGTCTCGGGAAGACGCTTTCCACGCCTATCAAAACCAACGCAAAAAGCGGGCAGACCGCATCGTCCGCCAGAGCCGCCGCCTGGGCCGGATCGCTCAGCTGGACAGCCCCCTGCTCGGCCGCCTGCGAAACGGGCTGATGGGCTTCCTGCCTTCATCTCTTGCCCTGCGGGGGCTTCGGGAGCTGGCCGCCGGGAGCGCCTGATCTCTCAGTGGGTAAATGTCAGAATGGGAAGTGAGGTTTCCTGCCGGGCGGGCAGGGGTCTGGAGGGAGCCAGGGCTGTTCCCCAGGCAGAAAAAGGCAATTAAAAAAAAATGCCGGAGCTCTCTGTTGCGACTCCGGCACTTACCTATTACTCAAACTGTATTTTCCGTAATCTGTGGAAATGCGCCTGAATTAACTTCAGCTGCATTTCGGGGGCAAGTATAGGCCTAATTGGGTTTTCAGTCGTTGCATATTATAATCTGGGCGTTATTCGGAGCTTTTTTTCGCCGCCGGATGTCGGGTAGTTGTCAGTTTACGGGTGGTGATAGCGGTTCGCTTTTCGCAGTTCGCAAAGCAAACAGCGAAACGCGAACTGCCAAAAGCAAACACCGAACACCCGGCACTGCCCATCAAATATTCGGCGACCAGACCGTATAGCTCTTCGGCGGGCACTGAATCTCGACCCATCCCCCGCCCTGGGTGGTGGGATACCAGTTGGAGTGGCCGGTGAAGTCTTTGATCTGGGTATTGGACCAGTTGGTCGGCACCCAGCGCTGGACCCAGTTGTTGGAATTGTTGAGGTAAACGATCAGGCCGGGGCCGTTGTAGCCATTTCTCCGGGCTACGTACTCGTCGTTGTCGGCGTAGAGGATGGAGGTCGTCCCGGTAGCCTTATTGTTGTGAATCCAGATCAGGTTGTTCAGCCTTTCCTTGTTCAGCCATTCTTCATAATCCCGGTAGAAAATGGTGGGGTAGCCTTCGTGCGTCAGGATGTAGGCATAGGCCAGCATTTTATTCCAGATCTCATCTGTGTCGTGGTTGGCCACGAAGGTGACGGCGCGGAAGGGGTTCCGTTTCCACATCATATCGTCGTAAAGGACGGCGAGGTTGTTGCCGTCAAAAGCGTCGTTCATTTTGTAGTAGCAGGCGAAGTCAAAAACGCTGCTGTTGGCCTCGTTGGCCCACCAGTTCAGGTAGTCGACGTTGGCGTCCCATAGTTCGCCGACGGAGAAGCCGCCGACGTGGTTGTTCCACTCCCGGACGACCCAGGGGGCAAATCCCTTCACATAATCGAAGCGCCAGCCGTCGAAGCCGATGTTGTTCTTGTAGTATTTGGCCACGCCGTCGGACCTTTTCCACAGCCAGTCCTGAACGTAGGGCACATCATGGCAGAGGTCGGGGAAACCGCCGAAGTAGCCGTCGTCGTTGCCGTGTACCCAGTTGGCGTGGAAATCGTGCTGGGACCGCAGGAACTTGCCGGAGGCCACCTGCGTGAAGTCGGTCCAGGTCTGGGTGCCGGTATACTGGTTGTTTTCCAGCTGGCCGCCGCTGTTGTGGTTGATCACGATATCGGCGTAGACTTTCATATTCTGGGCGTGGGCTTCGCTGATGAGGCCGGTCAGCTCGGTTTTCGAGCCGAAGCGGGTTTCGACGGTCCCGTTCTGGTTGTAATCGCCGAAGTCAAAATAGTCGGTGGGGTCGTACCCCATGGAATTGGCGCCGCCCTGGGCTTTGGAGGCGGGAGGCAGCCAGATAGATTCGATTCCTGCACCGGACCACCCTTCGAGCTTGGTCTTAACGGTGTCCCACCATACGCCGCCGGCCGGCGGGTCCCAGTAGAAGGCCTGCATCATCACCCCGCCGCCGGGGCCGCCGGAAAAGGTGCGGGTGGATACCTCGCCGCCGAACCCTTCCGTGCTGAAGGGGGCGCCGTCGTGATGGGTGACATGTACGATGTTCAGTTCGCGCTCTTCGGTCAACGCATCCTGAAGTTTATCCTGGTTACAGGAGAAGAGGAAAAGGGCAAGGAACAGGAGGCAGGGCGTAAAATTTTTCATAGGGCAGAATTTTTCAGTCGTATCTGTTTTGTTCTGGATTCGGAATATTGGACACTGTCCACGGTGCAATTTTACTGGTAATGCTCCTGTTAATCGCCGCAGATCATAATCCGCTACAAAATTTACCGGATTTTTTTTCAGGATGGACAGGTTTGGGAGACAGGATGGACAGTTGGGGCAGCTATATGGTTTTTCGGACAGGGTTAACAGGATGGACAGGTTTGGGAGACGGGATGGGCAGTTGGGGCAGCTATATGGTTTTTCGGACAGGATTAACAGGATGGACAGGTTTGGGAGACGGGATGGGCAGTTGGGGCAGCTTTATGGTTTTTCGGACAGGGTTAACAGGATGGACAGGTTTGGGAGACGGGATGGGCAGATGGGGCAGCTTTATGGTTTTTCGGACAGGGTTAACAGGATGGACAGGTTTGGGAGACATCCTGGTGTGGAGGCTGAAAAGACAGGGTTTACAGGATGGGGGCATTCCAGAATCTTGTTCATCATGTTAATCCTGTCTGAAAAACGCACCACCTGAAGGTGGTACGTCCAGGCTGTTAATCCTGTCTGAAAAACGCACCACCTGAAGGTGGTACGTCCGGGGCTGTTAATTCTGTCTGAAAAACGCACCACCTGAAGGTGGTACGTCCGGGGCTGTTAATCCTGTCTGAAAAACGCACCACCTGAAGGTGGTACGTCCGGGCTGTCAATCCTTTCTGAAAAACGCAACACCTGAAGGTGGTACGTCCGGGGCCGTTAATCCTGTCTGAAAAACGAACCAACTGAAGGTGGTACGTCCGGGCCGTGAATCCTGTGTGAAAAACGAACCACCTGGAGATGGTAGGTCCGGGGACGGTAATCAAGTATGAAAACCATT
>JAGFJD010000622.1 GCA_024102975.1 Phaeodactylibacter sp. | reverse complement strand
ATTTCCGGCCCGCGCCCGGCACTTTTGCCGGGCCTCCCAACTATATTTTTTGCTTCCCAAAAGCCAGCCGGGGGGAGGCTGGGCCGGCCTGTCAAACGAAGGGCCGGGATACACATGGGAAAATGGAAAATCAAAAACTGATAGCGATCATTTCTTCCAGTTCCTCTGCATTCGTTTCCGGGAGGAAGTATTTCAGGATCACGTCCACGGCGCTGTTGTAGAACTCGGAAAACTCCGCCTCATCCATCGCCGCAAATGATATGCTTTTGGCCTCGTAAGTAACCCGCCCGCCAAGCGTGACTTTCTGCTCGTAGTGGCCCACCTGCATTTTGATATGCCATAGCAGGTCGTCAACCGCCCGGATCACTACCGGCTGCCCGTCCGGCATCTTGGCCGGTATTTCATCGGGCAGGTTATCGAAAACAAGGGCCAGCAGAGCAAAGAACTTCTTATGGAACTTGATATTTCGCGGCATGGAGACCTTCACCCTGTACACTTCACCTTCCCGCATCTTCCCGAGTTGTTCTGCGTCCGCCCGGTCATACGGGCGAAGGATTCCCATTTTTTTTACCGCGAAAAATTCCATTAGCTTACCGCTTTTCCGGCTTCCACCTTATTCAGTACCCGCGCTACTTCTGCGCAATACACAGGCACTTTCTCATCCCATGCGGCGAACATGCCTGCATCCGGGTAGAAACGCTCGCAGATCAAATCCATCGGCGCAAATTCAGGGTGGTAGTACACGAAATCCCACCACTTGCGCCCCGATATGTACAGGCTCCATTGAACCTGTGTATAATATTCCTTCTTCATTTCTCGGGTATCGAAGAAGCGGAGGAACTCCTCAGCGGCAGGGCACTTAATTTCCAGGCCTCCGTCTTCTCCGACCAGCCCATCCGGGCTAACTCCCAGGTATTCGCCTTCGGAGATATACCCAACCTGCTGCACTGTGCAGAAATACTCATTCTCGTACCGGCGGCGGGCAATTGGCTCTAATGCTGTTCCGCGCTCCATTGCCGCATTGATGTATGTGTCATCCTCCGGCCCGGTGATGTATTCGGCAGCCTTCCGGTACACCATCGCCTGCGCTCCAACTCCCAGCCCATTGCCGTTCTTCCCGTTGGTGAGCAGGGCGGCGCAACTTGTCCCGCCAACGCGCCCGGCGCGAAGGGCGCGCCACTCATCTGAGCCTTGTTCTACTATATGAGCCATCATAGCGAAGCGAGTGTTTTTTTCTGTTCGTCAGAAAGCTCGAAGCTCTCATACGCCATTGCCTTTTCGTATTTACCGCCCTTTATGGCATCCACCATCTTGGCGAAGCGTTCATCGCCTATGCGGGGCTTAATAGGAAGTACAGGGCGTACTCTCAGGCCGGAAGTGGTTTCGCCTTTCATCTGCACATTGTGGTCAACATATAGCGTCACTTGTTTTCCGATCCAGTCTATGGGGTAGATGGATTCATGTACGGTGCTGATCGTTTTGGAGTTTGTCACATTCAGGATCATGCCTTTGTCGAACTCCTTGAAGTATGCGACAAGGCATTTGTCCTTCCGGCCCTTTTCGCCGGTCACTTCTTCGTATTTGAAGGCGGTGAACGTCACCACCGTATCTGTATCAATATCCCAGGATGCGAGGTAATCGCTCTCGAAGTAGTCCCGCCACTTGGTGCGGCCGTTTACGGGGCCTAATTTTGGTTTCGCTTTCATCCTTGGCAAATTTTCCAGGCCAAGAAATCTTGTTCCAGGTCATTCCTGAACTCGTCCAGGTATTGCTGGAACGAGTAACTGCGGGCCCTCCACTTGTCAACCCAATCTTGTCTGGCATGATCCCAGTAGCCATCGTCATATTCGATGAATATGATTCCGCCGCGTTCCTCGGAAAAGTGGGTTATGCGGCCCGTTTCGCGCATCCATTCCGCGAAATCCGGAAAATGAATGCTTTCCCAATCTTGCCCCTCCTGCCACCGGATGCGGAAACAGTTACCTCCGTCCAGTGTGACGTCGTAATCGTAGACAGAAGTAAGGCTAGGGGTGAAAGTCACGTCGTCCTCAATGACGGCCTTGTTTTTCTGAGAAATCATTTGTACATTTGTCATATTGTTTAGATTTAATCGCTGCTATTGAATGCCCGGCCCTGCGCCGGGTTTTTCTTTTCAGGCTGCTGCCGGTTCTGCCTGGCTTTCCAGCCGGGCCGCCGTTCGGATGATGGCGTCCTCCAGGGCGGGGATCACATCCTCCCCGCGGAGATACTTGTACAGGGTTGGCCGGCTGATCCTAGCCAGCCGGCAAAAATCAA
>JAGFJD010000605.1 GCA_024102975.1 Phaeodactylibacter sp. | reverse complement strand
AGTTGGCGGCAAACATCTTCTTATTGGAAAGAGAAGTGCCAAACCGGGAGTAAACCCGCCCCAACAAGTGCGCCAGCAGGGCGGTCAGCAACAGGTTGATCAGGAAGTTCCAGGGAGAAATCTCCGGAACCTGGTTAGCTAGAAACTGCTCAAATGTCTGATTTTGATTCATAGCATTGAGAATTTAAAAAATTGGTAGCATCCTACCGTTTATTGGGTTATTGAAATTGAATATCCTATACTGTTGTCCGGCAGCCGGCCTGACGTCGGGCAGGAGCCGCCGGAGGGTAATACGGTGTACGAGGTGAATGGCGGCTTTTCGGCGGGCGGCTGAACCAAAGACTTCCCGGTAAAAAAGCGGCGGCCATTTCACAATTTCTACTCTCTAAAAGCTCTGAATTTATCTGAGAACCATCTTCCTAAGGTGGAAGGCTTCCGCATAGCGGGTAGGGCTGGCTGATTCCATACCTCTGATACGGAGAAGCGAAAGGAATGTTTCTTTGTCAAACCAATGTTTTTTGCTTTGGCTGCTAAAATGCCGCAGCAGAAGCTCCACCTTGCGGCCGGCCTGCGCTTCGGTAAGGGGCACAAAGCAGTTGGGGACGCCCAGGTCGCCATCGTATTTAGGAATCTCATATTCCAGGATCAAATGGTTCCGGAACGTATTCCAGGCCAGGTCCGAGATCAGGCGGTGGTCCTGGTGCCGGTCCTCGCGGTAATGCGTAAACACCAGGTTGGGGTCGAACGCCTTCCTGATCGCTTCGAAACAGGCTTTGACTTCCCGGGCATGGAAGGGAAGAAGCGCATCCGGATAGTCCAGAACCGTTATTTCCCGGTTCTCCACACCTTCCAGGAAAGCTCCGGCGCTGTTCAGGGCTTCCTGCTTCCTGACGGGGCCGGAGGTGAAAACCACCCATTTCACCCGGCGCACCGGGTAACTGCCGATCAGCCGGAGCAAGGTGCCCCCGCAGCCGATCTCAATATCGTCGCAGTGCGCTCCGAGGCACAATATTTCCAGGCCGCCCCTATCGGCCGTTTCGAACTGAAGAGGGATCATAAGCCTTTTTTTTCCGGGGTGGAATATTGGTATTCCATATCTCCCAGGGGGTCTCTCCCCGGGCCTGCATATCGTCGAGCAGCATCTTGTCCTTGAAGGTATCCATGGCCTGCCAGAAGCCCGCGTGCTTGTAGGTGGTCAGCTTCCGCTCCCCGATAAGCCGCTGAAAAGGCTCGGCCACCAGTTCCTCCCCGTAGTTGATATAGTCGAATATCTCCTGCCGGAAAATGAAGTATCCGGTGTTGACCCACAGGTCGGAATTGGCAATAGGGGCGATGTTGGTCACCACCCCATCTTCTGCCATGCGCACCATGTGAAAACTGGCTGCCGGCTGATAGGACATGAAGCTGGCCACCTTGTCCGGCTGTGCCGTAAAATGCCGGATCATTTCCGGCAGAGGCAGGTCGGACAGCCCGTCGGCGTAATTGGCCAGAAACAACGCCTCTCCCTCCAGGTGCTCCTGTACCCGCATCAGCCGCATGCCGATGTTGGATTGAATCCCCGTGTCGACAAAGGTGATGCGCCAGTCGCCGATGTCGGAACTCAGCAATTCGATTGCCTTTCCGCCCCGGGAGAAGACAAAGTCATTGGATATGGTTTCATCGTAGTTGACGAAGTAATCTTTGATGATGTCCGCTTTATATCCCAGGGCGAGGATGAAATCCTTAAACCCGAAGTGCGCATAATATTTCATGATGTTCCACAGGATCGGCCGGTAGCCGATCTGGACCATGGGCTTGGGGATGGTCTCCGAGTAATCCCGCAGCCGCGTTCCCTGGCCCCCGCAAAAAAGCACTACCTTCATGAGCTTGGATTTAGGTTGAACACTTCTTCTGCCACCAGCTTTTCCAGTACCTGCACTTCGGGAATGGGGACGACGAACTTTCCGCCCCACTCCTCGACATAGGACAACTGCCGGCAGATTTCCTCCCGGAGATTCCAGGGCAGGATGAGCACGTAGTCGGGGCGGGCGTCCCGGATCTTGTCCGGAGCAAAAATGGGGATGCGCGTGCCCGGCAGGAAGTTGCCCTGCTTGTGCGGGCTTCGGTCTACCGTAAAATCCAGCAGGTCCGTCCGTATCCCGCAGTAGTTGAGCAGGGTGTTGCCCTTTCCGGGCGCTCCGTACCCTGCTACGGTTTTGCCCTCCCGCCGGGCGCCGATGAGAAACTCCAGCAATTTTCGCTTGGCCGCTTTGACCCTTTCTTCGAAGCCGGCATAATACGCCAGGGTCTCCATGCCCAGGCGGCGCTCCCGCTCCAGCAAGGCCCCTACCCTGTTGCTCACCGGTTTACCACCGTCTTCGGCGTGGCACCCGTAAATGCGCAGGGAACCGCCGTGGGTGGGCAGTTCCTCCACATCGAAAAGGGTGATGCCGTGATGGGCAAAAATGCGGTGAACAACCACAAAGGACAGGTAGGAAAAATGCTCGTGGTAAATGGTATCGAACTGGTTCTGCTCAATGAGGCGCTGCAGGTGAGGGAATTCCATGGTAAGGACGCCGCCTTCTGCCAGCATAGCCTTGATCCCCCCTACAAAATCGTCCAGGTCCGGAACGTGAGCCAGGACGTTGTTGCCCACCAGCAGGCTGGCTCTTCCATACCGCGCGGTAAGCCGCCGGGCCGATGCCCTGCCAAAGAACTCCACTTCCGTCCGCACGCCCTTCTCCCGGGCCGCCTGCGCCACATTGGCCGCCGGCTCTACGCCCAGCACCGGAATGCCCTGCTCCACAAAATACTGCAGCAGGTACCCGTCGTTGCTGGCCACCTCCACCACCAGGCTGCCCGGCCCCAGGCCGAAGCGCCCGGCTGCCATGCCGGCATACGCCCGGGCGTGCCCCAGCCAGCTGTCCGAATAAGAAGAAAAATAGGCATAATCTTCAGCAAAGATTTCCTCCGGGCCGGCGAACTCCTCCAGTTGCACCAGCCAGCAGGCGCCGCATACATACACGTGGAGGGGATAAAACAGCTCCGGCTTGCGGGCGTCTTCCGGCCGGACGTGCTTCTGGCACAGGGGCGACGTGCCGAGGTCGACGACACTGTGCGCCAGAGGTGCAGCGCAAAAGCGGCATTTGCTCGTGGAGGGGACAACCGGATTTCGGGATGTACTGCTTCCTGGCATTGGAAGAATGCGTTTTAGAGATTATGATTATTCCGGGGGGGGAATTGGTGCAGGTGTTTAGGTGTTGAGGTGTTTAGGTGTTGAGGTGTTGAGGTGTTGAGGTGTTATGGCCCTTCCGTCCGTCAGGAGAGTGTTCAAAAAACTGTGTCTACCTGCCTTTTCCTGACCGCAGAGACCTGATTATCAATGGAAAACACTCTGTGTTGATCTCAGTGCTCTCTGTGTCCAAAACCATTTTGTCCGGTGGTGTGCCTTTCGTCAGGGCAAATATCCTGGTTTTGTGGCCCTGTACAAGACTGCAACGGCACAACACCGCAACACTGTAATACCCTCCCGCCTAAAAAACCCGAACCCCCGAAAAACCACTGTCCAGATGCGGATAGCCCTGGTCTTTTTCCGACAATTCTGCCACCGGCAGCGGCCACGGTATCCCGAGCAGCGGATCATCGTACCGGATGCCTCCTTCCGACCCGGGGGCGTAGTAAGCGGTATGGTGGTAAATGAGCTCGGTAGCGGGCGCCAGCGTTTGAAAGCCGTGGGCAAACCCCTCGGGAACATAGATCATTTTCATGTTCCGTTCGGTAAGTTCTACGGAAGTATATTGCAAAAAGGTTCGGGAATCAGGCCGAATATCGACGATCACATCGAAAACGGCACCCCGGACGCACCGGATGAGCTTGATCTCGGCATGGGGCGGTTTTTGGTAGTGCAGCCCTCTGATGGTTCCCGGTTTCCGGTTGAGAGAATGGTTGAACTGAACGAACTCCTTATCGTGGCCGATCGCGGCGAATTCCCGCCGGCAGAAAGTGCGGGCAAACAGGCCCCGCCGGTCGCGGGAAGGCTCCGGTTCTATGACAAATGCGCCCTTGAGGTTGGTGGCGTGGAAGATCATGGGCGGAGGCTTAGTTCGGCGCCTATCTCATTCCGGGCCAGCAAATCTTCGATCACATTGAGGCGGACGAGGCCGGAGCGGCGGTAGTCAGGGTCGTTGAACCCAATGGCCTTCAGGCCCCCGATCAGGCCCCCGACCGTATCCTCCAGGCCGCAGGCCGGCTGGTGGCCGGGGGCGAGGCGGCGGAACAGCCCGAAATCCACCCGGTAAGAACGCTTATCCGGCGCCGCATTTTTGTTGACGGAAACTTTTACCCCGGGCAGCAGCTTCCGGGTGGCCAGCGCCAGGTCCCTGATCTGGTAATTCCAACCGTCGCTTCCGGTGTTGACGGTGAGGAAATTGCCGCCTGTCTCTGCATCCCGTTCACAAGCCCAGCGAATGGCCCGCGCCATATCCCGGACGTTGATCAGGGGCCGCCAGGGCGTCCCGTCACTGAGGATGGTGATTTCGCCTGCTGTGAGGGCGCCGGCCACGAAATCGTTCAGCACCAGGTCCAGCCGCAGGCGCTCGCTCATGCCGCAGGCCGTGGCAAAGCGCAGGCAGGTAACCTGAAAATCTTCGCCGGCCAATGCTTCCAGCGCTTCTTCGGAGTACACCTTCGAGCGGGCGTAGGCCGTCAGTGGGTCGAGAGCAGAGGATTCGGTGCGCGGAGCGTCCTCGGCAGTGCCATAAACACTGCAACTGGAAGCGAAGATAAACCGGCGCACGCCCTGCCGCCTGGCCATCCGGGCGATATCCAGGTTGGCGCGGTAGTTGATATCCAGGGTTGCCTCCTCAAATTTGTTGCCGATGGGGTCATTGGAAATGGCCGCCAGGCTGACCACCGCGTCGACGCCTTCCAGGATGCGCTCCGGGAATTGGCGCACGTCGCCGTAGTATTGCTGATCGAGGTGAATGTCCGGACTAAGGGAAGGGCTGGTGATGTATTTCGCAAAATATCCAATATCGTAACCGATCAATTCCACCCCGGGATGAAACGCCCGGAATTCTTTTGCCAAACCAGGCCCTACGTAGCCTAAATTTCCTGTGATGAGTATTTTCATGTGTTCTCGTGTATTGGTGTATTGGTGAAGGCGCTCCGGAAAAGGTTATTACGCAAAGATTCACGGAGAAGGCACTGAGCTACACAAAGGCAACGCGCTGGCTATCAAGGCCCTGTGAATCTCTGTGTGTCCTCCGTGTAGCTCCGTGTAACTAAAAAAGACTTTCCAGAGCAGCCTCATTGGTGTATTGGTGTATTGGTGAGGGAGGCTTTCCGGAGCAGTCTCACGAATGCACCTATACACGTATAAAAAGCCGGCGGCCGCAAATTCTGCTTTTTTTGGCAAGTGCGGGCAAAGGAAGGGAAGAAAAAAATGGCAGGAGATCAGTAAAAAAAATTAGTGTGGGGCAGAGCCTGAAGGAATTTTCCCGGCCAACCCCACACTAACTGTTCAATAATTGTGCATTATGACGAAAGCAAAATGTAGATTATTATCGATAAAGGTGCTTTTGAGTTTTAAAATGCGTTCTTCCGGGTCTTTTTGCTGAAAACGGTCAGGAAGACGATCTTGATGTCCATCCAGAAGCTCCAGTTCTCGATGTACCAGAGGTCGTGCTTGATGCGCTGGCGCTTTTGCTCATTGGTCACGGTCGGGCCCCGCCATCCGTTGACCTGCGCCCAGCCGGTAACGCCGGGCTTCACGTAGTGGCGTACCATGTAATCGTTGACGACCTTGCGGAAGTCCTGCTCCAGGAATACGCGGTGCGGGCGCGGGCCGACGACGCTCATGTCGCCTTTGAGGACGTTGATGAACTGGGGCAGCTCGTCCAGGTCGTACTTGCGCAGGTACTTGCCGACGCGGGTGATGCGCGGGTCGTTCTTCACGGTGGACTTGGTGCCGTTCAGCGGGTCGTCGCAGACGGACATCGTGCGGAACTTGTAGCACTGGAATGACCCTCCGGCTTCGCCTTTGCGGACCGGCTTGTAGAAGATCGGGCCCTTGTTGTCCATATAGATCAGAGCAGCAATGACCGCGAATATGGGCGACAGCGCGATGAGTACGCCCAGGGCGAAGACGAAGTCAAAGACTTTCTTGAGCAGGAAGCAGTGCAGCTTATCCAGCGGAGTCTGGCGCACCCGGATGACGGGCAGCCCTTCCAGGTAGCTGGGGCGGACGCCGTCGACCAGCACGTTGGGCGTACCCGGGAGCAGGTTGACGCGGATGCCGTAATAGTCGGCCGCTTCGATGGTGCGCTTTACTTCTTCTTCGTTGAGAGAGGACACCGTGACGAATATCTCATCGATCTCGGTATTGCCGAGCACGCTGCTCAGTTCGTCCACCTTACCCAAAACCGGCGCATCGGTATCCTGCTGTTTCGCGTTGTCGAGGAATCCGACCAGGTCGTAGCCGCGGCGGCGGATTTTGCCGGCAAAACCGGCGACCTCGCTCCACTCTTCTCCTTTGCCGACGACCAGGGCGCGGGCCAGGGTGACGTTGCGCCGCTTGCGGCCGTAGAATTCAAAGAGGGACAGGTTGATGAACAGGAACAGGAAGATCGGGATGAGGAAGCTCGTCTGCTGGATGAATTCGATGTGGAACAACATCCCCAGGGTGTAAGTAATGCCGACAAAAATAAAGGTGTTCAGCACGACATATTTCATCCGCTTGCGGAAGCCGAAATTCAGGTAGAGGTCCAGGTCTCCGTTCAGGAAGATGATCAGCCCCCAGCTGAGGTTGAAAATGGCCGCCAGCCACAGGAAATCTCCGGCGAATGCCCCGTGCGGGTTGGCCTGCATCAGGCCGGCAAGCCTGAACAGCAATACAGCGAGTAAGCACAGATTAAGGAGCAGGAACTCCAGTGCGACGTGATTAATGGCTAAATGCCTATTCTTCGGGATCATAATGCTAAATTTTTTGTGTTTGTACCCAGAAAAAATGTTTCATTCTTGTTCTCATTCAGTATCATTTGCTCGAATCTTTGCCTCTTTGGGGAGAAAAGGCATTTATCTATTGCGGGCAGGGGGCGGCCGCCGCCAGGTTCGTATCGCTACCGTTTGCGCCGTTCCGTATCCTGCAACAGGTCGGAATCCGCCGCCATACGCAGCGCGTAAACGGTGTGCATTAGTCTTGCCGGTAATTGTTTCTTGGTATGCTGATCAAGGAGGGCACCACTGTCGCCGGCAAGGCTGCCGGCAATGGCTTCAACTTCATCTTCGATAGGATAGCCTGATCTGCGGAGGGGAAATTCGTTTGTCGCCCGTTTCTTCATTAGTATGTGCCGTTTGTAAAGTGTTCATAGTAATTTCCTGCAACGGCCGGGCTTCCATTCAAAAGACAGCTATGGTTCGACCAGCGCTTTTCGCCCCGAACCGTCCAGGTTATTCCTTAAAAAAGTACTTCTAAAGTCTTGGCAGAGATAACCTCTTATAGCTCTTTGGATTTGCTTGACACCCCCATTTTCAACGAATCGAAAATGAGGCTAACTGAATTTTCACGGCCTGGCTGCCGGGGCGAAATTGTTGTTACAACACAGCGCCTCCACGACAATGCCAGGGCTTTTCCAAATCGGTTAAGGGATAAATAAAGGATCGAAAACCGGAGAAAATTCTCCGAACGGGGGGTAGTAAAATGTTGAATTCAAGGGTAGCGAAGGGGGATTGATATTTGTTTGTACGGGGGGAAGATGAAAAGGTTACATTTTTTTTTCGCTTATAACCACATTTTATTTTACAGCTTTTCCGGGCCGGATTACCGGCGCTGCCAAAAGCCTGCCCCTGCGTTTTTCACCCCGGGGAGGAAGCACGGTGAACAAACGCTGCCGGCACCGGGGGGATAGCGGGCGATACCGGAATGGCCAATAGAAAATTGGTCTTGCGCGAAACTGAAATGCCTTCAAAGATTAGATAGCCTGTCCTGCTGCTTTTGTGGGATATGCCAGAAGAAGGGGGTATGTTGAGGAATCGGTTACAAATGTAAAAAATATTTTTTGAAGTTCACAAGTATATAGTGATTTTTTTTATTTGTGTGCACTGGAATGAAAAAAAAAGCCCTGTGGCGAATCGCCACAGGGCTGCACATCAAAATCTTAGTGGAGACGGCGAGCATAACGTTAGGAGTAACCTCCCGCTGATTTCGTAAACCAGCCCCCGGTTTCCCGAGGTATCGGACTATATCATCATCTCGGTAGAGATGTCGGGCGCTTTGGGCTCACCTTAGTGTCCCTAGTCTCTGCACCTTCCAAAGTCTTCCCTTTGGCTTGGCTCAGAATTACCTTATCTCGTCCCAGCCCTGATAGCTATCAGGGTCGGGATCGGAACTTAGGCTCCTCTGAATTCACCCGATTTTGCACCATACGTCACCGTATGGGCGACCCTCTGAGTCGAACTCGCGTCCAGCGAAAGCACTCATAAGCTTTCTACATGCTTAGTTTCCAGTTGAATTTTCGAGGATGAGGCAGGATTGGAAACCCTCCCGGTTCATCCCTTATCCCCTGAATTTCGCACCCTGGTCGGGGAAGGCCCTGATGCTAGCCTGAAGGTTGATGATGTGCGGCACGCTGTGTATCAGGCGTCAAACGTACGGCACAAAGGCATTCTAAGACCTAGTCTTAGGCTGCCATGGCATACTGAGTATTGCCATGTAAAATTGGTTAATAGCCATTTGTTAACGGAGGTGAGCCATCATGCTCCGGCATGCTTACTTACCAGTTTACTTCCCTGTCGATTCCATTACGTCCCCCCTTGCCCGCCGTAGCCTCGGCGAAGGCGGGTCCGCCCCCGATGCCGGTGTTTACCAGCCTCGGCAAAGGCGAAATTTTTCAGGAAAGCTAACCGCAGTCAGCTTTCAAAGAACTTACACGTACTTAACAAGCGAAGGTACGCGAATAGTTCAAACTATTTCAAAAAAATGAGCCGGAAAACTTGTCCGGCCCGGCGCGCCTGATTTGTCGGAGAATCATTTACCTTTGCATTGCCCTGCCCAAAACCTTGTTCTGCGAACCTGATTCTATCTACACAAACTACAAACATGGAAGCGAAGATCACGGCAATCGGCACGTATGCTCCGGAAAAAGTCATCGACAACCACTACTTCGAATCTTTCCTGGACACTTCCGACGAATGGATCCGGACCCGAACCGGCATCACCGAACGTAGGTACTCCGCCGATAACGAATATACCAGCGACTTGTCCATCGCCGCAGTAAAAAACCTGGCCGCCCGCTACGGCAAAACGATTTCCGACGTGGATTTCATCCTCGTCGCCACCGTTACCCACGACCAGATCATGCCCAGCATGGCCAGCCAACTGCAGTACCGCCTGAATATACCCAACGCTGCCGCGCTCGACATCTCCGCCGCCTGCGCCGGCTTCGGCTACGGCCTGACCCTGGCCCGAAGCCTGATCCGCTCCGGCATGTACCGCAAAATCCTGCTCGTCGGCGCGGAAACCCTCACCAAAGTGACGGATTTTGAGGACCGCACCAGCTGCATCCTCTTCGGCGACGGGGCAGGCGCCCTGCTCATCGAGGCGGCAGACAAAGGCAATATCGGCGAATGCATCGCCGGCGCCGAGGGCAGCGGCGGCCAGGAACTCTACCTGTCCACCCAGGCCACCCAGGTGAACGGAACCCCCATCAAAGCCAATAACAAGATCGTGCAGAACGGCCGGGCCGTCTTCCGCTGGGCCGTCACCCGCATGTCCGAAATGTTCGAGGCCGTCGTCGAAAAAAACGGCCTGACAAAAGAAGATATCGACTGGTTCATCCCCCACAGCGCCAATATGCGCATCATCGAAGCCATCTGCCGGCAGGTGGGCTTCCCCGTGGAGAAATCGCTGGAAAGCCTGAGCCGCTTCGGCAATACCTCTTCGGCCTCCATCCCGCTGGCGCTGGACGAAGCCGTGCGGGACGGGCGGGTCAAAAAGGGCGACAAACTCCTGATGCTCGGATTTGGAGGAGGGCTGACTTACGCAGGGACGGTGGTAGAGTGGGGGCTGTGATTTGCGAGGTGCGACGTTCGGTTTTTGAGGCGCAAGGCGCCATGTGCCGCCGTGTTGCCCGGCCCCGAACGGATTTCCATGCCGTTATGCCAAATCAAAAATCTCAAATCACACATCGCACATTTTACCCGGAAGAGCGATAGCGAAGACGGGCGCACATCAAAAATTGACTTTTAAAGAAGGGTTAATTACTAAAAACAGCCCAGGATAGAATGATAGATTTACCAACCAAAATAAACCTACGATGATAAAGAATTCCCTTATTCTATTCGGGCTGCTCCTCCTGGCTACCGCCTGCGGCGGGCCCGCCGGCCAGGAAACCGAAACAGCAACCGGAACGACGGAAACCGACACCGACACCTTTAAGTATTATGCCGAGCGCTTTGCCGACAAGAAGATCCTCCGTTACCAGGTGCCGGGCTTCGACAAGCTGACGCTGCAGCAGAAAAAGCTGGTCTACTATCTGGTACAGGCCGGCCTCAGCGGGCGGGACATCATCTACGACCAGAACTACCGCCACAACCTGGCCATCCGCCGGGCCCTGGATAAAATCGCCGCCGGATACGAAGGCGACCGCACTACGGCGGAGTGGCAGGAGTTGATGCTCTACGCCAGGCAGGTGTGGTTCTCCAACGGCATCCACCACCATTACTCCAACGACAAGTTCACCCCCGGTTTCCCCCGGGAGTACTTCGAGAGCCTGATGGGCGCCGTCGGCGCCAGCCTGCCGCCGGAAGCCCTGCGCGCCATCTTCGACCCCGCCTTCGACGCCCGCAAGATCGACCAGAGCGGCAGCGACCTGCTGGCCAACTCGGCGGTCAATTTTTACGGTCCGGACATCACCCAGGCCGAGGCGGAAGCTTTCTACGCCAAAGTGAAGAAAGGGCTGAAAGACGACAGGGTATCCATGGGCCTGAACTCCAAAGTGGTGCGCAACGCCGCCGGCCAACTGGAAGAGGCCGTCTGGAAAGTAGGCGGCCTGTACGGCAGCGCCATCGAACAGATCGTCTTCTGGCTGGAAAAAGCCACCGAAGTGGCCGAAAACGAAGCCCAGGCCAACGCCCTGAAACTGCTGATCGAATATTACCGCACCGGCGACCTGACGACCTGGGATGAATACAACGTGGCCTGGGTGCAGGCCACCGAAGGGGACATCGACTACATCAACTCCTTCATCGAAGTGTACAACGATCCCCTGGGCTACAAGGGATCCTACGAAAATATCATCCAGATCACCGACTTCGACGCCTCGGAGCGCATGGCGGTAGTGTCCCGCAACGCGCAATGGTTCGAGGATAATTCGCCCATCATGGACGCCCATAAGAAGAAAAACGTCACCGGGATCACCTACAAGGTCGTCACCGTAGCCGGCGAGTCCGGCGACGCCTCCCCCGCCACCCCCATCGGCGTCAACCTGCCCAACGCCAACTGGATTCGGGCGGAGTACGGCTCCAAATCGGTCAGCCTCGGCAACATCATCCACGCCTACGCCCAAGCCGAAGGGCCTGGGCTGCTGCAGGAGTTCAGCCACGACGAAGAGGAGATCAGGCGCTCGGAAGAGTACGGCGGGCTGGCTTCCAAGATGCATACCGCCCTGCACGAGGTCGTCGGCCATGCTTCCGGGCAGCTGGAGGCAGGCGTGGCCACCCCTAAGGAAACGCTGAAGAACTTCGCCTCCCCGCTCGAAGAGTCCCGCGCCGACCTGGTAGCCCTCTACTACATCATGGACCCGAAGGTGGTCGAGCTGGGGCTCGTCCCCTCCCTGGAGGTAGGCAAAGCAGAATATGACTCCTATCTCAAAAATGGCTACATGCTTCAGCTGCGCCGCATCGAACCCGGCAAAACCATCGAGCAGGCCCACATGCGCAACCGCTCCATGGTATCCCACTGGGTAATCGAGAAAGGGCTGGAAAATGGCGCCGTCGAGGTGCTGAAACGAGACGGCAAGACCTTCATCGACATCAAAGACTACGAAAAGGTGCGCGAACTCTTCGGCCAGCTGTTGCGCGAAGTGCAACGCATCAAGTCGCAGGGGGATTACGAAGCCGGCAAAACCCTGATCGAAACCTACGGCGTGCAGGTCGACCCCGTGATCCATGCCGAAGTGCTGCAGCGTGCCGAAGCGCTCGACATCCCTCCCTACGGCGGCTTCATCAACCCGAAATTGGTAGCCGTCATGGATGAAAGCGGAACCATAACCGATGTGCAGGTGGAATACCCGGCCGACTTCACGAAGCAGATGCTCGAATACGGGGAGCAGTATTCGTTTCTGAAGTGACGTTGGAAAGTTAATAAACCGGAGAGGTTTCCATAACCGGCTCCGGTTTATTAATTTTAGGGGAACAGAACGAAAAACAAAACTTTACAGCATGCCCAGAAGTGTTTTGCTCCCCTTCCTTTTGGGATGGTT
>JAGFJD010000604.1 GCA_024102975.1 Phaeodactylibacter sp. | reverse complement strand
AGTTGGCGGCAAACATCTTCTTATTGGAAAGAGAAGTGCCAAACCGGGAGTAAACCCGCCCCAACAAGTGCGCCAGCAGGGCGGTCAGCAACAGGTTGATCAGGAAGTTCCAGGGAGAAATCTCCGGGACCTGATTGGCCAGAAATTGTTCGAAGGTTTGGTTCTGGTTCATAGTACCTAAGAGTTTAAAAACAAATTGTTTTTACGGTTTACACAATAGAGATTATATTCATCGTGCACGTATACACGCATGCACCCGTACACAAAGCTTGTGGTTCAGTTTAGCCTCTGCTGAGGGGAATTCAGTGGGGGGGGTAGTAGAATTTTTTGGATAGCCTTTTTTAACCGATATCGGGGAGCATCTTTTTGAAAGATATCTTAAAGTCTTTGATCTCTCCGTAAATGAAGCCCCGCTGGTATCTGGCGCCCATGCCCATGCCCATGTGCAGGGCGTAGAGTATCCCGATGTCGGAATACAGGAGGGTATTGGTGAGGTTGCCCAGGGCGTATATGACTGCCACTAAAAAGGGGATGGCAAAGAATATATTATACTGTGTCAGGCGGTAGAAATACAGTATGGACAAAGCCACGAACAGGACATAGAATACCAGCGCGGGGACGCCGTAGTAGAACAGGGTCGAAAAATAACCGCTGTGGATGCCGCCGTCCTGCCCGGTCGCCCGGTTGAACTGGCCGGTGATCTGGAGCATCGACTGGTAGTACACCTCGTTGTTCTTGCCGCCATAGCCGAAAACCGGCTGATACCCGATATTTTCAATGACCATGTCATAGTATCCTTTCCGCCCGTCGACGTGGTCGGTCAGCCGCTCCTGTACCAGCGAGGACTGCATGATGTCCTGAAAGTAAAAGGTGTAGATGGACAGGACCAGCGTCAGGCCGATCAGGCCGGCGAAAACCAGCCGGTCCGCTCCGATCTTCTGTATTTTCAGGAAGTAGATGAACAGGACCATGCTCATGACCAGCCAGCTCATGCGGTGAAAGGTGCAGACCACGCCGGCGGCGAACAAGGCCGTGAGCAAAAACTTCAACCGGTTGTTCTGCAGCGTGATCAACGCCCATGCCATCGCCATGATCAGGAAGTAGGCGTTGATGCGTTCCGATTTGAAAATGCCGGTGGCCCGCAGCACGTCGCCAAAAGCGCCCCGTTGTTCTCCTATCCGCATGAACATGGTGTCCACTCCGGTCTGGATCAGGCAGATGATGCTGGAAACCGCCGCCGCCACGATCATGACCCTGCCGATCGTGGCGATCGTCTTCTCGTTGGACAGGAGGTAGAACGAGTACACCAGGATCAGCACATTCAGCGGTTTCAAAGACTGTACGATGGCCTCGGATAGCCCTACAGAATGGACGTTGACAAAAAGAGCGCCAACGACCGTCGCCACCGCCAGTATCAGGGCGACGAGGAACAAGGGCTGTATCCAGGGGGAGGTCCGGATTTTCGTCTGTTTGACCGACCCCGGGAAAGCCAGGCTCCGGAATATGAAAAAACCGAAGGTGAGCAACAGGAAACGCTCGGGCTGTATTTCAAAGAAACTGAGGCCGGGGATCGAAAAAGTGAGCATGGTGGCATATTCTCCCGTCAGCAGAAAAAAGGAAATGACCAGCAATTCGAACTTGTTCTCCGCCTGGCTCTTGTACATAAAATAAAGCGCGATCAACAATGCCACAACAAAATAAGCATCGATCAAAGCTAAATCCAAGCCATCCATTTTTAACAATTCCTGCTCTACCATGACCGCTTTGACATTATATTTTGAGGCTGATCAATTTCTCGGGTTGCTCTTCTACGTAGTAGGTTTCCCCATAGTAAAATGCCTTGCCCGGCACATCATTTAATACGAGGTGTACGTCCTCTATGTTTCCTTTTTTCATCAACTTTTCAAGGGCGGGCAGGAAAGAAAGCTTGGAGTGTTTTCTCCGCAATACGAACAGGTGGAAGTCGATGAGGTGCGACAACAGCAGGTAGTCGGAGACCAGCCCGAGCGCCGGGCTGTCGATAATGATATAGTCATATTTCTCCTTCATCGCGGCGACCAGCGGCCGGAGCCGGGCGCTCGCCAGGATGACCTGCGGGTTGCGGTCTTCGATGCGCGTAGGCAGGTAATGGAGGCTGTGCCGGGTTTTGTCGGTATAGATGGCGCCATCTTCCGGAAGGCTCTCGTCCATCAGGTAATCCGACAGGCCGTATTCCGTGATGTCGACCAGGTCCTTGATCTGGCTGGGCACCCGGAAGTCGGCGTCGACCAGCAGGACGCTCTTTCCGGCGTCGGCCAGGTTGCGCGCCAGGTGAATCGCGCAGAACGTCTTCCCTTCGTTGGGGATCGTCGAGCTGAAACCGATGACCTTCTTGCTTTTGTCGGTGTCTGTGAACAATACCTTGGCGCACAACTCCCGGAAGGACTCCCTGACCTGCCAGATGGAACGCTTCCGGGAATCCAGGTGGGCGATGCTTGCCGCAACGGGAATGCTGGTGGCATTTTCCAGCGACAGGATGTCCTGCACCGTATCGTCCAGCGATTCATAAACGACGATCCAGGTGAGGGGCAGGGCCAGGCCGATGATCACCCCGATCAGCAGGATGAGCTTATGCTGCGGCGCCACCGGCTTGGTGCCGGTCATGGTGGCTTCGTCCAGGACTTTTATGTCGGCGATGTCTTCTTCCTTGCTGATCTCCGTTTTTGCCAGTTCCCGGCTCAGGTAGTTGTAGAGGTTTTGAAAGAGGGTGCTTTTCCGTTCGTAATAGGCCAGCTGGTTCTGGCGCCGGGGCACTTCCGCCATATCCTCTTCCAGTTTGGCGATCCTGCCGTTGATGCTTTCCAGGTTTTCCCGGGAGGTTTTGATCAGGTTCCCCAGGGATTCCCGGATCGATTCAGCAGTGAAAAAGATTTGCGCTTCCAGCATTTTGACGTCGTGGCTCTCCCGGCCCTTGAAGTAGCTCAGGCGGCTCTTTTCGGCGTAGAGCTTCTGCAGTTCCGAGAGGCTCTGGTTGAGCAGCGGGTCGTTTATGCCCATGGCAACCGGGGCGATCACTTTATCCACCTTGCTGCTGTCGTCCAGATACTTGATCAGCGCGTTGTAATATTTTATCTGCCACTCGTACTGGGTGCGGGCAGATTCCAGTTCGATGATCTTGTTGAGGATCCGGATGGCCTTCTGGGCGAGGTCCACTACCTGGCCGTTCTTTTTGAAACTTTCGACCCGCTGCTCCGCCAGGGCCAGGGAGTCGGAGAGGTTGGCCAACTGGCTGCGGATGAAGTCTTCCCGGCGCTGGGCCAGCTCTTCGCGTTCCTGGAATTTTAGTTCGATGTATTTGTCGGAGAGGCTTTTGAGGAAGGTGATCTCTTTGTTCACCAGCGTCCCCTTGGCCTTCAGGCGGAGGATGCTGGCACCAATCACTTCCTCCACCTCCAGCTTTTCCTGGTACCTTTCGGCCAGCTTTTCGATACTGTGGACCCGGAAAAAGAGCTTGTCCTCCCTGAACTGTCCGGCCAGTTTTTTATTTTCCGTCCTGCGGATGATGAAGTGGAAATAGTCGGAAATGACCGGCTCCCCGAAGGAAAAGGTCTTCGAGAACTCGAAGTCCCGGCTGACGGCATGCATCGTGTGGGTCGCCGGGTTGGATATGGTAAAACTGCTCGCCTCTACGGAGAGGCGGTACTCCTGGTCGGAAAGGATCTCTACGTAAAACGGCACGCCGTACATCTGCGGCAGCGAATCGATCAGCTCTACCGAAAAGGGAAAGAAGCCGTAGTGCTCTTCAGCGCCGTACCACTGGCTGGTGTGATAAGACACGTCGAAGTTGAGGTTTTCCATGGTTTCCTTCAGCAGGTGAAAAGAACCCAGCGTGCCCATTTCATTGTAGAGGTTCTTTTTCCGCTGCATGACCATCACTTCATCTCCCAGCAGGTTGAAGTTCTCGCTGAATTCGCGGTTCTTGCCGGTCAGGTCAAAGAGCAGGGACGTGCTTACCTGGTACACCGGGGTGGCCACCTGGATGTACAGGTAGGCCAGCGCCACGCATGCCGATACGCTGATGGCGAATAACCATTTATTCTCCCAGATCCGCCTGCCCAGCACCAGCAGGTCGGCCTCGTAGGCTTTATTTTCCCTGAATGTTCTTCTTCGGCGGCTCATATTTCTCTGTTGTCAAAGGCTTGTTAGATTGTATGTACACTGTAGTTGGGGTATTCATTCTTTCTTTTTTCCCGGCTAAAAGGGGCCCGCCCGGTTTGCAACTTTCTGTCATGTCGCCTGCTATGCGCCAATGCCAATACGAAGGCTGGGGCGCTGCCGCTGCCTCCCGGTTATCAGGCGTGCTTCCCGTTGCCGTTCAGGCCGGACAGGAATGTTTTCAGCCTGGGCCCGTAGTTGATATAGTTGAACTCGCGCAATCCCAGCTCCCTGCCCTGCTCGCCGATCCGGGCCGCTTCCCCGGGGTTGTCGGCGACGAATTTCATCTTTTCCGCGTACTCGGCCACGTCGTAATTGTCGGAGATCAGGGCGGTTTTCCCATCTTCGAAGTAATGGGGTACTTCCCCGATCCGGGTCGTGATGATGGGATTGGCCGCAGCGGTGTATTCCCCGATCTTATGAGGGAAACGGGCGGCGTCCTGCAACGTGGGGCGCAGCGGTATCAGCAGGCCAATAGCGTTGACGTACAGGTCGACCAGTTCGGAATAAGGGACATTGGAGAACACCCGGACCTTGTCGCCCTTTTTCATCTTGCGGATGTCGGCGTCCAGTTGCTCGTATTCGCTTTTTTTGCCTCCGCTCACCAGCAGGTGCAGGTTCACGTCCGACTGGCCGGGCATGTTGTCGAAGGAGTCCAGGATAAAATCGACGACCTCCTTGTAGGAAAGGGCGCCGCAATACAGAAAATAAGGTTTCCGGCCTTCCCGTTTGGGCTGCTCAAAAGGCTTGAAATCGCAGATGACCGGTATCTTGAAGATGGGCTTGCCGGGCGCTACCTTGCGAAAATTGTCGGCCAGCAGCTCGCTGATGGGCAGGGCCGCATCCATGCGTTTGACCATGAAATTGTCGAACAGATAATCATTGATCTTGGTATACAGGCCCCGCCGGTGTTCCATGGCAGAAGCGAATTCTACGTACAGCAGGGCGATGGGGAAGCCCAGGAGCCAGGAATACAGGCGATATAAAGCCACCTGGATGAAATCCCGGCAGGAGATGATCCCCGCGCCCAGGTCGCCGGCTTTTGCCAGGCGGCGCAGGTAGCGATACTCTCCGATGATGCCCTTCAGCTTCAACAGGTTACGGCGCAGGAAGCCCTGCGGTTTGTATACGGTTCCCGTGGTGTATACGTAGTGTATGCCTTCGTAGTCGCCTTCCGGCTGTACCTCTACGGGCTGGCCAGGCTTGAATTTCCCTCTGCGGTTGATCACCGTCATCTTGGCGCCGGTGGCAATGAGAGCCTTGCCCAGCAGGATGGTCTTCTGGATGGCCGCCAGGCCCACCGGGAAACCGGACTCTCCCAGATAAACGACGTGGAACTTCTTGCCTTGCTGTTCTCGTTTCATGAGATGTATGTATTTCTTGGGTATTATGCTTGTTTCAAATGGCTTGCGGGCTGAAAGGCCTTTTCATCGCGCCGGCTTTATCGTATCTGAACCAGGCCTGCCCTGTACAAAAAAATAAGGGGAATCCTGTTTACTCGTAAAACGGGGGCTGTCCTGGCAGGCCGGGGCGCCGGCGGGTCGGCGTTGCCGGTTGTTTGTTGTCGGTTGATGGTTGTTCGTTGATGGTTGTCTGTTGATGGGCAAAACGCCCGCAAAGCAAACAACCGGCAACAAACAACCGGCAACAAACAACTGCCCCGAAAATACCCGGACAGGGCCGCCCTATTCTCAGGCCTCGACGCTTTCCCTGATCCGGATTTGCTCAGAAATCCACTCATAGGTCTGGCGGATGCCTTCTTCCAGCGGTTGCGTGGGTTTCCAGCCCAGCTTTTCGTGGATCAGGGCATTGTCGGAGTTCCTTCCGCGAACGCCGGTCGGGCCTTCGATGTGTTTCTTATGGATGGTCTTGCCGGCTACCTTGGCGATCATATCCACGAAACCATTGATGGACACCATTTCTTCGGAACCGATGTTTACCGGGCCTGCCCAGTCGGATTCCATCAGGCGGCGCACGCCCTCGAGGCATTCGTCAATGTAGAGGAAAGAACGGGTCTGCAGGCCGTCGCCCCAGATTTCGATCTCGCCGTTGTCGTCGGCCATGGCGATCTTGCGGCACAGGGCGGCCGGTGCCTTCTCGCGCCCTCCGTCCCAGGTGCCCTGCGGGCCGAAGATGTTGTGGAAACGGGCAACGCGCACTTCCATGCCGTAGTTCCTCATGTAGGAAAGGTACAGGCGCTCGCTGAACAACTTCTCCCAGCCGTACTCGCTGTCGGGAGCGGCAGGGTAGGCCGAGTCCTCCGAACACTTGGGGTTGTCGGGATCCAGCTGGTTGTACTCCGGATACATGCAAGCCGAAGAGGAGTAGAAGATTTTGTCGACTCCGTTGATGCGGCTGGCCTCCAGCATATTGAGGTTGCAAAGAGCAGAGTTGTGCATCACCACGGCATCATGGTCGCCGGTGAAGATATAACCCGCGCCGCCCATATCGGCAGCCAGTTGGTATACTTCGTTGATCTTGCGGTCAAAAAGGGATTCGCAGACGCGAGGGTCGCGCAGGTCTCCGATCACAAAATCATCGGCTTTGTCGTTGCCGTACTCGTTTTCTTTCAGGTCAACCCCCCGTACCCAGTATCCTTCTTTCTGAAGGCGGTTGACTAAATGGCCTCCTATGAAACCTCCGGCTCCACAGACAATTGCGGTCTTTTTCATGTTAAATATCGATTTGTTGTAATAATTAAAAAATGTTGTCAAGCTGTCGATCTGGCCGCCAGCAAAAGGTCACTGTGGCCGATGGCATAGCCTTGAACAAAGCTCCTGGAAAAGGGTAAAAGCGTGCATATCGTCGCCAGTCCCGGCGGGGGAAGGGGGGGTACATGCCGGCCAACGCTATTAACTGGGGGGAGTTTCAGGGGCGGGGCCTTTCCCGGCGGCGTACCCGGCTTGTTGTTAACACGCCTCGCGGTACGCCGCCGGAGAAAAGCCCGGCCTTATTTTTTGGGTTCTATTCCCGAATGCCTTTTTTCTTTGTGTCGGATTGCCCGTTCTGGACGCCGTTCTTGTATCCGTTCTCCGGGCCTCTTTTCCGTCCTCTTCTTTTTCCTTTGCCTTCGCCGTACCCGTATCCATACCCGTACCCGTAGCTGTAGTCTCCGTATCCATATTTGAAGGACTTGCCGATGGCATCGTTAAAGATCAGGAAGGTGTTCTTCATCCTGCCTTTCTTGATCAGTTTTTCCAGCCCGTAGAGGAAGGAAATCTTGGACACTTTCCTCCGGATAACGAACAGCTGGATATCCAGGAATTTGGAAACCAGCAGGAAATCCGAAACCAGCCCGACTGCCGGAGAGTCGATGATGATATAGTCATACGACCCCTTCAGGTTCTGGATGAGCGGGGCCAGGCGGGGGCTGGTCAGCAGCTCCTGCGGGTTGAAGTTCTCCTCGATGCGCGTCGGTATATAATGGAGGTTCGGCGTATGCTCGTTGACGTGAATGATCTCCTCAATGCTGACCGATTCGCTCTTGAGATAGTCGGAAAAGCCCTTCTTCTTCAAGGCGCCGTCCTCCTTCAACTGGCTGGGTACCCGGAAGTCGGAATCGATGATGAGCGTCTTTTTGCCGCCCCGGGCGAAGTTGATGCCCAGGTTGAGGGCGCAGAAGGTCTTCCCTTCGTTGGGAACGGTAGAGGTCAGCCCGATCACGTTCTGTGCCGGGTCGGTGATCAGGAACTGAATCTTGGCACACAGGTCCCGGAAGGATTCCTGCACCTGCCATTCCAGTTGCACGTCGTTGGCCAGCGTGGGCTTCACCTCGCTGTAGTCATGGGCGATACTGGCCGCAACCGGTATTTTGGTGGCGGCTTCCAGCTGGGCGATGTCCTGGATTTTTTCATCGATCGAGTGCTGCACGATGACCAGCCCCAGCGGAAGGATCAGGCCGATGAGGAAACCCAGGATGACGAGCATGCCCTTCTGGGGTTCTACCGGCCCGTCGCCCACCATGCGGGGAGCGTCCAGCACTTTGGTGTCCGGAATGTCCTCGGCCCGGGCGATGCCGGTCTTGGCCAGTTCCTGGCTCAGGTAGTTGAACAGGTTTTCGTACAGGTTGCTCTTGCGCTGGTAGTTCAGCAGTTGCTTCTCGCTGCTGGGCAGCTGGCTGATCGTCCCTTCGTACCCTATGATCTGCTTGTCCAGGTTGTTAAGGGCCAGCATGGACGAGTTGATCAGGTTCTTGAGGTTCTCCCGCAGGGAACGGGTTGTGGCCTTTATCTGCTGGTCGATGATCTCGAGGTCGTAGCTCTTGTTGCCCTTAAAATACTTGAGCCGGGAGCGGTCGGAATATAAACGCTTCAGCTCCAGCAGGTTGTCGTTGAGCAGCGGGTCCTCGATCCCGGCCACGGAAGGGGCAATGATCTTATCTATGCTGCTGGTGTCGCTCAGGTATTCCAGCAGGGAATTGTAGTACTTGACTTTCAGCTCCAGCTGCGCCTTCGTCGATTGCAGGTCCTGCACCTGGTTGAGGGCATTGGTGGCCGTTTGGGTCAGGTTGACGGCCTGGGCCCGGCTGCGGAAAGCCTCCAGGCGCAACTCGGCTTTGGCCAGCGAATCCGTCACGTTGGCCAGTTGCTCCCGGATGAAGGATTCCTTGTTGAGGGCGATTTCGTCCCGCTCATCCAGCTTGCTCTGGATATAGTGCTCGGTGAGCTTGTTGAGGAAGTCGATCTCCTTCTTGGGCACCTGGCCCAGGCTGTTCAGCTTGAGGATGCTGGCGTTGATGTCGACCTGCGAGACTTCCAGTTTGGAAGAATAAGCCTTGGCCAGGCCGGAGATGCTGTTGATCTGAAAGGACAGTTCCTGGCCTTCAAAATCTTCCAGCACGACCTTGTAGTCCGGTTTTTTGACGATGAAGTGGAAGTAATCGTGGACGACTTCCTTGCCGAAGAAAAAAGTGTCGGAAAATTCGAAATCCCGCTCCACCGTCCGCGTCGTTCCGTTGGCCGGGTTGGAAACGTCAAACTCTTCAGCGGTGACACTTAGCCGGTATCGCTGGTCGGAAAGGACCTCGACGTAAAACCGGGCGCCGTACATCTGGGCGCTGGTGTCGATCAGCTCCACTTCAAAGGGGAAATAGCCGTAAGCCTCCCGCTCCTTATACCAGGTGCCCACATAATAGGACACCTGGAAGTTCAGGTCCTGCATCGTCTTTTCCATCAGGCTGTACGACTTGAGTATGCCCATCTCGTTGGAGAGGTTCTTTTCCATGTCGATCAGCCCGACGCCTCCCTCCACGTATTTGCTGTCTCCCAGCTTGCGGCTGTTGCCGTCGGAGTCGATGAGCAGCGTCGTCTTCACCGCATAGAGCGGGGGGGTAACCTTAGCGTACACATAGGCGATGCCCGCACACAGGATCACACTGAAGGCAAAGAGTAGCTTCTTCTCCCATATTTTTTTCAGTAAACCTTCCAGGTTAAGGTCAGCATACAGATTGCTGCCGGTTAATTTTGGGCTTTCCATATTTGTCGCTTTATTCTAAACGGCGCCCTGTTCGATCAGGTACAATAGCGTCAATAGTATAGGGGCGATTGTTTAGTAGTTAATTTTATTTTATGAAAATGTTTGCCAGTAGCGCTCCCAGGGAAACCGCTGAAAAAACCAACCCCACGGATTCTGAACTCACATCAAACGATTTCGCCTTGAGGGGTTCTACGTAAATCATGTCCTGAGGTTGCACATAGAAAAACTCCGTTGCGGCAAACTCCGGCCGGCTCAGGTTCAGAAAGATGGTCTTGGAACCATCTTCGGTCTGCCGGATCATCCGGACCCGCTTCCGGTTGCCGAACTCGGTGAAGTCGCCGGCAAATCCGATGGCGTCCAGGATGGTGTTCTTTTCCTGGTATAAATAAAAAACGCCGGGCTTGGCCACCTCGCCCAAAACGGTGACCCGCATGTTGGCCAGCTTGACGTTGGTCGATACGAAACGAAGGTACGGCTTGTAGCTTTCGTCGAGCCTGGCCTTCAATTCCAGTACAGTCAGCCCTCCTACCTCTATTTCTTCGAGCAGCGGCAGGATGATCGTCCCCGAATCGCTGACGCTGACGCTCCGGAAGTAAATGTCCTCCGGCAGGTTCCGGATATTGGGCGTGCCCTGGGCAACGCCGAACTCCCGGTTCAGGAATTCCTCCGTGCTGCCGTCAAATGCGTTGATCTTGATCATCAACTGATCATAAGGCCGGATCTTGTAATCCTCAAATCTGGGATTGGGGGTCACCTGGATAGTGCTGTCCGAGATTAAGTTCTCCGGGACGTTGTCAATCGCATTAAAGGTGACCAGATCTTTATACCCTACGCAGGATTGGCTCGCCATCCCCAGAAGGAGAACGAGCAAGGCCATAAATAATCTGGTGCTTTTCACTTGCATGTTTGTGTAGTTTAAGGATAGTAGTATTTTATTACATCTCTGGCTTGGTTTTCTCTTTAAGCCTGGCTTCCGCCTGACCCTGATTTCTTGCCTCACCCGGTTTATTGCAATGCTTGTACGGTTGCAACGGAAGTTTGTTGCGATAGGCTCAACCCTCTTTTCTTCTCCTTCGCGGGCTGATAGAAAGCCGGAACTCTTTTGGTAAGCTGGTATGCTTTGTAACGCCTCCTTCTTTGGAAACAGCGCGCTACAAAAATGCGTGTTTACGCTTCCTGAATGATTCTGATTGCCAATTTAACCCTGGCAAAGGTCAAGGGGAAACTTGCAGTTGAATTAAAGTCGCAATTGGGTTTACTGCAAACGCAGGATAAAGTTGCAGTTTTGAGAAAAAAAATCAGGTGGCCGCCCGTTTAACCCCCGTCCCGCTGGTATCCAGAGGACGAAGTTCCGGGGCAGTTATTTTCCCGCCGGGAACAAAATGCCGTTGTCCTGACGAATGTTGGACATTGTCAGGATGCTGACCGTTAGCGTCAGCATTGGTTCCCCTCGACTCGCTCGGGGCGAAATTGGTTATTTCCAAACCGGAAACCCAAGCGGTTGATTACCAGCGAACCTGGCCCCGGGCTTGTCGAGGGGAACTAATAACTGCCCCGGAACTTCGTCCTGGCAACACTAACTACGCCGGCCAGCGCATAGGCGCCTCCGGCCAGGGCCATCACCCAGGAGAAGCCCAGCTCGACAGCAATAAGGGTCGCCAGGGCGGTGCTGATCACCGAACAGTAGCCGTTAACCCCCCACGCCCAGGAGATTGCCCCCCGGCCTCCGCCGGCCAGTCGCCGGATGCCAAGCGGGAAAGGCATCCCCATCAGGAAGCCCAGAGGGACAACCGCCAACAGGAGGACGAACGGCTTCGCCCCGGGGGCCAGCCCCACAGCGCTCCGAAGCGCCGGCAACAATACGGCGGCATATACCCCCAACAGGGCGGCTATGAACACCGGGATCAGCCATAACTTCCCGGAGGCCTGCTTCCAGCGCGACGTATACCAGCTGCCGGCCCCGGAAGCCGCCAGCAGTCCGCTGATGGCCAGGGCCGTCGCAAAAACGGGTTTGCCCAGGAACAGGGTGAATTGCTGGATGAGGATGATCTCCACAAACATGAACCCCAGGCCGAGGCTGCCAAAATAGGACAGGGCCCAGCCCCTGTCGCCGCTCCGGAAACCGATCCGGAAAAGTGGCAGGATAATCAGGGTCAGGGCTACCAGCAGGATCTGGAAAAAGGTAAGGACGACGACGAGGTATCCAAGCTCCATGAAGGGCAGGTTGCGGCTGCCCCACTGCTCCGCCAACGCGGGCAGGCTCTTCCACCGCAGGAACTGAGAGAAGTACGGGCGCTCGTCGGTGGCGGGTTGCACGTTGAACTGATACTGCCGGTAGAAACTGTCGCGGGCCGGAGAGAGGATGGCGTCGGCGTAATGGAAAAGCATCGTGTCCTGCAGTTGGTTGTATTGCTGCCGTTCTCCGGGCAGCAGGCTATCCAGTATGAGCGGGTCGAACAGCATCTCTTCGCAGAAGGTCCGGGCGCGCGCCGTTTCCCGGCGGGTAAAGGGCGACCGTTTGGCCACAAAGGTGATGGCGCCCCAGCTCCGGACGGCTATGATATGGCGGCGCGGCTCTCCGATGCCTTCCGCCGCCAGCATGTCCACCAGCGTGGCCAGCACCCGGAGGGGATAGCGGGGGGGATAGTCCAGCCAGCAGCTGAGGCCGATCATGCCTTCGGCGCCCAGCCGGCCCCACATTTCCCGGAAGGACTTCTGCGTCATGAGGTATTGTTCCTGCAGGGCGTTCAGGCCGGCGCCGCCGCCAAAAGTGCTCACCATGGGCAGCAGGATGAGGCTGTAGGTTTGGGTGTCGGCCATGAGGAAAGTGCGGGCCTCCAGTTCGGAAACGCTGACCGGCGGTTGAAAAAGCAGGCTGTCCGTCTCGCCGGCGAGTTGCCCTTTCAGGAGAGAGAGCACCGCCGGGTTGGATTCCACCATGCTGATGCTGCCCGCCCCGTGGGCAAGAGCGTGGGCCACCGGTTCTCCGGTACCTGCCTCCAGGGCCAGCACCCTGTCCGGCCGGCAAAGGCGGAAGGGCAGGGCGGCGGTAGTGAAATCCAGGATAAAGGCGGAGTCCGGCGCCGGCGTGGGCGTCACGGCACCTACCCATTCGCCGTTGTTGAACAACGCCTTCCGGACGGGGACTTTGCCCTGGAAACTCAGGCTCAGCCCCGGAGCATGACGCAGCGCCGGAGCTGACACCACCTGCAGCAACCCGTAGGGGCTGCAACGTTCGGCCTCGACGGCCGCTTCCGGCAACAGCAGGGCCTTGCTGAGGCTTTTATACTGGGACGGCTGCAGGCGCGGCACCCCGGCGATGCCGGCGCCCACCAGGACAAGGGCAAGGGGCACCGCCACCCACCATAGTTTGCCCACAGGCCTGGGGATACTCATCAACCCGCCCAGGACGGGCAGCAGGGCCACCAGCCCCGGCAACCGGCCGGGCGGGAACAGCCATAGCAAACCAATGCCCAGCAACCCGCCCAGGGCAGTGCCCAGCAGGTCGGCAAAGTAAAGCTGGCCGATCTGCCCGGAAAAGCGGACAAAGGCCAACCCAATGGCCAGGGCTGCCAGGAAAAAGGGAACGAAAAAGATCAGATAGGTGGCCAGCAGGCGGCCCGCCTGCCGGTAGTCGCTAAACAACAGATAGGTGTCGAACCGGACGGCCGGATGCTGCGCCAGGATGCAGGCGCCCGCCATCGCCAACCCGCAGGCCAGTAACAGAAGCGGGAATGCCCGCTCGAAACGGTCCAGAAGCTTCTCCTCGAAAAAAGCCAGGAAAGTTCCCGCCGCTCCAAATCCCAGCATCGCCACCGAAATGGCCATATAGGCAAAATGATACCACTGGGTAATGGAAAATACCTGCATCAGCCCCAGCTCAAAAGCAAGCACGGCGGCGGATGCGAGGGCGATGGGGAGGGTGTAGCGAGGAGGCATGGGTTCACTGGTTCACTGGTTCATTGGTTCACTGGTTCACTGGTTTATTGGTTCACTGAACCGTGAGCCAGTGGGACCATGATCCACTGTTTCATGGGTTCACGGTTACATGGTTCCAATGGTCCATGCCCCATGACCCCATGAACCCATGCCCCCATGCACCCATCCTCACCCCCCCCTCGTAAACGGCACGAACCGCACCGGAAAGAGGCTCTTCGATACCGTTTTGCCTGCTTTCTTTTCCACCAGCATCAGGGTCTGCACCATGAAGGGCGAGCCGACCGGGATGATCATGATGCCGCCGGGCTTTAATTGTTCGATCAAAGGGGGCGGGATGAACTCGGCGGCGGCGGTGACGATAATAGCGTCATAAGGGGCGTGTTCTTTCCAGCCGTGATAGCCATCGCCGGTTTTGACTTCCACGTTGTCGTAGCCCATTCGTTTCAGCCGGGAATCGGCTTGCTGAGCCAGTTCTTTCACGATCTCGATGGTATACACGTTGTCTGCGATCTCAGCCAGTACCGCCGCCTGGTATCCGGAGCCGGTACCAACTTCCAGGACCTTGAAACCAGCCTGTGGCCGGACGGCCTCTGTCATATACCCCACGATGTAGGGCTGGGAGATCGTCTGCCCGTAGCCGATGGGCAGCGGGCCGTCTTCATAAGCCCGGCTCCGGTAGTTTTCCGGGACGAACAGGTGGCGGGGCACGGTGCGCAGGGCACGCAGGGTGGCCTCGTCCTTCACTCCTCTGTCCCTGATCTGGCGCTGCACCATGCTTTCCCGTTTTTCCTGGTAGGCATCCTGGGCGAGGACAGGGGAGGATAACCCCAGTGTCAGGATAGAAAATATCGTTACTTTTATAATCTTTATGTTCATAATCATTATAATTGTAATCATTACTTTTATAATCGTTATAAAAATAATGGTTCTTGCTCTTGTGCTCAGGCATTGTTTCACCAAACCAGATAACGCCGGGGCGACCGCTCGTCGAAGCGGTACAGGCCTGCCTCCCGGGCCAGGCGGTAGGCGTCAGCCAGCTCTTCTTTCGTGACGCGGCGGTTGATCTCCGGGAATTTTTCGGCGCTGACCCGGCCCGACGGGAAATACTGGGGCATGATGTTGACGTAGGTATGGGGCGAAATTTGGCGCGCCAGGAATTGCATGATTTGGGCCAGTTCCTGCGTTGCTCCCGGCATAACCAGATGGCGCACCAGCAGGCCGCGGCGGGCAATTCCCTGTTCGTCGAGTTCCAGGTCGCCGACCTGCCGGTGCATCTCCCGGATTGCCGCCCTGGCCGCCGCCGGGTACCGGGCGGTTTTCAGGTAGCGCCTGGCCATTTTTTCGCTCCAGTACTTGAAGTCAGGCAGGTAGATGTCGACGATCCCGTCCAGGAGGCGAAGGCTTTCCAGAGCGTCAAAGGCGCTGGTGTTGTATACTATGGGGAGCCGCAAGCCTCCTTGGATAGCATGAGGCATGGCCTCCAGCACCTGCGGCACGACGTGCTCGGGCGTCACCCAGTTGATGTTGTGGCAGCCCTGTTCTTGTAGCTCCAGCATCATTTCCGCCAGGCGCTCAGGGCTGGCTTCCACGCCTGCGGGCCCTTGGCTGATGTCGAAATTCTGGCAGAAAACGCAGCGCAGGTTGCACCGGGCGAAGAAGATCGTGCCGCTGCCGCGCCGGCCCCGCAGGCAGTCTTCCTCTCCCTGGTGGGCAAAGTAACTGACTACCCGCGCATGCCGGCCGGTGCGGCATACTTTCTCTTCTCCTTCCAGCCGGTTGACGTCGCATTCCCACGGGCAGGCCCGGCAGCTTTCCAGGCCGGCCAGGGCCCGTTTTACTCTTTCCTGCAGTTCGCCGGAACGGTGCAATTCCACATATCCAGGGTTGTAGGTATTTACGTATGCCATAGCGCCTCATTTGAATTGCGGGAATCGAAAATTAAGTGCCTTTCAATTTAAGAGAACAGCCGCAAAATGTAAATGAGGAATGTCACCGGGCAGGGGTAGGGGAGTTGCTTGTTGCCGGTTGCCGGTTCAGGATGCCGACAACCAACTCTACCCCGGGCAAAGCCGGCAACCGGCCCCTGCTCAACGTTTCTGGGAAAAATGAAACCCCAGCTCTTCCCGCAGCTCCTGAGGCAGTTCCGGCAGCTCTGAACGCGGGATCAGCAGGGTAGAAATGTTGTGCAGGTCCTTGAAAATGTGGTGTTGCACCGCCGTGGCGTGCAGGTAGTCATAGCCGCTGGACCCGCCGGTGCCCACCTTTCGGCCCAGCATCCGCAGCACCATCTGGGCGTGGCGGTAGCGCCAGGTGGTCAGCATCTCATCGATGTCCATCAGGCGCATGAGCAGGTTGAAGGGCATCTGCAGGATGGGCTCGTCCCGGTAGAGGTTGATCAGCAGGGCGGCGATGGAAGCTTTGTACGACAGGCGCAGCTTGCCTTCCTCGCGCATCTGCCGGTGAGCCTTCGGGTCGAGCACCGACTGGAAGTAGGTGTCCGTGCTGCCGAGCATTTCCAGGCGCATGCGCTTTTTCTCCGGGCCGAGGTATTCGGTGGCCTCGATGGCGGCCCGCTCCCGCTCCAGCATCTTCTGTACGGCAGAACGGTAATACTCCAGGAAGTTGAAGCCCCGGAATTCCAGGAAGGGCGTCCGCTCCAGCCAGGCTTCCACCACTTCGAACAGGGTGTTGCCCTTTTCCAGCGCTTCCAGTTCCCGGCGCTGCTCGTCGGTGAAGACGGCCGTGTAAGGGGCTTCGTTGTAGGTCAGCCGCTGATTGGGTTTCAACCCGAGCAGGACTTCGACCTTGCGGAACTGAAAGCTCTGGAAGCCGGAAGCCGGAAAGAGGTAGTTGCGGAAATCCAAAAAGTCCAGCGGCGTCATCGTTTCCATGATCCTGATCTGCTGGATGAGCAGTTTCTGAATCTCCACGACCCGCTCCAGGCGGGCCACGGCGATGCCGATGTTGCGCTCGTCAACCCATTCCTTTTCGAACATCTCCACGACGGACTCCAGCTCGTGGATGAGTTGCTTGAACCACAACTCGTAAACCTGGTGGACGATGATGAACAGCATCTCGTCGTGGGCGGGCCGTTCTTCCAGCTCTGCCGAGCGGGGATGCTGGGCGTTGAGGATTTTTTCCAGCTCCAGGTAACCCTGGTAGTGGATGGTGGTGTATTTTTTCGTTGCGTCTGTCATGGTTAGGGCTTTTGAATGAATGTGCCGGGTATGATATAATTCAAAATAAGGATATTATTCGGAAATCGTAGTTGATTGTTGATAACCTTTTTCGTAATATTGGTTGGATAAATTAAAAAAATATGGAACTAGTCCATCCTCGTTTCCAAAGAATCACTATTAACCCGTTGGTTTGTTTCGGCAAGCCGTGTATCAGGGGAATGCGTTTTCCGGTTGCTACTTTGGTTGGTTATTTAGCTGATGGTATGTCTTTTGAAGAGATTCTCGAGGATTTTCCTTTTCTGGAAAGAGAAGATATTCTTCAAGCCCTCAGCTTCTCAGCATTAGCGACAGAGGATAAATTTATACCACTGGTTGAAAAGCGGGCATGAGATTTTTATTGGATGTGCATCTTGGCAGAACGCTTGCCCATTTTCTAATTGAAGAAGGACATGAATGTCGCCTGGTAGCTGAGGTTGCCGACCTGTTTAAACGTTCCTAAGCCTGACAAACATTTCCACACATTTCTGCATATTCCCACCCCATCTCCAAACATTTCCAAACATTTCCAAACATTTCCATTTACACCTTTATATACACCCCCTTCCTCCACAACCACCACCCCGCCGCCCAGCAAACCATCGTAAAAGCCAGGGCAAAAGCCAGCGAGCCGATGTACGGCCCCATCCATTCAAACCCGGTGCGATAGGTATACTGAAACAAAGACACCCCTTCCTCCACCCGGATGAAGTGCATGAAGATGGCCAGGTATTCGGAAAGCAGGTAAATAAACAAGGCATTCATGCCCAGGATCAGGAAGAACTGGTAATTTACTTTGCGGGCCGCCAGGTTGGTGGTATACAGGATGGCCGCCATGACCAGCAGGTCCAGCCCGACGGTAAGCAGCACGTAGGAACTGGTCCAGAGCTTCTTGTTGACGGGAAAGCCGAAATCCCACAGATAGGCGGCCAGGAGCAGGGCCAGGCCCACGAGCATCGTTTTGGCGAGCTTTTCATAATCGATCTCCCCCCGGACGAGGTACGCCCCGAAGAGGTAACCGGCCAGGACGTTGACAATCGAAGGCAGGGTGCTCAGCAGGCCCTCCGGGTCAAAGGGGACGCCCTCGCCCATGTACAGGTGTTTTTCGCCAAGGAGGAAGCGGTCCAGCTTCAGGGCCGCGTTGCCCTCCAGGGTATAGTCGCCGAAAGCGGAAAGGATAAGCCAATAGGCCAGTAGGATAGCAGCAGACCATGCCCATAGCGCCCGCTCCGACAAGAACCGGGCCATCAACGCCGCAGCGAAGTAACACAGGGCGATGCGCTGCAGGACGCCGAGGATGCGCGTCTCCGAAATGTGAATGGGGATCAGGCTGCCCGTATCCGCCCATTTATAAAAGGGAATCCAGTACATGAAGTACCCCAGCAGGAAAAGGATGACGGTGCGGCGGAAGACTTTGCCAAAATAGGCGCCAAAAGGCCTTCCCTCCCATTTCCGGTTGGCGAATACCAACGCGTTGCCTACGGCGAAGAGAAAAGAGGGGAATACCAGGTCTGTCGGCGTGAAACCGTGCCATTGGGCATGAAGTAAGGGCGACAGGGTCACCCGCCAGTCTCCCGGCGTGTTGACGATGATCATGAAAAAAATGGTCATCCCGCGAAAGGCGTCCAGGGCTTCGAACCGCTTCATGAAGTTGGTTTCTTAGCCTCCAAAATAGTGAATCCCAGGTTAAGGAAAGAAAAAAAAATGGCGCCCCACCTGAAAAATACGGTGGAGCGCCATAGTTGCTGCCGGCAATCAACGGCCCGGGGCAAGATCAGGGGGGATAATCAGTAACCCAAAACAGCCGTCGGCACCCGGCAATGAAATAACTGCATGGGAACTTCGTTCCCGCAGCCTTATTGCCTGCTAATCACAAACTCCTTGCCCATTTCCTGTTCTCCGGCGATGCGGACCTTCAGGAAATAGAGGCCGCTGCTGAGATCAGGAAGTTCCAGCCGGACCGGATCTGCCGGCAGTTCGGCAAATTCCTGTTCGTAAGCCAGGCCGCCCAGCATGCTGTACACCTGCAGGGTGGCGGGCAGGCCCTGGTACTGCTTGAGGTCGGCCATGACCGCGCCGCTCGCCGGGTTGGGATAGAGGCGGAAACCTTCTTCGGCAAGCGCTGACGCTGCTTCCACCTCCAGGCCTCCGGACGGGCCGGGATCGGCTTCCGTACTGCTGGCCGAGCAGATCGATGCGCACTCGTCGAAGTACTCATTGATGGTGGCCACGGCGCTGTTGATGGTGCTGGGCGTTGTGTTGGCGATTCCCGCCAGCACCCGGTTGGCGTGGTTGAGCAGGTCGAGCACGGTCGGGTTGGCCGGCAGGCTGTTCAGCACTGACCAGGGGAAGCTTACGCAGGCCTGGCTTAGCGGCAGGTTGGCCAGCGTCGGGTCGTAGCGGACATTCAGGGCCAGCGTCAGCGTCTGGGCCGCCAGGATGTTCTGGAGCCGGCCGTCGCTGTAGGCAGGCACGGGCGCGACGCCGCAGTTCGGCGACTGGACGGTGATGTTGCCCATGTTGGCGGGCAGCACCGAAGCGTTGCCTCCGCCCGGCAGCAATTTGATCACGCACTGGGCCTGGCTGACCGAGAAGGAACGGCCGCCGGGCCCGGCTACGCCTACCACTACCGGCCCGCTGGACAGGATGTTCTGCAGGATCTGAGTCGTGGTTTGCCCGTTGAAGGAGCCGCCGGCGTTGCCCCAGAAGCCCTGCGTGAAGCTGCAGGCTACCTGGCAGTTCGGGTTCGGCGTGTAGACGCAGTTCCCGGTATAGGGATTGCAGGTATCGATGGTGCAGGGATTCCCATCGTCGCAGTTGACGCCGTAGCACGGGTTGGGGTTATTGCAGTTCGGGTCGGGCTTGTTGACGCAGGCGCCGGTCCAGGGATTGCAGGAATCGATAGTGCAGGGGTCGCCGTCGTCACAGTCCTTGGGTTTGTGGACGCACTGCCCGGTATAGGGATTGCAGTAGTCGATGGTGCAGGGGTCGTTGTCATCGCAATTGACACCCTGGCAGGGACTGCAGTTGGGGTCGGGCTTGTTGACGCAGGCGCCGGTCCAGGGGTTGCAGGAATCGATGGTGCAGGGGTCGCCGTCATCGCAGTTCTTGGGTTTGTGGACGCACAGGCCGGTATAGGGGTCGCAGTAGTCGATGGTACACGGGTCGCCGTCGTTGCAGTTCACGCCCTGGCAGGGATTGCAGTTCGGGTTCGGCTTGTTGATACAGTTGCCGGTGTAGGGGTTGCAGGAATCGATGGTGCAGGGGTCGCCGTCGTCGCAATTCTTGGGTTTGTGTACGCACTGCCCGGTGTAGGGGTCGCAGTAGTCGATGGTGCAGGGGTTGCCGTCGTCACAGTTGACGCCCTGGCAGGGATTGCAGTTCGGGTTCGGCTTGTGGCGGCACTGGCCGGTATAGGGGTCGCAGTAGTCGATGGTGCAGGGGTCATTGTCGTCGCAATTCTTGGGTTGATGGACGCACTGGCCGGTATAGGGGTCGCAGTAGTCGATGGTGCAGGGGTCGCCGTCGTTGCAGTTCCGGGGCAGGTGAACGCACTGTCCGGTGTTGGGGTTGCAGGAATCGATGGTGCAGGGGTTGCCGTCGTCGCAGTCCCTGGGTTGGTTGACGCACTGCCCGGTTTGCGGGTCGAAGTAATCGTCGGTGCAGGGGTTGTCGTCGTCGCAACACACCTCCCGGACGTGCTGGCACTGGCCGTCCGGCCCAATGTAATCGATCGTATTGGGGTCGCCGTCGTCACAATCGACGAGGTCGTTCTGGCAATTGCCCCAGCTGTCGCAATAGTCAATGGTCGCCGGGTTGCCGTCGTCGCAATTTTTGGGGAAATGCAGGCAGTTGCCGTTGATGTCCAGGACGTCCACCGTGCAGGGGTCGCCATCATCGCAATCCAGGCTGGCACAATCCACCCGGATGTGGAAGCAATTGCCGCAGACGTCCTCTACGTCGATGGTGCAGGGGTCGCCGTCGTCGCAGCCCGTCAGTGCTGCCTGGGAATGAGCAGCAGCGCCGGCCCATAAGCACAACACCGCCAAAAGGGATAATCTGTTAATAGTAAACATGGTCATAGTAAGAGTATTTACTGAAAATGAACAAATAAGGCTATTGGATATAAGGCATACCTTTCCCATGTGGCAAGAGCGCAAAATGCCTCCGCCGGTCATGT
>JAGFJD010000601.1 GCA_024102975.1 Phaeodactylibacter sp. | reverse complement strand
GGCGGTTCATGGAACAACATCACGTTCTACTTTGGTTTGGGCTTGGCTTTGTTGCCGTACTTGACGTTGAGGTAATATTCCAAAAATGGGATATACCCCCTTTGCCTGAGTCGGCTTTCTGTCACCGCCGTGCCCATGATCGGACTGCAGGCTATCGCCCAACCACCCTTGCGGGAGTAGGCAAAACGCCTGGCCCAACTCGCTTCCACGCCTAATTGCAGAAAGGCCAAATCCATTAGCTTGTCGTGATTTACCCGGCCGAAAAATGATTTTAAATCCAGGCTTATCACCCATTGTCTGCCTGCATTGATGTACTTGACGGCTTGTTGGAGAGCGTCCTGTGCGCTGCGTTTCGGGCGAAATCCGTAGCTAAAGGCCGAAAACTCCTTTTCCCAGGCCGGGCTTAGTACCTGATGGATGGACTGTTGTACCAGCCTGTCCATGACGCTAGGGATGCCCAGTTGACGAACACCGCCGCTGGGTTTGGGGATTTTAACCCCTCTGGCCAATTGTGGGCGGTATTCGCCTTGCAGGAGTTGTACTTTGATGCTTCCATCCATGCCTCTTATGCGGTTCATGTTCTTACATGCCAGCTTTTGCAGTCCCGCTTACTTCAGACTCCGCCTCACGGCGGAAACCCTTGCGGCTTGCTACACGCATACTTACTTTAGCGTGAGGAGAACTTGCATCTCCCTAGAGTGAAAGATTCCCGCCTTTGGGCTATCTTTGTTCCGATAGCCTCCGTCGGTCATCTTTGATGCCCATTCGAGGCACACACAATGGCTAGCCGACAATACTCCGCGATGCTCCGTACTGCGGCTAGCCGGGACGTTGGCTACAATTTAAGAACGAATAACCTATAAAATTTTGATAGTAAAAAAATTAGAGAACATAGAATTTGATATAATTGCTGCTTGCTTTTTAAAATCTTTTGAGAATTACTATGTTAAAGTACCCACAGACAAAAATTATTATAAAAACAGATGGGAAATGGCAGTTGATTATGCTCTTTCCTATGGAATGTTTGATGGAGAAAATTTGGTTGGATTTATAATAAATGCAATTGATAATCGAAATGGAAAAAAAATAGCATTTAAGGCACATAACGGCAGACTGTGCCAAAACCCGTAGACTCAAAACCATAGTCATTGATTGTCAATAGTTTATGATTCCAGTGTTTGGCTTTTGACACAGTCTGACGGTCATCGGGTTTAAACGGGCTCATGGCAGCCCGCCAATGAGACCACAGCGCGCTCCGGCCGGCACTCCAGCTTCCCCCCAAACATGCTTATAAGCACAAAAAGCCAATATTGGCAAAGCTCAAAAAGAGCAAAATTCTCCAACTATCCAAGTACTTGAACCACTTTTTGCCCACATATTCCCTGTCTGATGACTTTTAATTTTTTGGGTTAACAAAAAAACAATTGGACAAATATTCGCGAAAAACCCCAGCTTCAATCCCGGCAGCATTCCCACTGCCTACGGCGCCCCGTCCCCGCCTTCTTCCTTCTCCTTCTTCCTGAAATACTTCCGGAAAAGAAAATTATGGCGCATCGCCTCCATGTTCTCGTTGAAGCGGGCAGTGCTCTGCTCGACGTTTTCCAGGATCTGGCGGATATCCCCGGCGGCGGCGCTGTCTTTGAGCAGCAGGCCGGCCGGGCCGCGGCCGTTGTCCAGTTCTTCCAGCACCGACCGCAGGATGGCGCCGGAGGCGGACAGGCTTTCGGCGGAGGATTGCAATTCCTGTATAAAGGGTTCGGCCCGGGCGGCCAGGGTGTCCACCCGGGCAATGGAGCTGTTCAGGTTGGCCACAACGGTAGTGTCGTGCAGCAGTTGATGCAACAGGCCGGAGCTGCCGTTCACTTCCGCCATCAGCTTTTGCAGCTCTGCGCCGGTGACGGCAAGGTGCCCGGCGGTAGCCTCCAGGTTGAAAACGGCCTGGCGCAGGCTGGCAGCCAGCGAGGTGTCGCGCAGCAACAGGGCAATGGCCCCCTTGCCCTTGGCCATCTGGTTGGTGATGCGCAGCAGGTCGTTGGAGATCAGGGCGATATTTTCGTTGGTCTTGCCCAGGGTGTTGAGCAGCTCTTCAGTTTCCACGCGGCTGTAGGATACCATGACATCCCCTTCCTCCACGATCCCTGCCGTCCCTTTGCCGGGGCTGATGTTGACCAGCATGCTGCCCACCAGGCCGTCGGAGCCGATGCTGGCCACGGCGTCCTTCTTGATGAAGGGCTGCACGTTTTTGTCCAGTTTCATATGGACCTGCACGGTGGTGTCGTTCAGCAGCACGATGCTCTCCACTGTACCCACATTAATGCCAGAATACCGGACGTTGTTGCCCGGCTGCAGGCCGTTCACATTGCTGAAGATAGAACTGACCCGGAGGTTGGCGCCGAACATGTTCTCCTCGCTGCCAATGAAGTAAACCGCAACCATGAAAAGCGCCACGGCTATGGTGATGAATATCCCCAGTTTAACCGTATCTTCCGTTTTGTGTGCCATAAGCTATTTGAAAAAAGCCCGGACCCGCGGGTCAGGCGACATTGATAATTCAGCGTACGCGCCCTCGGCGTAGTTCTCGCCGTCGATCAGGATGATCATCCGGTTGGCGATTACCCGGGCGCAGTCCATATCGTGGGTGATGATCAGGGCGGCGGTGTGGTATTCCTCCTGTATCCGGAGCATCAGCTCGATGATCTCCTTGGCGGTGATGGGGTCCAGCCCGCTGGTCGGCTCGTCGTAAAGGATAATCCGGGGGCGGAGGATGAGCGTCCGCGCCAGGGCGATCCGCCGCTGCATGCCGCCGGAGAGCTCTTCCGGCATCATGTCTACGGTATGGGCCAGGCCAACGCTCCCCAAAGTACTCGTGATCAGCGTTCCCACATCGTGCCCCTTCATCTTCTCCGGGTGGCGCCGCAGGGGGAACTCCAGGTTCTCGCGCACGGTCATGGAGTCGTACAGAGCGCTGCCCTGAAACAAAAAGCCGACCTCGGTGCGCAGGCGGTCCATCTCGTACTGGCTCAGCTGCGGGACGGGCTGTCCCAGCACCTCCAACGTACCGCTGTCCGGCTCCAGCAGCCTTACAATGCACTTGAGCAGCACAGACTTCCCCGAACCGGACCGCCCCACGATCACCAGGTTCTCCCCGTCGTACAAATCCAGCGAAAACCCGTTTAGCACGTGCAGGCCGCCAAAGGACTTGTACAAATTCTCTATGTGAATCAAAGGTTCCATTTCCCCCTGTTTCCATACATTTCTACCCATCTCCATACATTTCCCCATATTTCCACGTATTTCCACGTATTTCCACGTATTTCCACGTATTTCCACGTATTTCCACGTATTTCCACGTATTTCCATGTATTTCCATGTATTTCCATGTATTTCCATGTATTTCCATGTATTTCCATGTATTTCCCCTTCTTCAGTGCAATCCATTCACAAATCAAAGAATATATCCGCTACCAGCACGGCGACAAAGTCCAGCACAAACAACAGCATCGAGGCCACCACCACGGCCGTATTGGCAGCCCGCCCCACGCCGGCCGTCCCTTTTTTGGAAGTATACCCTTTGAAGCACCCGATCAGGCCGATGGCAAAGCCGAAGAAGAAGGTCTTGGCGGTTGCCGGGATAAGGTCGCCAAATCCAAGTTGCCGGAAGACTTTATTGAAAAAGAGCCGGAAGGAAACGTCGCCCTTCACATGCTCCACCAGGAAGGAGCCGAACAGGGCGATGGCGTCGCCGAAGATGACCAGCAGCGGCACCATCAGCGTGGTGGCCAGGATGCGGGTCACGACCAGGTATTTGAAGGGGTTGGTGCCCGATACCTCCATAGCGGCGATCTGCTCGGTTACCTTCATGGAGCCGAGCTCGGCGCCGATGCCGGAGCCGATCTTGCCGGCGCAGATCAGGGCGATCACCACCGGCCCGATCTCGCGGATAATGGAAACGCCGACCATGGCGGGCATGTAGGCCTCGGCGCCAAAATCTTCCATGGTGGGGCGCGTCTGCAGGGTGAGCACCAGGCCCATGATCAGGCCCGTCATGCCCACCAGGAACAGCGATTGGTTGCCGACGATGAAACACTGGCGGAGCAATTCCTTCCACTCGAAGGGCCGGTGCAGAGATTCTTTGAAAAAGCGCCGGGCAAAGAGCCATACTTCGCCGGTCTCCTGAAAGTACCGCCGCAGCCCGGAGCGTTGGAAATAGGTGGCTGGCATAGGGGTTGGTTTTTGAGTGAGTGCCCGCCTGCGCCAAGGCTACAGACGGGTAGAATCGGGCGATCGGAGCAATATGTAACGGATGCTCAGCACACACGTACCTTAAATATAACAATACGACGGCCGGCTTGTATCTTCAAACGGCAGGATTATTGGGCAGGGATCAGCCTGCAGGCATGCATCTCTACTTTCCGGATGTGCCGAACTGCAAACGCCGAAAACCGAGCGGCTGGCTTATTCATAGCATGTTTCTGAGGCAGGCTGGTGGCAGTTTCATTGCACTTCACCATCGTTAAAAATCCTTTTCCTCATCATACCAAACGATGTATATTCGGATTTTGACGCCTTCCACTTCCTGTACGCCTTCTTCTATGCCCATCACCTGTAATTGGTTAGATGCAAATAGCAGGTAGAGCCCTTCAGGAATATCAATGGATTGGCAATAATAGGCCAGTTGTTTCAGGCCTTTCCGGGCCTGATAGCTATCGCGGTATATTTTGGTTTCTATGACGTATTCGCGCGCCCGGAAATTGACGATAATATCGCTTCGCCCCAGGCCGGTGTCCGCCTCCAGGTAGCTTTTGGCCTCGATGCGTTCCAGGAAGAGCGAAATATAGGTCTCAAAGCTGTATTTCAGGGCGGCTTCCTTGATGGATTTGTATCGCCTCCCGGTCTATGTCAAACTCCACTTCTTCATCGCGAAACAAAAGCCTTTCGACAAAAGGGCGATATTGCCTGGATTTGTTCAGGATATTAGCTACATTCTTGTCTATAGCCAGGCGTAAATACCAATCCTCTACTTCCAGATAATCTTCATAGTCAATCACCGGTTTCCCTTTGCATTCCTCCACTAACTTGTAGGCAAATCCATTGACCAAACCCGGCTGATTAGCGGTTATCTGGCTGATCTTTTCTTTTACTGATTTTTCAAACATTTGGCCTGTTTCCACTTCGTGCTGCCCCAGTAGTTCCAGTGTCTCTTCTGTCGTGAAATAAGGTACTTCCAGGTTGTCGGCAATGTTAAAAGGAGAGGCGTTGTCTTGCGCTACACCGACGATATTGCTTACGCCCACTAAAATGGCACTTTTCAGGCAATGTTTTTCCCGGCTGTGGTAAAGGTTGCGGATAGTGTGCAAAAACTGACCGAAAATAGCCGGATTAACCCCTTCGACTTCATCGACGATAAAAACAAATTTGACATCTTGAATTTGCCGGATAGCATCATGAAATTCACTGAATTTTTCAACCTTGATGGGGCGCTTTAATGCTAATCCAATATCATAACTAATAGACTGAAGCAATCCTTTTTCATCGGCGCTCAGAAAATTTTCGACATTTACATGGCAAACGATGTATCCCTTTTTTCTCAATTCCTCGGCTAACAATCGAAAATAGGTGCTCTTGCCCGTCTGCCGCGGAGCCCAGATGGTAAAATACCGATTCCCGGAAACCAAATCCATACCCTTTTCAATGAGATTTTTTCGCAGGAGGGTATAATGTTCGGATGGGATATTGGGGCCGGAAGTATTAAAATATCGTTTTTTTTTCTGCATGCTCGGTCCGCTTTTTAAGCTGAATAAAGATAACAATATTAAGCCACAAAAGGGGTTCAGCCTGGCGGAATTTTTGAAAGGGTGCCAAATGCGGGAGGCAGCAATTCGAAATTGAACAGATATTGGCCACCTTACAGCAACGCCACCCGGTCTGCCGCCAGTAGGCCCGACAGCACCGCCCCGTCCATATAACCGCCGAATTCCGGCGATGTTTCCGAGCCGGAAAGGAAGAGGCGGCCGTTCATCAGGGGCCGGGCGAAAACGGGATGGCCGCTGTTCTGATGGGGCAGGACGTAGCCGTCGTAAGGGTGGTGGGTGTAGGCCTCCGCCGCCCAGGGACAATCGGTATAGGAAAGGTAATTGGCGGCTTCCAGGCCGAAGAGCTTTACCAACTGGCGGAGGGCCATCTCCCGGCGGTCGGCCGCTTTCAGGCGGGCAGTTCCCGGCGACAAAAACCCCTTGAGCGCGAAGGCCGTTCCTTCAAAGTTGGTGTGGTCATAGATTTCGGTTGCCGGGCCGGCCTGGCTGTATACCGTCCCGGCGAAGCCGTGCTCCCGCCAGAACGGCCGCTCGTATTCCACCGCAAACTTGACCGACTCGCTCATCCAGGTGTGCGTCCCGGCCATCACCCGGGCGGCCTCCTTCGGCAGGCCGGGGGAAAAGCGGATGGTTTTCAGCAGCAGGCGGGGCGGCAGGGCGGCCACAACGTGCCGGCACCGGTATTCGGCGCCATCCTCCGCCAGGACCAGCAGGCCGTCCGACTGTTCCCGAATCTCCCTGACCGGCGTGCTGCAACGGATGTTCTCCTCGCCAATACGGCTCGCCAGGGCTTCGACCAGGGAGCTGCTGCCGCCCAGCACCCGGTGATAAGGCTCTTCCGATGCAGGCAGCTCAAACCGCTGCGGCGGCGCAAAAGACATGGATTCCAGCAGGGCTGTTCCCTGGCTGTGCTGGTCGAAATAGCCGGCGCCCAGCTCCAGCATCAGGCCAATCAGGTGCTGGTGCTTGTCGCCAAACCAGGTGGCGCCCATCTCCAGAGGGGTGGCCCTCCCCTCCCCTTCCAGCGTCCAGATGCGGCCGCCATAGCGCGCCCTGGCTTCCAGGACCAGCGGCGGGATGCCCATCTTTTTCAGCTCGTAAGCAGTAACCAGGCCGCTCAGGCCGGCACCGATGATGATGGTGTGAAACATGGGTTCGTGGTTGCGTAGTTGCATCGGAAGGGAAAATGGAAGCGGTTTAAAAGAGCCATTCTATGGAATCCTTTTCAGGGCTAAGCGCAACAGCAACGCCCACGGCAGCCCGTGCACCACAAAATCCACCCAATCGATAGGGCCCATGCCGACGGCGCCGCCGCGTATCCACTTGATCTTGCCCCAGATGTGCGGTTCGGGAAAGTAGGGCGCCAGCCCCAGGGTGAGGCACAGGGCCAGGACGAGCTTCCAGTTGTCGAGGTATTTAGCCATGGTTTTCCGTTGCTTTGATCCAGAAGTTGCGATATCCTCGCAAATATCCGACAGTTTAACGGAATATCGGGTATCCGGAAAAGCAAAGTTCTGATCCGGGCACTCACCCACTCCCCTACTCACCTGACCCCACCCCATCGGAACTTCGTTTCTCCTCAAGCTCCTCCTGGTAACCCCCAAAACGGCCGGCCTTTTCGACCAACCTGCGGCGCTCCTCCTTCGCATTCAGGGAAGAGGCCGGAGCTTCCAGAAACCGGAACCCGGGCTGCTCATCCAGCAGTGCCCGGGCGGCGCCGTATTCCAGGCCGGCCTGGTAGCTTTGCCAGTAGGCTTCGCTCTCCAGGGCCAGCAGGCCGTCGCAGGATGCCACGGCGGACAACAGCCCCATGTCCAGGCGCTCTCCGGCGGCCTTCGGCATACTGCCCGCCTCCCGGTTGAGGCCTACCCGGCAGTTGAAGCCGGCACCGAGCAGCTCTTCCGCCAGCTTTCTTACCCCCTCCCCTTCTCCCTGAGGGCGGTAGCTGAGAAACCAGGTTTTCCGCTCCTGCAGGCGCTGCTGGAATTCGAAACACAATGCCCCCTCCTGCAGGGTGATCTCCCGGGGTTGCTGGAAGATCATCCCCAGGAAGCCATATCCGTTCGGAGGGGCAGATTCCAGCCGGCGGGCCGCCTCTTCGGGCAGCATCGGCCGGAGCAGCGCGGAAAAATTATTGATGGGAAAATACCGGCTGTTTTTCCGGTTGCCGAAAAAAACGTACCGCCAGAGCTTCGGGCCGCCCGTCTCTTTCAAATAATGCGGAACCCGGGCTTGCCGGCTGTCATCCGGCGCTTCGGCCTGATCCGCCTTATCTTCCACTGCCAGCATGGCGTACAGGGAAGGCAGGGAGGCATACCTGCCATAGTAAGGCAGGGTGAAGAGCCAGATCACATCTCCTTCCCGAAGATATTCACTGACGTTGCCGGACCGGTGGGCGTAAATATACGGATGTAAATGAAATCCGTTTCCCTCGCCGCCCGCTTCGGCTTCCGCTTTTCTCCATTCCAGGATCGTCCTCCAGGGCAAATAGGCAAGGAGGTGGCGGGATTCGTCGGTGAAGGGAAAAGTTGGGGTTTGCATGGCGATGGATTTTGTTCGCAACTATCCGGACCGGACATTTGCCACGAAAACGCTAAACCACAAAATCCCACAAAATTTGGTGCGGGTTTCGGGTCTTGGTGTTTTTGTGGCAAGAAAACTGGCAAAAATGGCAATCCAGCCCAATTAGGTACTTTTGTTTTATGTTAAAAGAGCCTGTTTGTGGCGAAAATACGCACACATAAGATAAGTAAAATCCCGGAATTGAGGTAATGACCGTTATCACCGTGCACCTCAGCCCGTCCACCGTCCACCCCCCTCACTCCTCCGCCCCGCCATAGTCCTTGCCCGCCGTCTGCCAGAAGGTGAGGAAGAGCGCGGCGATCACCGGGCCGAGCACGAAGCCGCTCAGGCCAAACCAGGCGATGCCGCCCAGGGTAGCCAGCAGCACCAGGAAGTCGGGCATCTTGGTGTCCCGCCCCACCAGGATGGGGCGCAGCAGGTTGTCGATCAGGCCTATGCCCAGCGCGCCGACGATGGCCAGGGCGATGGCCTTGCCCCACAGGCCCTGCCAGGCCAGGATGGCGGCCGCCGGCGCCCACACCAGCGCGCTGCCGCCAATGGGCAGCAGAGACAGGATGGTCATCACCACCCCCCAGAAAAGAGCGCCCTGAATGCCCAGGATGGCAAACATCAGCCCGCCGATGCTGCCCTGCACGATGGCCACGATCAGCGTCCCCTTCAGGGTGGCCCGCGCCACGCTGGCGAAGCGGTCGATCAGCGTGCGCTCCCATTTGTTGCCCAGGGGCAGGACGTTGATGGTGGCGTTGAGCATCTTCCGGCCGTCGCGCAGGAAAAAGAACAGCACGTACAGCATCAGGAAGAACTGGGCGGTAAACGCAATGGCGTTCTGGGTGTAGTTGAACACGCGGTCGGCCAGCAGGCCGGTGACGGTCACGGCAAAGCCGCTCACCTTCTCCCGCAGCCCTTCAGGAGACAGTCCGGCCATAGACAGCACTTCCTCCAGGCGGGGCGACAGGCCCTCGATAAAATCCACGACGCTCGCCAGGTCCCATTCTCCCGATTGTATCTTCTGGTATACGCTTACGCTCTCATTGACCAGCGCCAGCAGGATGAGCACCGCCGGCACGACGACGATGAGGATGATCAGCAGGGCGCAAATCCCCGCCGCCAGGTTCTCCCGCCCGCCCAGACGCCAACGCAGGATGCGGTAGGGGCGGTTAAAGGTAAAGCCCAGCAGGGCCGCCCAGAACAGGGCCAGCAGGAAGGGCCTGATCATGCCGATAAAAGCGGCAGTAAGGCCAAGCAGCATCAGCCAGAAGGCTATAGGGCGAATGTAGGTGCGTACGGGCATGGTGCTGGAGGTTATATTGTTATATTATTATATTGTTCGCTCTCCTATGGCTTTAGCTTGGATGGCCTCCCAAATCTTTCCGGATGAAAGCTCTAAAGGGCTTGAACAAACACTCAAAAGTAAGAAAGTTCCTTTATTAACCGCTCATTAACGGCGCCCGGACGTATCTTAACATTTTGCCGGGAGTATCCGGACCCCGCTTTTGCTAAATTGCATGTCCGACATTCGCGCTTTCATTGTTCACACAAAACTCTTATTTCTATGGCCATAGCTATCCGCACTCTGTTCAACAGCCTCCTTATTAGTGGTTTTGGCTTGTTTCTCCTGACGGGGTGCGGCCACTCTTCCGGCACCGCGCTGATCAAAGCCGGGCGGGCAGAACTGCTGGAACTGCACCGCTCTGGCAAATTCAGCCTGGAGCAGGCAGTGATTTTAAAACAAAACGGAAAAAAAGTAGACGGGCATGATGTTCAAAAACTGAAGCAAGGGGCTCTGGCCGGAGACTATTACCTGGATCAAAACCGCATCATCCGGAAAGTTGTCGTTCGGCCTGCCAACCACCAGGACCGCATCACGGCCATCCTGCTCAACAATATGGGCTACGACCCCCGAAATGGGATTGAGATTCTGGATTTGAACTGCGACAGCCTGCGGTACGCCATGGAAGAATTTTACCGGGCCCAGCCTTCTGCATTTAGCGAACAAATACCCGATACGATGGGGCTTTTTGATTTTGAACGCATGAAGATCGTCTCCCTGGTGGAGAACTGTGGCTTCCCCAGTGCGGAAACCCTGGGGGAAAAGGGAATGAGGACATTCTGGCTCATGGTGCAGCACAACGAGCCGGAACTGATGGCCTATTATTATCCGGCTTTTGAGCAGGAAGTAGAAACCGGGGGCCTTAAAGAAAGTACTTTTGTTCTGATGACCGACCGGTTGCTGGTGAACAACAACTATCCGCAAGTTTATGGTTCTCAGATTGTGAATTGGAGCCTTTACCCCATTGAAAACCCGGATTCCGTGGATATTCGCCGGGCGAGCGTGGGGTTGGAACCGTTGGAGGAGTATTTGAAAAACTTTGATTTAAATTAAAACCGCTTTCCGATTGCCTTGCTCATCTCATGCAGGGGCATAAAAACGGCCGCCGCCAGCGGGTTCATATCCAGGCGGGGCGCTTTGCCCTCCGCCAGGCGGATGAGCTGCCGGGCGTAGAAACCGCCCTCCGCCATGTCCTCCAGGCTTTTGATGCCGGTGCGTATTTTCAGGGTGGAAAACTGTTCCAGCTCGCCCCGCAGGAAAGCGCCCACCTGATGAGGCTCGGTGAGGAAAGGCCGCCCCATGCCGATGACGTCCAGCCCGCCCTCCTCCAGGGCCTCTTCGGCGAAGGCGCGGGAGCGGAAGCCACCGGTCACCATCAGGGGGATGTCGCTCACCTGCCGCACTTTGCGGGCAAAATCCAGAAAGTAGGCCTCCCGGCGGCGGGTGCTTTCCTTCACTTCGGTTTGGTCCATGACCAGGAAGGCCAGGTGCTCGTAGGTGCCGCCGGAGATCTCCAGCAGGTCGATACCGGCATCGTCCAGCATGCGCACCACCCTCAGGGCGTCCTCCTCGCCGAAGCCGCCCCGCTGGAAGTCGGCCGAGTTGAGCTTGACGCTGATGGGGAAGTCATGGCCCAGCGCCTGCCGGGCTTCCCGCAGGATGGCCATCAGCGGGCGGGCGCGGTTCTCCAGGGCGCCGCCCCAGGCGTCCGTCCGCCGGTTGGTGCGCGGGGAGAGGAACTGGCTGAGCAGGTAGCCGTGGGCGGCGTGGAACTGCACGCCGGTGAAGCCGCCCTGCCTGCACAGCTCGGCGGTACGCACGAACCGCCGGATGACGTCTTCGATCTCCGCCTCCGCCATGGCACGGGGCTGGGCGAACAGGCCCAGTTTCCTGAGTTTCACCGCCGAAGGCGCCAGCGGGCGCAGGGTGCAAAGGATGGAACACTGCCGCCCGGGGTGGCTGATCTGCGCCCAGAGGTGCTGCCCTTCCTTTTTGCCGGCGGCCGTCCACTCCCGAAGGGCAGGCAGGGCTCTTTCATCTTCCACGGCTACATTGCCCGCCGATTCGAGGTAGCGCTTGTCGACCATGACGTTGCCGGTGATCAGCAGGCCGGGGCCTTGTTCGGACCATTTCCGGTAGAGGCGGCGGTGCAGCTCGTTGGGCAAATAATCCGCCCGGCTGAGGCGCTCGGTAAGGGCTGCCTTGGCCAGGCGGTTCTGAAGCGTGGCGCCGCAGGGGAGGGCGAGAGCAGTGTTGAGCATAGGGGATGTTCTTCTTGTCCTGTTTACCAGCAATATAACAATATAACAATATGCGAATCCAGAGCTATACTGACGCACGGCAGGTTTTGTCGACTACAAAACCCGCCGGGTCAGTATATACTGGCATCGCTGGTTTTGTTCCTGACAAAACCACGCGTTCGCCAGTATAAATCCATAGGTCCGCTCCGGGAGACAAAGCCTCCAACCCCCGAGACTTGGCCCGGAGGGCCTAAATGTTGGTAGAAAAGAAAACTAAAGTATCGATTTAGGCCCAGAGGGCCGGAATGTCACCCTCGTATTCAGGCTCATTACCCTTTTACCTTACGGCCCGCTGGGCCTAAGGGCAACGATTTCTGCTTCTTGCTGCCTATTTTACGGCCCGCTGGGCCCGTGGCAGGTCATTTAGCCCTGGATTCGCATAACAGCAATATAACAATCCAGCCACCTACCTGCCCTCTCACCATCCCGAATTCAGCCCCGCCAGCGTCGCCCGGCGGTACTTCTCCCGGTCGAATTCATAGAGCAGCGGCGCTTTGTGCCGCACGCCCGTCCGGTGTTTGTCGGTTGGGATGAGAATGTCGTAACTCAGGATCTTGCGCCGGAAGTTGCGGCGGTCGAGCTGCTTTTCCAGAATAGTTTCGTAAAGCGCCTGCAACTCCGGCATGGTGAACTGATCAGGCAGCAGGTCCAGCCCGACCGGCTGATAGTTCAGCTCCTTCTTCAGGGCTTCGTGCGCTTTCGCCACGATCTTTTTATGGTCGAGGATCATGTCGGGCAGGTCTTTCAGGTAGCGCCATTCGCACGCCTCAGAAGTATAGTCCGGTTTCGGGTGTTCCACTTTCGAATATTCCACCAGAGCGAAATAGCCCACGGAGACAAAGCGCTGTTCGAACCACCCCTTTAATTCCCCGGGAATGATTTTTTTCTCCACCAGCAACGCCGCGTGCCCTTTGTCATTGCGGTCGGCACTCCCGAACAAATGAAACTGCCGGAGGAAGATGCCCTTCAGCCCCGACCGCTGCTCCGGTACGCGGGCGGCCTCCTCGTCGACGTCTTTTCCCTTTTCGACAAAACCGCCAGGAAGCGCCCATTTATCCAGGTTTTTCAGCTTCAGCAGCAATACCTTCAGCTCATTCTCGTGAAATCCGAAAATGACGCAGTCGATGGATAAACCAGGGTGTAGTTCTTCTACCTGAAAGGGCGGCATGTCGTATGGTTTTGTTTTTTTCTCCTGCAAAGTTGGGAAAAATAATTGTTTTACCTTACCTTTGCGTCACTATGACACAATGAAAAATTCATACTTATGAAAAAGGCCCCCTTATTTTATTCGCTTTTACCGCTCTTTTGCGCTTTCCAGTTGGCGGCACAATCTACCTTTACAGACCTCAACCAGAATGGCCGTAAAGACCCGTACGAAGACGCCAGCCTTCCCCTGGCTGATCGCCTAGCCGACCTGCTGCCTCGTCTTTCCCTGGAAGAAAAGGCAGGCCTGGTAGTCGGCATGGGCATGAACATACCTGGCATCATCGAACTGCAGCAGGAAGAAAAAGTGCCCGGAGCAGCGGGCAGCACTTTCCCGGTCCCCTCCCTGGGCATCCCCTCCATTGTCCTGGCCGACGGCCCGGCCGGCCTGCGAATCGAGCCGACACGGGAAGGCGCCGGCGACAAAACCTTTTACTGCACGGCTTTCCCCGTCGCCACGCTGCTGGCTTCCTCCTGGGATGTGGAACTGGCGGAAAGCGTGGGCCGGGCCATGGGCGAAGAGGTCAAAGAATACGGCGCAGATATCCTGCTGGCGCCGGGCATGAACATCCACCGCAACCCCCTGGCCGGGCGCAATTTCGAGTACTTCTCGGAAGACCCCGTCCTGAGCGGCTACATGAGCGCGTCGGTCGTAAACGGGATAGAGTCGAACGGCGTAGGCACGTCCATCAAACACTTCGTGGCCAACAACCAGGAGACTAACCGCATGATGGTCAACGCCATCGTCGGCGAACGGGCCTTGAGGGAAATCTACCTGCGCGGATTCGAGATCGCTGTAAAAGCAGCCCAGCCCTGGACGGTCATGAGTTCTTACAACAAGCTGAACGGGACGTATACCTCCCAGAACGGCGAGCTGCTCAACACCATCCTGCGCGACGAATGGGGCTTCGAAGGGCTGGTCATGACCGACTGGCTGGCGGGCGACGATCCCGTGGCCCAGATGAAGGCCGGCAACGACCTGATCATGCCGGGCAACCCCGGCCAGGCCAAAGCCATCCTGGAAGCCGTGAAAAACGGATCGCTGGAGGAATCCGTGCTGGACGCCAACGTGAAACGCATCCTGTCCATCGTCCTGCAATCGCCGGCCTTCCAGGGCTACGCCTATTCCGACAAACCGGACCTGGCCGCCCACGCCCGGATTGCCCGGCAGGCCGCAGCGGAAGGGACGGTGCTGCTGAAGAACAACGGCGTACTGCCTCTGGTACAAAAGGGCTTGAAAATCGCCGCCTTCGGCAACGGATCCTACGCGTTCGTCGCCGGAGGCACGGGCAGCGGCGACGTGAACGAGGCCTATACCGTTTCCCTGGTGCAAGGACTGGAAAATGCCGGCTACCCGGTCGACGCGGGCATGAAAGCTGCCTACGAACAATACATCGCGAAAGAAAAAGCGAAACTGCCGGAAAAGAAATTTTTCTTCGAGCTGCTCCCTCCTATCCCGGAAATGCCGCTCAGCGAAGCCGCTGCAGCCGCAAAAGCCAAAGAAACCGACCTGGCCTTCATCACCATCGGCCGCAATTCGGGCGAGTTTCAGGACCGCACCGAGGCCGGCGACTTCTACCTCACTGAGGCTGAAAAAGATATGATCCGGACGGTGACGCAGGCCTACCACGCCGCCGGCAAAAAGGTGGCCGTGATCCTCAACATCGGCAACGTGATCGAAACGGCCAGCTGGCGCGACATGGCCGACGCCATCGTCCTGCCCTGGCAGGGCGGCCAGGAGGCCGGCAACGCCCTGGCGGACATCCTGCTCGGCAAGGTGAACCCTTCCGGAAAGCTGCCTACTACCTTCCCCCTCCGATACAGCGACACGCCCAGCGCTGATAATTTCCCGGGAGAAGAGTTGCCCGGCGCTACAGAAGAAAAAATCGGCGCGATTTCCCGGGGCAAGGCTTCGGAAGTGGTTTACGAAGAAGGCATTTACGTAGGCTACCGGTATTTCAGCACCTTTGGGGTGAAGACGGCCTTCCCGTTCGGCTTCGGGCTTTCCTACACGGATTTCTCCTACGAAAACCTGTCATTGAACAATGAGGCGTTTGACGGGCCACTGACTGTCGCTATCGACATCGTCAATACCGGAACTGTTGCGGGCAGGGAAGCCGTACAATTATACCTTTCCGCCCCCCAGGCCTCTATGGACAAGCCCGCCCTGGAACTGAAGGGCTTTGCCAAAACGAAGCTGCTCCAGCCGGGCGAACGCCAAACCCTTCAGTTTACCCTCACGGTAAAGGACCTGGCCTCCTTCGACCCGAAACGCTCCAGTTGGGTGGCGGACGGAGGAACGTATATTGTCAAAATCGGCGCTTCCAGCGAGGACATCCGGGCGATCGGCAGGTTTACAGCAGAACAGGAGATCGTCGTGGAGAAAACCTATAAAGTGCTGGTGCCGGGCCAGGAGATTGACGAGATGAGGTCGACCGGGGGGAGCAGGTGAGGGGGTCACACTACTGGACAAAATGGTTTTGGACACTCCACTCGGGCCTTCAGGCCCCATCCCCTGCCTTCTCCCGGGCCTTCTCCGCTTTCCGCTCCGCCTTCCGGGCTTTTTCCTCCGCCTTCAGGGCGTCCTTCTCGGCTTTGATGGCTTCGGCGCGGGCGCGGGCGGCGTCTTCGCGGGCCTCGGCGGCCTTGCGTTCTTTTTTGTAGGCGCGCACGTCGGTTTTGGCTTCCTTGTGGCGGGCTTTGACGGCGTCCAGCTCTTTATCGTTTTCCGTGGGTTCCTTTTTGCTGAAGATGGAAAACAGGCCTTCCTGCTTTTCCGGTTCGGCCTTTTGGGCTTGTTTGTCTTTGTCGCGTTTGAAAATGCCCTGCGCCCCGGCGGGCAGAGACAGGGTGAGGAAGAATACAAAATACAATCCGAACATCAATGGCATCTGCCGCTTCATATTGTCGTTTTTTGAATTTTGAAAACTTCCCTATAACGAAAACTCCGGGGCATTTCTTGCGATGGCCAGCCCGATAGCACACATTTGTTCACAATGTTTTTAACTCCTCATCGTTTATTTGGTATTACTTTACAGCACACCAAATCTGTATGAACTCCGGGTCGTAGTGCCGTAAAACCGCAAAACCTAAACACCTAAACCGTTACTTATGAAAGCGACATCCTTACTACTTCTGCTGGCCCTGCCTGCCGCCCTGTTGGCACAGGTTACCTTCCCGGTTTGCGAAGTTGAACCCGCCAAAGAAGCCCTGATGGAGGTTCCTTACCATGACGTTATGGCCTTTCTGGCCGAACGGGACAAGAACAATTCTATCGCTGGCCAGGCCGCCCCGGAGCCCCGCCTGGAAGCCTACGGCCGCCAATCCTATGCCCTGGTCCCCGCCCGCGGCAACCACCCCTTCGTGGTGGCCGCCCACCAGGCCTACGCCCGGCACCGCCCGCTGGCAATCTCTCCCGATATGATCTGGCTGCTCCTCCTCCAGGGCTTCGCCGGGCATGTGGACGCCAACGGAGAAGCCCTGCGACACCACTTTGTACAACACGAAGGCCGGCAGGTGTTGTACGTGCAGCGCGACGATTACGTGCGCGGCGATTCTCTCTTCCCCTGGCCAGAGGTGTTCTCTGAGTTCCGGGATCAGATCGAGGCATACACGAGCAAGGAGGTCGTACCCCTGGTTTCCGCCCAATTTTCCACTACCGGCCCGACAGAGCGCGCCGCCTTCGAAGTGACGCTGATGGACGCCATGAGTACCTATTTCCTCTTCGTTATGGGAATCACCTGCGGCATCCCCGAGATTACGCTGGAGGGTACGCCCGAAGACTGGGCGGAGCTGGAACGCCGCACTGGCCAACTGGGCCGGTATGAGCTGAGCTGGTGGACAGACGAGCTGCAGCCCATTCTGCGCGAGTTCACCCTGGCCTCCCGGGGGCAGGCCAACCCGGACTTCTGGCGCGATTTTTTCCTATATGAGACGCCCGACATCGGCTGCGGCGCCGTCGGCTACGTCACCGGATGGATAACCAAATTTTTTCCCTACTACCACGAACAGCCCAACCCCTGGATCACGGAGCGCAAAGCAGTGGACGATTTTTACGCCGCCCTCGACGAGGCCGTCGCCCTGCGCAATGACTCCAAAGTGCAGCGGAAGATGAAAAAAACAGCCAGGAAGAGAAAAGCCCGGCAAAAGTGGGCGGCCGTGCGCGAAAAAATGCGCCCCCGCCCTCAGGCTTTCGGCCTGCCCGCCATCGAGATCGCCCAGTTGCCCATGGGACTGTCCAGCGCCGACCTGCTGGTGGACTACAACGGCCGCCGCCTGAACTACAAACTGCAGGCCGGCTTCGTGGGCATCCGGCAGGACGCCCGGACCCTGACCCTGCGCCCGGAGATCAACTGGCTGGTGATCGATACTGGTAAGAAGCCTTCGGCGGAAGACGAGGCGCTGTACGGCCGGTGGCTGGAGGAGCAGAA
>JAGFJD010000554.1 GCA_024102975.1 Phaeodactylibacter sp. | reverse complement strand
CGGTCGACGCTCGACGGGTTGAACACCATAGCCCAGAAATCGGTGATCTCGGCCCGCGCCTGCATCCCTTCGCCCACCACGTGGTAGCCCGCCGGCGTCTGTTGCCAGGAGTTGGCCACCACGATCCAGACAGCGCTGAACAGGGAGCCGAAAAATACGCCGACGGTTGAGATGAAATGCACCCGAGGGCTCACCCGGTTCCAGCCAAAAAGGAGGACGCCAAGGAAACCGCTCTCCAGCGCAAAGGCGAAAATGCCTTCAGCTGCCAAAGCGCTGCCGAAGACGTCGCCAACATAGCGGGAGTAGGTGGCCCAGTTGGTTCCGAATTCGAACTCCATCACAATACCGGTCGCTACCCCGATACCGAAGGTCAGCGCAAAGATCTTAGTCCAGAACCGCGCCATCTGCTCATAAACCGGCTCCTTCGTCCTGAGGTACTGCCCTTCCATGATCACCATGATCAGGCCCAGTCCAATACTCAGCGGCGGGTAGATGTAGTGGAAGGAAATGGTGAAAGCAAATTGTATCCTGGAAAGTATTTCGACGTCCATGTGTATCGGTTTTGGGTACGGCTGCTTCCCTGCCCTGTCACATAACCAGGCGGGACAATTCTTGCCCTCCCAATTTGGGTGTTATCAAAGTGCCTTCAAAGGCTATTCTGTGAAAAACAGGTTATTTAGAATGATTCTAAGGTGGTTTCTCCCTTACCCATTTTCCCCTTCACCCATTCTCCCTCTCTTCCTCTTGCCTAATTCCCCGGCGATCATCTCCCCCACCCGGTCCAGGTGCCCTTTGCCCCGGAAGTAGCTGTAGATGAAAACCAGCCCGGCGAAGAACACAACGAAAGACAGGGGAAAAAGCGAGAGGCTAAGTAGGGCCAGATATCTCAGGCCGAGAAAAGCGAGGAGGTAGTATCCGCAGATCCACACCGGCGAGATGGCCACGATGCGGATCACCAGCTTCAGGAAGGCCTTGAAGAGATAATTCTTGACCTCCCATTGCCCGCGCAGGCGGAGCAGCTGTTCGGTGGTGAAAAACTCGGGCCCTACCGATTCGAGGTGGGCCAGCTCGTCCGAGGCATTGTCCTCAAGATGCTTGAGGATGCCGTCGATGTTATGGATGGGCATAAGCGCTACGGTTTGTTTCAGTTACAACTGCCGGCGCTTCGGTTAGGTTGTGTGGAAGAGTTTTTTTCGGTATCCTGGATTCGGGATTCGTAGATACGAATCAACGAATCCCGAATCAAACAAATCAACAAATCAACAAATCAACGAACTACTCATTCGTCTGCAGCACATACTTCTCATACCGCCGCTTGTCCTTCTCGTCGAAAGTATCCACCGCGTGCTGGACGCGCATGAAGAAGTTGCCCTCGCCGATCTTGTCCACCAGGCCGCCCCGGACGAGGATGTCGCGCACCGGGCCTTTTACGCTGGCCAGGTTGAACTCCACATCCTGCGCATGGCACAGATCGATGACCTCTTCCAGGGCATGCATGCCGCTGCTGTCCAGCCCGTTGATGCTGTTGGCGTCGAGGATGAAGAGCTTCAGCTTTTTGCCCTTCCGGGCTATTTCTTCTTCGATTTTGTCTTTGAAGTAGTTGACGTTGGCGAAGTACAGGCGGGCATCGAAGCGCATGATCAGGATATCTTCGCGAACTTCCAGGTCGTCGAAGCGGGTAATGTTTTTGTAATGAGGTTTGCCCGGAATCTTGCCCAGCACGGCGAAGTGGGGCATGGTGGTCCGGAAGATGATGATGGCGATGGACAGCACCACGCCGATGAGGATGCCCTGCTCTATGCCCAGTGCCAGCGTGCCGGCGAAGGTGGCGACCAGCATCCAGAAGTCGGAGCGGTCGGCATGCCACAGGTGCACGGCCTCCTTGATGTCGATCAGGCCGAATACGGCGACCATGATCACGGAAGCCAGGATGGCGTTGGGCAGGTAGTAGAACAGGCCGGTGAGGAAGAGCAGGGTCAGGGCGATCAGCACGGCGCTGATGATGGCCGCCAATCCTGTTTTGGCGCCGGCCTGGTCGTTGACTGCCGTGCGGCTGAAGCCGCCGGTGACGGGATACGACTGGAAGAAGCTGCCGCCGATATTGGCGATGCCCAGCCCGATGAGTTCCTGGTTGGCGTCTACTTTGTAATCCTTGTGTTTGGCCTGGATGGCCTTGGCTACGGCGATGCTTTCCATGAAGCTGACCAGGGCGATGGCCAGGGCGATGGGCAGCAGAGCGCTGAAGTCGTCCATGCTGAAACCGGGAACCACGAAGGAGGGCAACCCACTGGGCACGTCGCCCACGATCTTCACGCCTTGTTCGGTGAGCCCCAGCCCCCAGACGGCCAGGATGCCGAAGACTACGGCGAGCAAGGGCCCGGGAATGGCCTTGTTGATCCGCTTGGCGCCCATGATCAGCACGATGCCCAGGATGCCGATGAGGAAGGTAGTGATGTTGAGCTCTCCGATGCGGGCGCCCGCCTCAATCAAAATCTCATGGACGTAATGGCTGCGCTCCAGCTTGATGCCCAGCAGATGCTTCAGCTGTGACAAGCCGATGATGAGCGCTGCCGCTGAGGTGAAGCCGCTGATCACCGGGTGCGACAGGAAGTTGACCAGGAAGCCCAGCCGGAACGCCCCCAGCAGGAACTGGATCAGGCCGACGAACAGGGCCAGCGTGATGGCCAGCAGGATATAGGTCTCCGTGCCGCCCTGCGCCATGGCACCGATGCCCGTCGCCGTCAGCAGGGACACCATGGCCACCGGCCCTACTGCCAGCTGGCGCGACGTGCCGAAGATAGCGTACAGGATCAGCGGGATGGTAGAGGCATACAACCCGTAAATGGGGGGCAGGCCCGCGATCATCGCATAAGCCATGCCCTGCGGGATGAGCATCACGCCGACCGTCAGCCCGGCCGACAGGTCGCCCTTGAGGTTTTCCTTTTTATAGGCAGGTAGCCACTCCAGTATAGGTAAGAATTTCTTGATCTGCATCGTTGGTGCGGTTTTTATTGCAAAGGTGGGGTTTTGGGAGGAAAGAGGCAGTGATGAAGGTCACAGGGGGGGAGGTGTGGAAATGTGTAAAAGTGGAAATGTGTAAAAGTGTAAATGTACTGGTGTCCGGGGCGTAAGTGAGGGTTTTCGTATGTAATGAAAAAAAAGTTGCTTTTTCTTTATGGAATTTCGGGATTTCTGCGACTGATACTATAGAAACCTTAAAATTCTATAGCTATGGAAAAAGTAACTCGATTTGAAGATCTTCATTGCTGGCAATCCGCCAGAGTTTTAGTCCGAAAAGTATTTGAATATAGTAAAAGCGGGGCGCTTTCCAGCGATTGGGATACCCGGTCTCAGTTTAGAAGAGCGGCCGTTTCGGCTATGAATAATATTGCCGAAGGTTTTGGGCGCTTTAGCGACAAGGATCAAATCCGGTTCTATGAAATATCCTCCAGCTCGGCCAGCGAGGTAAAAAGGATGTTGTATCTTTTTGAAGATATCGGGTATTTGCCACCCCAAATATTAGAGGAATTACATCTGATTGCAGATAAAACGCGCAATCAGACACTGGGTCTTATCCGATATTTGAATAGTAAATAGAGTGTCGAGGATGACCCCGTACTTTTACACATTTACACCCTCGCACATTTACACATTTCACAACAGCTCAATCCTGTTCCTCCCCAACTCCACCGCCCCTTCCTTTTCCAACTGCTTGAGCAGGCGGGAGACAGCCTCGCGGGAGGCGTTGAGGTCGTAGGCGATCTCCTGGTGGGTGGCGTTGATGGTCCGGGAGTTATTGGCCTCGGCTTTTTTCTCCAGGTAGTCGAGCAGGCGTTCATCCATCTTCTTGAAGGCGATGCTGTCGATGGTGCGGATGAGTTCCAGCATACGGTTGTCGTAGGAGAGCATGACGAAGTTTTTCCAGCTGGGGTACCGGCTCATCCATTCGTCCATATAGCGGGTGGGGATGCCGATGATGGTAGTGTCTTCCTCCGCTACGGTGCGGATTTCGCTCTTTTTGTTCATCATACAGCAGGTGAACGACATGGAGCAGGTTTCCCCCGGCTGCAGATAGTACAGGAAAAGCTCATTGCCTTCCTCATCCTCCCGCGACACCTTGATGCTGCCCTCGATGATCAGCGGCACGATCTTGACATAACTGCCGAAGTCCATGATCATCTCTCCGGCCTTGAAATGCATCACCTTGCCAACCTGAGCGATCTCTTCCTGCAGGGGCCGTTCGGCGATCTGGGGGTAGTGCTTGCGCACCAGGTTCAGTACTTCCTCGTTGAGGTCTTGGATGGGTATGGTTTTGCGGTTTTGCGGTTTTGCGGTGTTGTGGTGTTGTGGCCCGATACACTGATACAACGCCCACCATCCACTACTCACCATCACGTCTTCCCGGGGTCATATTTAAAGTTGATGTTCAGCCAGATGGAGCGCGCCAGGCGGAAGATATACACGAAAAACACTGCCACAAAGGCAATGAACAGTGCGAAGGATGCGGGAGTGCTCCAGCACAGCACACAGTGAAATATGGCGATAAAGCGGATGCAGAACAACCACATGAAGAT
>JAGFJD010000550.1 GCA_024102975.1 Phaeodactylibacter sp. | reverse complement strand
ATCTCCCCCCTGCCGAACTTTTTCAACACTTCGATATGGGAGCCGATGGCGCCGATAAAGGTATCGTTCTCGATATAAGGCAGGTTGAACTCTTCGGCCGTTTGCTTCACGATTGGCGCGATGTGCTTATAGTGGATATGGCAGATGCGCGGGAAAAGGTGGTGTTCGATCTGGAAGTTGAGCCCGCCGAAAAGGAAGTTCGCCAGCGGGTTTTTGCGGGCGAAGTTGGCCGTGGTGTACATCTGGTGCGCCGCCCAGGAGTTGGCCATCTTGCCGTCTTCGTCCGGCGACGGGAAGGCAGTGCCTTCTACGGTATGAGCCAGCTGGAAGACCAGAGCCAGGGTCATCCCTTCGACGAAGTGCAAAACGACAAAGCCCAGCAGGATATAGTACCAGGGCAGTTCGATCAGCGTGAAAGGCAACACCAGGAACAGGGTGTAATACAGGGCTTTGTAAAAGAACAACCGGTACACTTCCCGGGGGGGATGCTGGCTGTTGTCGTAACCGCCGATCCTGTTCTGGAAGAACTTCTTATAGTCCTTGAGAAATACCCAGGACAGGGAGGCCAGGAAATAAAAGAAAAATACATAGATATACTGGAAGCGGTGGATCGGCCACAGTTCCTGATTGGGATTCAGCCGGATGATGGGAATCTGGTCAATGTCTGCATCGTGGTCGGGAATATTGGTATAAGTATGATGGATGACGTTGTGGGTGATCATCCAGACGTAATCGTTGGCGCCCACGATGTTGAACCAGAGCCCCATGACCTTGTTCACCCGTTGGTTGCCGGATAAGGCGCCGTGGATGGCGTCATGGCCGATGTTCAGGCCGATGAGCGCCGTGAAGAAACCATTGACAACGGCCAGGAGCAGGAGCACGCCCGGGCTGAAGAGGTTGCTCAGCAGCAGCAGGTAACTTCCGATGAAGACCGTGAGGATAAATACCGTTTTGGCGATCATGGCGCCGTTGGCGTGCTTGCCGATATTTTTGTTTTTGAAATAGGCGTCAACCCGCCTTCTAACTTCGGGATAGAAATCGGCAACTTCTTTTTTGTCAAAAGTGATCTTTGGTTGATCGTCCTGCTTGTAAGCGATAGTTGATTTTTTCAGACTCGTTTTCATGTTAAATTTTACTACTTAAATCGCCGTTGCACTGACCCTGCTCTGGGCCGGGCAGGAAACGGCAGTGTTTGATGAAATAACAATACCTGCTTTTCATTAATGGGATTGAGGCTTTTTTGCGGCTGTTTCTTTTGAAGAGATGGGCGTTTAACAGCAGTCCTTCGAAAAAGGGCCCTTCCCTTCGGGAATGGGTCGATGTTCAATGAACGCATGTCCTTAAGCAATTGGGAATGAATTATTTAGGGGCTATTACCAATATTTGTTCCTTTACGGAAAAAACCAAATATAAAGAAATAATACTGAAGTGTATTACCCGCAGCTTTTTTTTTACCGCCTGCTGGCCTGTTTCAGGGCTGCCCGGCGGTTGACCAGCATCCAGTTGCCGCCCACGTCCAGATAGGCGCCCTGCGGAAAAACGGAGAGGAAGCGCCGTTCGAAAAAATGCTGTGTCGCTTTCTGGTCACGGGGGTTGTCTGCCAGCCGGTTGTAGAGCAACAGCCCGCCGGGGGCCAGGGCATCCTTCAGGGCTTCGAGGAATTCGGAGCTTTCAAACTGGCGGGGCACCACATCGTCCAGGAAGATGTCCATACAGATCATACCGTATTGTTCTTCATTCAGCATCAGGAAGCTGTAGGCGTCGGCACAGATCGTAGCGACCGGGGAAGAGAGCTGGCCCAGCCCGTACCGCCCGGCGAGGTAGACTACCGCCTCGTCCAGTTCCACCGCCGTATACCGGTACTGCCGGCCGAACTTTTTTTCCAGGATAAGCGGAATGCTTCCCAACCCCAGCCCCAGTATCAGCACGTCTTCTCCCGGCACCTCGTCCAGTTGGATGTGCTCAAATGCCCAAAGGAAATTGGTGTAGAGGTCTTCGTAGGAATATACCGCGTTGGCCGTGCAGAGCTGGTACCGGCCATTCTTCAGGCTGACGTACAGGTGAGGGTTGGCCTCGCTCGGCGCACTTTCGATGTGCCATTCGAAAAGATAGCTCAGCAGGCTTTTCCAGAACGGTGGTTTCAAAAGTGAAAGTTATTTATTGAAAATACCGGGAGACAAAAGTTGGAAGCAGGAAATACTTTGACATAAGTATATGGACTGCTCGTCTCTTTCGAGCCGGGTAAAAATCAGTGAATTAGCGAATGACTGAATACCAGGGCTTCAGCGCTTGTTTCCATGTATTTCCATCCATTTCCCTTCATTTCCATCCATTCCCACCCATTCCTCCTTACTCCCTTTCCCACCGCCGGAACTTAGCCGTATCCTCAAAAACCCGGAGCAGGATAAGGCGTTCCTGGATGTCAAAGTCCACGCCGCGGCGGGCCATGACGCGTTCCGCCGTTTCGAAGGCCTTGTCGGTCCGGTAGGTTTGGAAGCCCTGCTTGCCGCCCCAGGAGAAGGAGGGGATAAAGTTGCGGGGGAACCCCTCGCCGAACACGTTGGAAGACACCCCGATGACCGTTCCGGTATTGAACATGGTGTTGATCCCGGATTTGGAATGGTCGCCCATGATGAGGCCGCAGAATTGCTGGCCCGTATCGACGAAGCTCTCGGTGGGATAGTTCCACAGCTTCACCTTCTCGTAGTTGTTCTTCAGGTTGGAGGTGTTGGCGTCGGCGCCGATGTTGCACCACTCTCCGATCACTGAATTGCCGAGATACCCTTCGTGGGCTTTGTTGGAGTAGCCCAGGATCACGCAGTTGTTGAGTTCCCCGCTCACTTTGGAGTGTGGGCCGACGGTTGTGCCTCCGTAAATTTTAGCGCCCATTTTTACGGTTGCATTTTCACACAACGCAAACGGGCCGCGGATGTGGCTGCCCTCCATCACCTCCGTCCCCTTGCCAAGATAGATGGGGCCGTATGTCGTATTCAGGGTCGCGCATTCCACCTGGGCGCCTGGTTCGAGGAAAACCTGGCCGGCCGGCCCCAGGATCTGGTTGGTACCGCTAACCGGCTGGGATTGCCGCCCTTTGGTCAGCAGCTCGAAGTCTTCGGCGATCGCCTGCGCGTTGTGTATGAAAATATCCCAGAGGTTGTCGATCTTGATGTACGGGGTGTCCTCCAGGTCGTAGCCCCGAAGTTCGCCGATGTCTTCATCCCGGATGAGGTTCTCGATCTGTTCTTCATCCAGCTTGGCGGCGATGAGTTCTTCTCCCCGAAGGAAAGCCTCGTTGAAATCCATCTGCTGGATGAGGCGCACCAACTGGGGCGAGGGCAACACCGAACCGTTGATGATGTAATTGACCTTGCTGTGGTCGATGGGATATTTCTCGGCAAGGTAATCCTGCGTAATGTAGGAAACCTTACCCTGAAGATAGCGCTGCCACTTTTCCCGGATCGTGAGGATGCCCAGCCGGATCTCGCAGGCAGGGCGGATAAAGGTGAGCGGCAGCAGCCGGTCTCTGGCCTCGTTGTCAAAAAGGATGATTCTAACCATAGGTGCCGATGATTAGGGCGCTGTTTTCCCGGCAGGTCGCTCTGCCGGGAAAACAGGCTTTGGTGTTCTGTTTGCTCTGGCCCTCAAATATAAGCGCATTGAATCAGCCTTAATAGGGCCGGCCGCATAAGTTATGCGCAAGGCCCAATAAAAAAGCCCCGATCGCAAGGAAAGGGGCTCTTTTTCTCTGTTCCCGTCCAAGGGCTAGGATTCGGTGTCCTTCTTGGCGAAACGGGTCTTGGCAAATTTCTTGTTGAACTTGTCGATACGGCCGGCCGTGTCGACAAATTTCATCTTTCCTGTGAAGAAAGGATGGGAGTAGCTGGAAATCTCAAGCTTCACCAGCGGGTATTCTTTGCCGTCTTCCCAGGTGATGGTATCTTTGGTCGGCGCACAGGAGCGCGTCACAAAAGAATCGCCCGAAGAAAAATCCTTGAATACGACCATCCTGTAATTATTGGGATGAATGTCTTTTTTCATGGCTCTCTGCTTTACTTCTTCTGAATAAGGGTGCAAATATACGGTTTTCCTTTCATTCCGAAAAGCTGTCGCCGTGTTTTATAGAAAAAATGTTGCTGTCCTCCGACGGTTAGGCAGCCGTCCCGCAACCATCCATCGCCCTACCTGCGAATGTACCAATACACAATGACACAATTGCCTGCCCCCTCATACCTCATCGAAAGGCGGGGCAAACCGGACCGTGCCCTTGACCCCATCCAGCGCCCCGCTGCGGAGCTCGAGGGCCATGAACGCCGCCTCCGGCACCGGGAACGGGCAGCGGATGCCCCACTTCTTCGCCGGGCGGAAACCAAACCGGGGATAGAACCACTCATGGCCCAACACGATAACCGCGCCGTACCCGAGCTGCCGCGCCCGCCGCAGGCCTTCCTCCACAAGCATGCTGCCGATGCCGCGCCCCTGCCACTGCGGCAAAACGGCCATAGGAGCCAGCGTTATCGCCCGGTGCACCGCCTCCTTGCCGATGACCTCCACCGGAGAAAACAAAATGTGCCCGACCACCTTGCCGCCGGCCTCCGCCACCAGCGACAGCCCGGTTATATAGTCCGGCATGGCCCGCAGTGCTTCTACCAGCCGCCCTTCGTTCTTCTGCCCGAACGCCTCGTCATTGACCGCCCGGATGGCATCGTAATCGCGGGGATCCTCCGCCCTGATCGTTACTTTCATAGTGGATATCCTCTGTAGCTAATTTTTCTGCTTTTCCTCAAAAGAAAAAATTTTTTCAGAACTTACCCTTCTGATAAACCGTTTTTCCCGAAAAAATCCAACCCTGATATGGAAGTCCACCCCGGCATCAAACGCACAGCAGCCATGGTCGTCCTGCGCCACGGCGAAGAATTCCTCCTGCTCAAACGCAATAAAGAACCCAACGCGGGCCGCTACGTGCCGATCGGCGGCAAACTGGAACCCCACGAACGGCCCATCGACGCCGCCATCCGGGAAACCTACGAAGAGGCAGGCCTGCTCGTCGGCAAGGCCCAGCTGCGATACGCCGGCGTGCTGGCGGAAAGTTCCCCCACAAACTACAACTGGCTCTGCTTCATTTACGTGGTGGATATCAGCCGCATCCCGCCTCCGCCTTGTGACGAAGGAAGCCTCGAATGGGTACCTTTCCAAGACATTCCCGGCATTCCTACCCCGCCAACCGACTGGCAGATTTACCAGTACCTGCTGCAGGGGCAGCCCTTCGCGCTGGACGCAGTGTATGACGAGAACCTGAAAATGCTGGAGATGAGGGAGGAGATCAGAGGGGAGGTGGTTTGGGGAGCGTGAGGGAAGGGAGGAGTTTTAACTCACATTTCGGTTAAGACTTGAAGGGTATTCCAGGGATATATTGCTCCGGAGGAGCATAATGATTGCGCTTCTCCGGAGCTAAAAATAAGGGCACCCTTCATATTCTAACAACATTTCGGCTCCTCTGGAGCCCTGGCTATTCGAAAGGGTCCAAATTTTAACCGAAATGACAGTTGTTAATATTCAAATCTGATGCGGGGGGCAAGAGGGGCCGCAAAACGGCGAAGCCTCCACATCGCCCCCCGTTCCAGGCGAGTTATCTGCCAAAAGCAGCTTCCGCTGCCGACATGTCGCCGTCGGCCCGCAGGGCGCAGGCTTTGCCCTGCTCGTCGAACGTCCAGGTGAAGACGGGGAACACGTTATAAGGTTTGCCGGTGGCGCGGGCGATGGCGGACACCTTCCCGTCGCACGTCACCTGGTTGCCGCCGGCGCGGTAGTTGGATACCTCGAAGCCGGTGAATTCCACGGAGGCGCCCAGCGCCTGGAAAAACTGCGCTACGCCATCCTTGCCGTTAAAAGCGCCGGCATATTTGATGATGGCAGGGTTGCCGGCGTGCCACCATTCGACGCCGTCGGACAGGCAACTGAGGATGCCCGGGACGTCGCCCCGCCCGAAGCAGTCGTAAATGTGTTGTACAGAGGCGATGTTGCGTTGCTGTGTGCTGGTTTCCACTACAGCCATGAGGACGGAAAAAGGAATCGTTTTCATAAGAAAAAATTTATTGGAAAATGGGTTTACCGCTTAGCGACGAGCGATTAATAACTGTCGTGTTTCGATAGGCAAGTGATTTTTCCTTTAGCCAAGGCAAAGGTTCCCGACCTTAGCAGTGCTAAGGGAGGCGGTTCTTTAACGCCGGCTAAAGGAAAA
>JAGFJD010000504.1 GCA_024102975.1 Phaeodactylibacter sp. | reverse complement strand
CAAATATTGTTCTGAACGAGGCGCGAGGAAGGAGCATAGCCGAAGCTACGCAACTGACGAGCAACGAAGTGCAGAACAATATTTGCCGTTCGCAGCCCATCAAGGGCTTCTCCGACAGGCTCCTAGTGCCGCCGGAACGAAGTTCCGGGGCAGTTAAGGTAGGCACGTGGCGAAAAGATGCCACGAAAGCACTAAAACACCAAATCCGCACTAAACTTAGTGCGGATTTGGTGCCTTTGTGTCCGTCTCTTTGAGCCGGATAAATTTTTGTGGCGATACGTGCATGCTCACAGGAGAAATTGCTGACGGGTAGCGGGCGCGATTCCTTAGCATCGTGCCCGGCAACAACCGAACGACAAACAACCATCACCTCCCAGCTCACGGTCACTTCAACACCTCCTCCACTTCCGTATAAGGCAGGTTAAAGGCTTCTGCCACGCCCTTATAAACGACCTTGCCGTGTACGACATTAAGGCCTTTTTTCAGGGCATTATCCTCCCGGCAGGCTGCCTTCCACCCCTTGTCGGCCAACTGAATGGCGTACGGCAGGGTGGCATTGGTCAGGGCGATGGTGGACGTGGAAGGCACTGCTCCCGGCATATTGGCCACGCAGTAGTGAACGACGCCGTCGATGACGTAGGTGGGGTCGTCGTGCGTGGTGGGCTTGCAGGTCTCGATACACCCGCCCTGGTCGACGGCTACATCCACCAGGACGGTGCCCGGCTGCATCTCTTTGAGCATATCGCGGGTGATCAGCTTGGGCGCTTTGGCGCCGGCGATCAGGACGGCGCCGACGATCAGGTCCGCATCCTTGATGAGTTTGCGGATGTTGTATTCGTTGGAAAACATGGTGACGACATTGGCCGGCATGACGTCGGCCAGGTATCGCAACTGGGAAAGGTTCACGTCGAGGATGACGACCTGGGCGCCCAGGCCCGCCGCCATCTTTGCCGCCTGTGCGCCCACGACGCCGCCGCCCAGGATCAGGATTTTGCCGGGCGCTACCCCGGGCACTCCCCCGAGCAGTACGCCCCGGCCGTGCTGGTGCTTTTCCAGGTACTTGGCGCCCTCCTGGATGGCCATGCGCCCGGCCACTTCCGACATGGGCGTCAGCAAGGGCAGGCTGCGGTTGGGAAGTTCTACCGTCTCATAGGCCAGGCATACCGAACCATTGCCGATCATCGCTTTGGTCAGCGGTTCGTAGGAGGCAAAATGGAAGTAGGTGAACAACAGCTGCCCTTTTTTGATCAGCTTGTATTCCGGCTCGATGGGCTCCTTTACTTTGATGATCATTTCTGCCTTATCATACACCGCCTCGATGGAAGGAAGGATCTGGGCGCCGGCCTGCTGGTACTCTTCATCGGGAAAACCACTGCCGACGCCGGCGGTGGTTTGAACATATACGCTGTGTCCGCGCTTGGTGAGTTCCAGTGCGCCGGCGGGAGTCAGCGCAACGCGATTCTCGCTGGTCTTGATTTCCTTAGGTACGCCAATAATCATTACTGTTGGTTTTTTTTCTGATTAGGAATAATGGAAGGATGGGCAAAAATAATAAACTGTTCGAATTTTTAACGCCTGTTTGGGAAGGGGCGAAAAAAAAGCCCGCCTGACAGCGGGCCCTTTCGGAAAGAACAATATCTGAATGCATAACCTAAAACCTAATTCACAGTAACAGAACCAACAATCGTGCCAAAAACAGGAGATGGTGGCACCTAACCACAAGGAAGGCAGGAAGGCTATGCTGCTTTTTGTCCGACAACCAGTCAATCCCCCGGAATCTACCGCACAAAGACCGGCAAATCCTGCGCCGGGATCACCCCTCTGGCCATGGCGATGTCGAACAGGCGTTGTACGGCTTCCCTGCCTTTGACGCCCAGGCTACGGGTGTAGTCGTTGACGTACAGGCCGATGTGTTTGTACATTACCTCTTCTTCCATCTCCTGAGCGTAACGGCGGACGAATGCCCTGGGTTCTTCCGGGTGGCTGAGGGCGAAGGCCACGCTGCGGGCCATCACCCGGTCGACGGCCTGCAGGGCTTCGGCCCCCAGGGCGCGGCTGGCGACGATCCCTCCCAGCGGGATGGGCATCTGCGTGGTGCTTTCCCAGTATTCCCCGAGGTCTCTCAGTTTTACCAAACCCTTGCCCTGGTAAGTGAAGCGGTTTTCGTGAATGATCAGGCCGGCGCCCACGGTTCCGGACAGTACGGCCTCTTCAATATCGGAAAACAGCATTTCTGTTTTCTTTTTAGCTTTGGGATAGGCCAGGCTGAGCAGGAAATTGGCCGTTGTATATTTTCCGGGGATGGCGATGCGGGCCTTGTTGATGTCCGCTTCTTCCATGGGCGCTTTGGCAATAAGCAGCGGGCCGACGTTTTCGCCCAGGGCGCTGCCGGCGTCGAGCAGGGCATAATCCTTCAGCAGGAAGGCAAAGGCATGGTAGCTGAGCTTGGTTATGTCGAGCGATTTGGCGAAAGCCCTCTGGTTGAGTTCCTCGACGTCGGCGATGACGGGCTGAAATTCCAGCCCTTCGGTGTCGACCTTGCCGTGGATCATGGCGTCGAAGATGAAGGTGTCGTTGGGGCAGGGGCTGAATCCTAAGGTCAGTTTCATCGGCTGTGGTTTTGTATGGCGATAAAAATACAAAACAGTTCTTCTTTGATAACGTTTCACGAAGGAAGGACAGGAAGCTTATGGATACAACCAGCCAATGCGCTTTGCAGGCCAGTGGCCTTACTTTTGCTTACCCGGGAAGCGCTCCGGTTTTTACCGGTTTGGGGCTCGCTGTACCGGAGGGCAGCGTCTTTGGCCTGCTGGGCGCCAACGGGATCGGAAAATCTACCCTGATGAAAGTGCTCATGGGGCTGCTGCCGCGGGAAGGGGGAGCTGTGTCGGTCTTTGGAAGCCCGATCCGGCAGGAGTCTTTCCATCAGGTAGGGGTGCTGATCGAAGGGCCTAACCTGTACCCCCACCTATCCGGCCTGGACAACCTGATGGTCATGGCCACTTACCGGGGAGTGGGCAGGGGCAGGGCAGTGGAAGTCCTGGAACTGGTGGGGCTGGAAGGCCACGCCGGCAAGCTGGCGCGCCATTATTCGACCGGCATGAAACAACGGCTGGGCATAGCCATGGCCCTGCTGCACCGGCCGCGCCTGCTGCTGCTGGATGAGCCGGCCAACGGGCTGGATCCCGCCGGCATCGTCGATGTCCGCAACCTCTTTCGCCGGCTCAACCGGGAAGAAGGAATGACCATCTTCCTGTCCAGCCACCTGCTCAGCGAGGTGGAACAGTCCTGTACCCACCTGGGCATCCTCGCCCCGGGGCGACTGGCTTACCAGGGCGCTCTGGAAGGCGCCCGGAGGCAATTGCCGGCAGGGGCGCGCCTGCGCATCCTGTGCCGGCCGGCCGGTCGGGCGCTGGACGTGCTCCAGGCTGCCGGGTGGGATGCGAGGCTGGGCGAAAAAGGCAGCCTGCAAATGGCCCTTTCCGAAAAAAAAGAGGCCAATCTGGTGATCGACCTGCTGCGGAGCGCCAATATCGATATTTATGAACTGGCAACGGAAGAAGACAGCCTGGAAGATTTCTTCCTGAGCTTGTACCAGTAATAAATTGTCCTATGCATACTTTCCTGTCCTGCCTGAATGCCGAACTGCGGAAGAACCGCAATTCCATGGCTGTCTGGCTGTCGCTGGCCGGAACGGCGGCCAACGTTCTGCTGTTCCTGGGCCTGCATCTGGCAGATGGGGAACTGGGTGGAGGCTTTTCCGCCGGCAACTGGCAGGAATACATCACAAATCACTACGCCGGCATCGCCTTTATGATGCTGCCTTTGTATGTGATCATACTGTGCAGCCTGGCCTTTCAGATGGAACACCGGCAGGACATGTGGGTGCAGCTCCATACTTTGCCCGTGGCGCCCCAACAGGTTTACCTCGGCAAGCTGGCCTTCCTGCTGCTCCTTTTTGTTGGTGCCCACTTGTTGTTTATCCTGGGTATGTTGCTGTCCGGATTGCTGTTCGGCCTGATTGGGCCCGCCAATAAACTGCTGGAGGAGTTGCCTTCTTTGGGGCAAATTGCCGGGCTGTCGGCCCGCACCGTGCTCTCCATCCTGGGCCTGATGGGGTTGCACGCCTGGCTCAGCTTTCGGTTCAGCACATTCATCGTACCCTTGCTGATCGGCATACTGGGGTACGTGGTTGCCGGGTTGCTGGGGGCCGCCTGGCCCTGGCAGTTTCTCAACCCTTACGCGCCAAGTTTTTTATTTATGCCGCGTTACGAAGGGGAGATCGCCGCTGGCCAACTGGGATGGTTTTCGGCAGCAGAGCTGATGAGCCTGGCCTACCTGGGCTTGTTTACGGCCCTTGCCTTGCAGGCACTGAACAAAAGACGGGTGGGCTGATCGCGAATCGGAGGCTACCGCAGAGCCTTGGCTTTTTTCCCGACGGCAATGATCGCTAAAGTCAGGACGAGGAAGGTGGTAACTGGCATCATAGGGTTTGTAGTTTTCGAATCTTTAATCGTTTTTCTCATTCACTTTGCTAAGACCTGCCGGGCATGGGAAAAGGTTGGGCAGAAGAGATGACTTTTTCAAAAAAAAGTTTTTTTGACAAAAAGCAGGGCGCAAAATACGGTTTACATCCGAAATTTTCCAATCGTGCGCACAGGCAGGGGGGAATGCGTACAGAAAGATCGGTACGAAATATTTCGTATTTCTTTGGAGATAAGGGATTTTAGCGTAAAATTGCATACGAAATATTTCGTAATTTAAAATTTCATCGCATGGGAAAATCACCTGTCTGTTTTCAAAATTTTCTTTTCTGGTTCCTGTTAAGTTGTTGCATCCCCGTGTGCACGGTTGCCCAGCCGGCCGGCGAGCAGAGCTATGCGGATGTTTCCGTTATGCCGGATGGCGTTGCCGGGGAGCGGATTCAGGCGGTCATCGACGCGGTCAACGCGAACAGTGCCGATGCCGTAATTGCTTTCCTGGAGCAGCACCGTGCAGCGGAGTTCCGCGAAATGGCCCCTGCGGAGATGCATGTCAACGCCTTCCGCTCCGTTTTCCAAAGCACCGGCGGCGTCCGTTTTCACGGCATCCGCACATACGTGCCGGCGCGCCCGGAAACGGTCGTCATCCTCCGGGACGAGCTTTTCGGTTCCTGGAGCGCGTTCAGTTTTTTCCTGGAGGGCGAGGGCCAGAAGATCAACGGCCTGAACTTTTCTCCGGCCCGGACGCCCACCAACGTGGAACCGGCAGAAGTTACGGAGGCCAGCCTCGTGCCGGAGCTGGAACAATTGCTCCGGCGCCTGTGCGAACGGGACGCTTTCTCCGGCGCTATCCTGGTCGGCAAAGGGGATGAGGTGCGCTTCGCCTACGTTTGCGGCGAAGCCTCCAAGCGCTTCCACGTGCCGAACCGGCTGGACACCAAATTCAACCTGGGCTCCATGAACAAGATGTTCACCGCTACCGCCATCCTGCAGCTGGCAGAACAGGGCAAAATAGCGCTGGACGGCCCCATCGCAAAATACGTAGATGAAAGCTGGCTGCCGGAATCCATCACCAGCAAGGTCACCGTCCACCACCTGCTGACCCACACCTCCGGCCTGGGCAGTTACTTCAACGACACCTACTGGAACGGCTCCCGGGAGCTGTACCGCT
>JAGFJD010000489.1 GCA_024102975.1 Phaeodactylibacter sp. | reverse complement strand
GTCTGCTCGGAAGGCAGCAGGGTGGTTTCGGTGATGACGAGGCTGTCGCACCCGGCGGCTGTCTGCAGGAACAGGGTGTCGGTACCGGCCAACGCGGGGTCGCAGGTGGTTGCCGGGAGCAAGGTCTGTTCGGAAGGCAGCAGGGTGGTTTCGGTGATGACGAGGCTGTCACATCCGGCGGCCGTCTGCAGGAACAGGGTGTCGGTGCCGGCCAACGCGGGGTCGCAGGTGGTTGCCGCGAGCAAGGTCTGTTCGGAAGGCAGCAGGGTAGTTTCGGTGATGACGAGGCTATCGCACCCGGCGGCCGTCTGCAGGAACAGGGTGTCGGTGCCGGTCAATGCGGGGTCGCAGGTGCTGGCTATCAGGAAGGTCTGCTCGCTGGGCGAGAGGGTAGTCTCGGTGATGACGAGGCTGTCGCATCCGGCGGCATTTTGTAAAATAACGGTATCCAGGCCCACCTGTGCGGGGTCGCAGGAGGCAGCGGTGAGGAAGGTTTCATCGCCGGGTTCGAGGAAAGTTTGGGTGATGACGAGGCTGTCGCACCCGGCGGCATTTTGTAAAATAACGGTATCCACGCCCACCTGTGCGGGATCGCAGGATGAAGTGAATAACAGAGTAGTATCGGCGGCATTCGCGTCAAAAATGGTTTCAGTAATGACGAGGCTGTCGCATCCTGCGGCATTTTGTAAAAAGAGGGTATCTATGCCTGCCTGTGCGGGGTCACAGCTGCTCACCATCAACATAGTGGTATCTGCCGGGACGAAGAGGGTTTCCGTGATCACCAGGCTATCGCACCCGTTAACCGTTTGCAGGACAAGGGTGTCCAGCCCGGCCTGTGTGGGGTCGCAGGTCAGGGCCATGGACTGAGTAGCGACGGCCGGAAAATAGCCCACGCTGACCGCCACCAGGGAGTCGCAGCCATTGGCGGCCTGCCCGGCGAGGACTTCGTTGCCTGTGGGGTTGTTTTCGTTATAAACCGTACCGTTATAGGTCAGGCTGTCGCCGGGGCAGAGGATGACGTTGAAGGCGCCGTTGGGCGTGGGCAATACCTGGATGGTGTCCAGCTGGTTGAGGGTATCGGTGCACAGCGCGTCCGAAAGCACGAAGAACAGGACCTCCAGCGAGCCGTCGGCGTAGCCGAAGTCGGCGGCGCATACCTCCAGCATGGTGTCAGCTGCGGGGCTTTCGAAGAGGAAGAATTGCTGGCTGGCACCGGTATCCACGGCGTATTCCAGTACAAAGGGCGGCGTGCCCTGGAACTGTATGTCAAACTGCCGGCATTCGTTTTGGCAGATGGTGTCGCCGGCGCTGATCGTTGCCTGGGGTGCCGGGTTGGCCGTCCCGAAGGCAAGGGTGCCGGTAGCCTGGCAGCCGTCGCTGTCGTCGACGGTGACGCCGTACAGGCCTGCCGCCAGCCCGGTGCGGCTGGTGACGTCCGTCGGCCCGTCGCTCCAGGTGATGGAAAACGGCGCCGTGCCGCCAATAATGACCAGGTCGACGGCTCCGTCCATCGCGCCCGGGCAGCCTTCGGGTTGCAGGTTCTGGAAGTCGAGCAGCAGGTCGCAGCCCGGGCCGTTCACGGTGAAGGTGCAGGTCGTGATGCAGCCGTTTTCATCTTCGACGGTGACGGTATACGTTCCCTCTTCCAGGTTGGAGAGCAGGATATTTCCCTGTGTCGGAGACGTGCCACTGCCGCTCACCGGGCCTGCCCAGCTGATGTTGAAGGGGGCCGTCCCGCCGTTGAAGCCGACGCTGGCCTCTCCCTCGGCGCCGCCGGGGGTGATCACCGGATTGGTCACGCTGCAGGCCATCGTCAGCAGGGGCGGTTCGGCGAGCTGGATGCTGGCCGTCCCTTCACATCCGTTTGCTCCGGAAACGGTAACGGCGTAGGTGCCTGCGCTTAGCCCGGCAGGGTCTTCGACGCCGTCATAGGCATTGACATTCCAATCATAAGTAAGGCTGGCCGGGCCGCTGAGGACGGTGAGGTCCAGGCTGCCATTATCGTCGCCGTTGCACAGGATGGGGCTGGCCACGGCCAGGGCGATATCCGGGGCGTCGAGGACCGTGAGGGTAACCTGGGCGGCGTGTTGGCAGTTGCCGTCGGAAACGATGGCGAAGACAATAGCGTCCCCTGTCAGGAACGCGCCCGGATTGGGGATGGCGGCGGTACCTGCCGGGTCGAAGGCCCAGGCCACTGTTGCCGGCGCGCCACCGGTCACGGTATTTTCGAGGGTTGTCAGGTTGAACGTCGCCTGGCCGTTGCCGGTTTCGCAGGCCTGGAGGGCTGCCGGGTTGGCGGCCGGCAGGGGCAGGACGACGAGCTGCACCGCCACGGGGGCCGACGTGCAAACGCCGTCCGATACGGTGGCGTAGACTTCTCCGCCGGCGCCGATGGTGAAGTTGCCGGGGTTGTTGACCGGGACCGTCGCGCCGGGGTCGAGGTACCAGCTGACAAAGCCGGCGCCCTGGCTGATCTGGGGGTCGAGGGCAGTCAGGTTGAAGGTAGCCTGGCCGTTGCCGTTGTCGCATTCGAACAAGGGCCCGGCGTTGTTGGCGGCGAGGTTGCCTACCGTTACGGACAGGCTGTTGGCCGAGGCGCACTGGCCGGGGGCCGGCGTGAATGTCAGGGTGAACGAACCCTGTCCGGTTGCCGCCGGGCTGAAGGTATTGTTGCTGACGCCCGGCCCGGACCAGGTGCCGGTGATGCCGCTCTGCACGGTGGGCAGGCTCGCCGGCGGCGCCGACTGGCAGAAGGGCCCGATGGGCGTGAGGGCCGGCACGGTGGAAGCTGTTACCGTGACGTTCAGGGTGTTGGGGCCGGCGCACTGGCCGGGGTTGGGGGTGAACGTCAGGGTAAAGCTGCCGGCGGAGGTGGGGTTGAAGGTGTTGCCGCTGACGCCGGGGCCGGACCACGAGCCGTTGACGCCGCTCTGGTTGGTGGGCAGGCTGGCAGGGGGAGCGCCCTGGCAGAAGGGCCCCTGGGGGGTGAGCATGGGGCTGGCCGACTGGGTGAAAACGATGTTGACGGCTACGGTTGCCGACTCGCAGGTACCGTCGAAGACGGCGGCGTAAATGGTCTGGTTGGGCCCGCCGGCGATCAGCGCCTGCAGGTCGGCGGGGTCATTGGGGTCGAGGGGGTTGTTGCCGGCCGGGTCGAGGTACCAGTTCACCTGCTGGCCGGTCCCGTTGTTGATGGCGTTGATGATGGCGGGCAGGTTGTCGGTATAGGAAAAGGGGACGAGGGTGTAGCAAACCTGCAGCGGCTGCCCGGGCGGGCTGGCCACCGGGCTGTTGACCATGACGCTGATGCTGTTGTTGTTGGCGCACTCGCCGGGCGCCGGGATAAAGGTAAGCTGGAAGGAGCCGCCGCCGGTGAGGGCGGGGTTGAAAGTGTTGCCCCCGCTCACCCCGTTGCCGATCCAGGATCCGGTGATGCCGTCCTGCACAGCCGGCAGGTTGACGGGCGGGTCGGTACTGCAGAACGGCCCCAGTGGAGTGAGGGCCGGCGTGGCGGCGGGCGTGATCTGTACCATGAGGCTGCTGGAGAAGGCGCACTGGCCGGGGGTGGGGTTGAAGGTGATGGTAAAATTGCCGGCGGAGCCGGGGTTGAAGATGTTGTTCGTGACCAGGCTGCCGGCCCAGTTGCCGCTGACGCCATCCACCACCGTAGGCAGGGGCACGGTGGGGTCGCCCGTGCAAAACGGTCCGATGGGGGGGGGCATCGGTAAAATCAGGGCGTCGACCAGAACGTTGACGGTGGCGGCAGAAGCGCACTGCCCCGGATTGGGGGTAAACAGCAGGCTGAACGAGCCGGAGCCGACCGCTGCCGGGTTAAACTGGTTGCCGCTGACCCCGGCGCCCGACCAGTTGCCGCTGATGCCGTTCTGGCTCACGGTGGGCAGTGCCGACGGCGCGCCCGATTCGCAAAACGGCCCGATGGGGCCGAAGGTGGGCGCCGTAGCGGCATTGACCTGCACATTGAGGTTTGCCGGCGCGGCGCATTGCCCCGGGTTGGGGGTGAAGGTGAGCGTGAACGTGCCTGTGCCGGCTGCGGCCGGATTGAAGAAGCCGCCACTCACTCCCGTGCCGGACCACGTCCCGTTGACCCCGCTTTGGGTACCGGGCAGCGGCACGGGGGCGCCGGTCTGGCAGAACGGCCCGATGGGGGTGAGGTTGATCGTAGCGGCGGGGATGACCGTCACGGCGGTAGTGGCAGAGCCCGCGCAGGCTGCCGGGTTGGCGGTGAAGGTCAGGTTCCAGGTGCCGTTGCCGGCCAGGGCGGGGTTGAAGGTATTGCCGCCCGTTACCCCCGGCCCGGACCACGTGCCGGGCACGCCGCCGGGGCTGGTGGGGAGGGCCACCGGGGGGGCGGATTGGCAGTACGGGCCGAGGTTGGGCAGGGTGGGGGTGTTGTTGATGCAGGTGATGGTGATGTTGGAAAAGGTTACGGATTCATCGGCTGCCCAGGTTTGGGTGTATATTTCGACAGAAGCATTCCCCGGAGCGCCGTTGGTGCAGAAAGTGGTACTGATGGTGCCGCTTTGCTCCGCGTCGGTCGTGCCGGCGTCGCCGATCAGGTCGCCGCCGACTTCCACGCCGTTAATCATAAACCGGACCCAGAGGAAATCCCAGCAATTATAACAGCCATCGCCCGGCATGGCAATGATGTTGGGGTCGCACCCACAAGGGGGTGTGCCTATACATTCGCCGGCACAGGTTTCCATGTTGCCGCTGCCTTCCCAGGGAAGCGAAAAGGAGTAGTCGACTGAAAAGCTGACCGAGGTACAGCCGGAAACGCTCACGCCGCCGTAGGCATCGAAGGTTCGGCCATCCGTATTGCCGTATGTTGCCCCAGGATGAGAAAAGATCACCTGCCCGGCGGCCGCATTTATGAAAACAAAAAACAAAAGCCCCGCCGGCAGCCTGAGTTTTAGCACGCGGGCATGCCGGATCAATAGACGGGAAAGGGATAATTGTGCCTTCATAGTATTGCTTGTAATTTTCCCGGCAAGGGAACCGATACGGTGAACGAGTTCATCCAAGGGGCAAACGGGTAGCCACAAAAATACACCAATTCTACAGATGCGGAAAAAGGGAGCTGTTAAATGCGGATTAATTCACCGCTAATTTTCGCCAATTGGAGCGCTAATTCGCGCTAATTCGGTGAGCCCTTCGCGCAAATCCGCGTTCCGGCCCGCGCCCATTCGCAGAGAAATCCGCGGTTATTCGCGTTTCCACCCCCCACATCCCCGCCTTCAACAAAATCTTCCTTTCAGGCTCGACATTCTAACCCAAAAAACTTATCTTTGCATCCGCTTTAGAAAAATGGAGCCTTTGCCCTTCAAAAGTGAAGCCTGGCAAGGCTCGGCAAAAAGAGCAACAATGGATCCCTTAATTACCTATTCAATCCCGGTAAAGGGGTTGCACAATGGAATCCATCAATTTGAGTTTCAGATTGACCGCTTTTTCTTTGAAAATTTTGAGCATTCTCCCATCGCCGGGAGCGATGTCCGGGTAAAGCTGGAATTCGACAAACACAGCGACATGTACGTCCTGCAGTTCGAACTGGCAGGCACCGTGCGCACCCAGTGCGACCGCTGCGCGGCGGATATCGACCTCCCGGTCTCGGATACCCAGCGCCTGGTGGTCAAATTCAGCCTGGAAGAGGAGCCCGAGCAGGCCGACGTCATCTTCATCAACCCGGAAGCGCAGCAGCTCAACGTGGCCAAGTACATCTACGAGTATATCTGCCTGGCCGTGCCGCTGATCCGGGTGTACGATTGCGGAAAGGAAGACCCCCGCCCCTGCAACCAGGATGCCCTCCGCTACCTGAACAACGGCGGCCACACCGCAGAAAGGGAGGAAGAAGAGGAAAAGGAAGCGAATCCCATCTGGGACGAATTGAAGAAATTGAGCAACAAGAATTGAATGTTATAAAACTTACAGAACGATGGCACATCCCAAGAGTAGAATATCGAAGCAGCGCAAACGCAAGCGCCGTACGCACAAGAATGCCCCCGTACCCAACGTCGCCACCTGCGCCAATACCGGCGAGAAGCACCTGCTGCACCGCGCCTACCGCGACCTGGATGGCAACATGTACTATCGGGGCAAAATGCTGATTAAAGCAGAGGAGGAAATTTAACCCCAGGCTCCGGCCTGACATCGAATACAATAAGCTCCCATCCGATTAACTCGATGCGGGGCTTTTTGTGTTGGGGATAATACACAATAATAATATGAAAAAAATCGTCAAAACAGACAAAGCGCCGGCGCCGGTAGGGCCCTACAACCAGGCCATCATCCACAACGACACCCTTTACGCTTCGGGGCAGATTGCCATCAACCCCGCCACCGGGGACCTGGTGACGGACAACATCGAGGCGGAAACCCGCCGGGTGATGGAAAATATCGGGGCCATCCTGGAAGAAGCCGGCCTGTCCTTCGCCGATGTGGTCAAATGCAGCATCTTCGTCAAGGACATCAACGACTACGGCCGCATCAACGAGGTGTACGCTTCCTACTTCGACGAAGCTACCGCTCCTGCCCGCGAACTGGTGCAGGTGTCCAACCTGCCCAAGCTGGTGAACGTGGAGATTTCGGTGATCGCAGCGTTCGATTAATCCCGGACGTACCACTTTCAAGTGGTGCGTAAACAAACCAAGGCTTTCGCCTTCCGGACGTACCACTTTCAAGTGGTGCGTAAACAAACCAAGGCTTTCGCCTTCCGGACGTACCACTTTCAAGTGGTGCGTAACTTTCGTCCAAAAAATATGCCAATGAAACCGATCCTGCCAATCCTGTCCGCTCTTCTGCTTCTGGCCGGAGCCTGTAAGCGGGATGGCGGCCGGAAAAATGCCGCCCAGGCGCCCCAAACGGCAGAGCAATACACCCAGGCCATCATCAAAGAGGTGCAGAAGGTGATCCTGTCGACGGACCAGCAGCTGCGGGAATACGAGCCCCGGCGCCTGGAGATGCCCGCCAAAGAAGAAGGAGAACCCCGCACCCTGCGGCTGTGGGCCGAAGCGGGCAACCCGGTGAAGCTCACCGCCACCGAACCGGGCGGCAACGGGTTCATCGCCTTTTATTTCGCTAACGGGGAACTCTTCTACGCCGCCCGCCCCGACGCCGGCTTCATCTTCATCGGCCAGGAACTGAAGTACTGGCTGGATGAGGGCTGGCAGCCGGCACAGGCACCGGAAGAGGAGCGCCGCGAACAGGAAAGGCTGCTGCTGAAACAGGCACAGGCGTATTTGGCGTTGTTTGAAGAATAACCAAAACACCACGACTATGAAAAGATCAAAGCAGTTACCGCTGTTGTTCGCTGTCCTTTCCCTTGCCGCGCCCCTGGCAGCCCAGCATGGCTTCGATGGCGTCAATTCCGAAGCAGAACTGGCCGAGCGCGTCACCCAGCGCGTCCAGGAGATCATCGGATCCCTGGAAGAGCGGCTGGCCCTCCAGGAACCCATTACCGACACCCTGGCCCTGGAGGAAGGGCAAAAGGAGGCCCGCACCCTGAAATTGTGGATGGAAAACGAGAAGGCGGTCAAGCTCGTCGTCTCCGAGCCGGATGATTCGGGCGCCATGGCCCGGCAGTCGACTTTCTACTTCGGCGGAGCCGACCTGTTTTTCGTCGCCCAGCCCTTCTCCCGCTTCATCTTCATCGAAGGCAGGCTGGAGTACTGGATGGATGAGGACCTGAACGTCATCCCCGCCACCGCCGAACTGCTCGACCACCGGGAGGAACTGCTGTACGAAGAGGCCAACCGGTATTTGGGCTGGTTTTTCGGGGATAAGGGGTAGGGGAAGTGGGACGGCGGAAGTGGGGCTTGTACGGTGTACGGGCACTGTCGGGGATGATGGGGTGTACGGTGTACGGGCCAACCGGGGCTTGGTGGTGTACGGTGTGGGAGCCAATCGCCAGGGAAATCTGATTTTATTTATTTCTCCGATAAATTTTATCTTCGCGGGAACTTCCGGGCAGGCGCCCGGATTTGTTAAAGTTCAGGAAAACCGTAAAACGACACATTGGATGGAACAGAAGAAACGGGTGCTATCCGGCATCCAGCCTACGGGGCACATGCATTTCGGCAACTACTTCGGGGCGGTGAAGAACTGGGTGGCCCTCCAGGAAAAATACGACTGCGTATATACCGTGGTGGACTACCACGCCATGACCATGCCGTATGACCCCCGGAAGCTTCGGGAGAATACCTGGGACCTCATTTTCAACCTGCTGGCTACCGGTATCAAGGCAGAGAACCTCTGCATCCAGTCGCTGGTCCCGGAACACGCCGAGCTGTGCTGGGTACTGAACTGTTTCACTTCCTATGGCCTGCTCACCCGCATGACGCAGTTTAAGGACAAGAGCTCGCAGAGCGCCGACGAGAGCGGCGACGGCTTCATCTCCGCCGGCCTGTTCGACTACCCGGTGCTGCAGGCGGCCGACATCCTCATCTACCGGGCCGATTACGTGCCCATCGGCAAAGACCAGGAACAGCACCTGGAACTGACCCGCAACATCGCCCAGCGGTTCAACAACCAGGTGGGCAGGGAATACTTCGTCCTGCCCGAGCCGCTGTTTACCGAGGTGCTCAAGGTGCGCTCCACGGCCGACCCCGAGCGCAAGATGAGCAAGAGCCTCGGCCCCAAGCATTACATCAACGTCTTCGAAGAGGAAAACCGCCTGCGCAAGCAGGTCCGCTCCGCCGTCACCGATACGGGCGACACGCCGGCGGGCGAAATGAGCCCCGGCGTCGAGAACCTCTTCCTCCTGCTGAGCGCCGCCGGCAGGCAGGAAACCCACGACCAGCTGATGGCCACCTACCGGGCCGGCGAACTGAAATATGTGGACCTCAAGGATGCCGTCGCCGACGCCCTGGCGGAGATCAGCGCCGCCTTCCGCCAGCGCAAAGCGGAACTGACAGCCGATAAGAAGGAGGTGAAAAACCGGATTAAGGCTTCTTCGGCGGAGATTCGGAAACGGGCGCAGGAGACGGTGAGGGAGGTGAAGGAGTTGACGGGGCTGCAGAATGTGAAGCTATGAAAATTATCTGCATCGGCCGCAACTACGCAGAGCACGCCAAAGAGCTCAACAACCCCGTCCCCTCCCGGCCCGTCGTCTTCATGAAGCCGGCCTCGGCCCTGCTGGTCAACAACAAGCCGTTGTATTACCCGGAATTTACCCGGGACCTGCAATACGAAGTGGAGGTGGTGCTGAAAATAGCCAAAAACGGCCGCCACGTGCAGCCGGAATTCGCCGACGGATATTACAAAGAGGTGTCGCTGGGCATCGACTTTACAGCGCGCGACCTGCAGCAGGAACTCAAAGAGAAAGGGCAGCCCTGGGAAGTCGCCAAGGGCTTCGACGGCTCAGCCGTGCTTGGCAGGTTCATTTCCCTGGACAAGCTCGACCGCCAGGCTATCGAATTCGAGCTGAAAAAAAACGGTGAGGCTGTACAGCACGGCAACACCCGGGACATGCTCTTCTCCTTCGGGGAGATCATCGTTTATGTCTCCCGGTTCTTCAAACTGCAAATGGGCGACCTCATCTTCACGGGCACGCCGGCGGGCGTCGGCCCGGTACAGATCGGCGATACGCTGGAAGGGTTTATCCACACCAAAACAGAGGTGCGCCAACTGTTTAGCTGCCAGGTGAAATAGTTTCAAAACAATTCCTATTTTTGCAGCGTTTTTCCGCGCGCCCACAGGCCGCCTCTTGAATAACCTAATGACAACCAATAATGCCATACCTCTTTACCTCCGAATCCGTCTCCGAAGGCCACCCCGATAAAGTCGCTGACCAGATCAGCGATGCCCTGGTCGACCACTTCCTGGCCTTCGACCCCAACTCCAAAGTGGCCTGCGAAACCCTGGTCACCACCGGCCAGGTCGTGCTGGCAGGGGAAGTGAAATCTTCGACTTACCTCGATGTACAGCAGATCGCGCGCGACGTCATCAAACGCATTGGCTATACCAAATCCGAGTATATGTTCGAAGCCCACTCCTGTGGGGTGCTGTCGGCTATCCACGAACAATCTCCGGACATCAACCAGGGCGTCGAACGCGCCAACCCCGAAGACCAGGGCGCCGGCGACCAGGGCATGATGTTCGGCTATGCTACCAACGAGACCGAGGACTACATGCCTCTGGCCCTCTATCTCTCCCACCATATCCTGCTGGAACTGGCCCACATCCGCAAACAAGGCAAGGAAATGGCCTACCTGCGCCCGGATTCCAAATCGCAGGTGACGATCGAATACTCGGACGACAACGTCCCGCAGCGCATCGACTCCATCGTCGTCTCCACCCAGCACGACGAATTCGACGAGGATGAAAAAATGCTGAAGCAAATCCGCGAGGACATCATCAATATCGTCATCCCGCGGGTTCAGAAACTGGTGAAACCCGAACTCCAGAAGCTTTTTACCAAAGACATCACCTACCACATCAACCCCACCGGCAAGTTCGTCATCGGCGGCCCCCATGGCGACACCGGCCTGACCGGCCGCAAGATCATCGTCGATACCTACGGCGGCAAAGGCGCCCACGGCGGCGGCGCCTTCTCCGGCAAAGATCCTTCCAAGGTGGACCGCTCGGCGGCCTACGCCACGCGCCACATCGCCAAGAACCTGGTCGCCGCCGGCCTGTGCAGCGAAGTGCTGGTGCAGGTCTCCTACGCCATCGGCCTGGCTGCGCCTACCAACATCTACGTCAATACCTACGGCACCGCTAAAGTGAAAATGAGCGACGGCGAGATTGCCCGCAAGGTCAAAGCGCTCTTCGACATGCGCCCCTACGCCATCGAGCAGCGCCTGAAACTGCGCACGCCCATCTACTCCGACACAGCCGCCTATGGCCACATGGGCCGCAAGCCGGAGAAGAAAAAAGCAGTCTTCGTGGATGGCTCCGGCAACCGCAAGGAGATGGAGATCGAGACCTTTACCTGGGAGAGGCTGGACTATGTGGACAAAGTGAGACAGGCTTTCGGTTTGTAGACAGGATTGACAGGATTGACAGGACAGGATTGACAGGGCAGGCCTTGGGTTTGTAGACAGGATTGACAGGATTGACAGGACAGGATTGACAGGGCAGGCCTTGGGTTTGAAGACAGGAGTGACAGGATTGACAGGACAGGATTGACAGGGCTGGCCTCGTGTGTGTGGACAGAAGTGACAGGATTGACAGCACAGGATTGACAGGTCAGGCCTCGGGTATCTGGACTGAAATGACAGGTTTGACAAGGGAGGCTTTGGGGTTGTGGTGAGGTGTGAGTGGTATGTAAGGA
>JAGFJD010000551.1 GCA_024102975.1 Phaeodactylibacter sp. | reverse complement strand
CCGCTGGATGGATCAACGGATTGAATACACTGCCCCGGATTCAATTGCTCAGTTGATAGCGGATTTCATCGCCGGCTTCAATGCCGTATTGTGCGCAGAATCCACCGATGACTTCTACAACATAGAGGGCATCGCCGATTGAGCTCTGGCTCTGCAGGCTATTGGGTTCGGCGTTGGCCCGGATATTCAGTATCCGGAAGTTTTCATCGACGAAGATGATATCGAGGGGGATATAGGTGTTGCGCATCCAGAAGGACTGCGGCTCGGGGCGGTCCATGATGAAGAGCATGCCCTGGTTTTCCTCCATCGACCGGCGCCACATCATGCCGGTGTTTCTGTCCAGTTCCTCTTTTTTGACTTCAATATCGATGGCCCTGATCACATCGCCGCTCTCCCGGCTGATAAATTGCAGTTCTCCCTGTTTGGTGAATTGAGGGCCCATGGCAGGTTTTTTGCCTTTGGGAATGGCGAGGTAAATCAGCCCGCCCGCCACGGCGATGGCCAGCGCTACGACGATCCACTTCAGGCTGCTGCGCCGCTGCCGCTCTGCCTGCCTGCGCTGTGCCCGGTTTTTCGGTTTTCTCCTTGCCATAGATTTCTTTTTTGGTGGGGCAAGATACAAAATCCGGGTTTTACCCGACAGGTTAATCCGTACAGGCGGAATTGCAGGCCTGATGATGATCGTTGGTAGAAAAAAAAGCCGTTTTGATCGGATTTCTCCGGTTTTCGGCGGCAAAAAATGGGGGAGGTTCCCCAACACCGCTATCATCCTGGTAGTAATTGAAAACCAAAAACAATCTGCATCATGAAACGTCAATTTAAAAGCACGTCCAACTGGCTGGCGCTCCTGCTGTTGCCGGCCCTACTTTTCTCCTCCTGCGATGAAGGCAGTTACACTGCTGACTGCCCGGCTTCCGATCAGCGTTCCTTCTCCGTTTCCGGTTTTACCAAAGTGGATGCCGGGGAGAACTTCCGGCTGCTGATCCAACCCGGCGAATCGTTCTCCGTCAGCGCCGAAGGCTGCTCGCGCGACCTGGACGAACTGGAGCTCGACGTCCGGGGACAAGAGCTGGAAATCCGCTACAACCGCCACCGCAACAACCGCCGCCGCGTGGACATCACCATCACCATGCCGCAACTGGATGGGTTTGATATCTCTGGTGCCGCCCGGGCCAACGTGCTTCGATTCGGCGCGCATGACGGATTTGCCGCCTCGGTTTCCGGTGCCGCCGAAGCCTCCTTCACCGGCGACGTGGAACGCCTGGATGTCAACCTTTCCGGCGTCGCCGAACTGGAACTGAAGGGTACGGCAGACGGTATGGACGCTCAACTCAGCGGCAATGCCCGCCTGAAGGGGTACGACATGCCCGCCCGGGAAGTCAGTATCGACGCTTCCGGCGCCAGCAAGGCCTGGGTCCGGGTCAGCGAAAGCCTCCGGGTGGATGCCAGCGGCAGCGCCGACATCTTCTATAAAGGCAACCCCGCTACCGACATCCGGCTGAGCGGGGCCAGCAAGGTGGTTCGGGAGTAGGGGGGGGCGGAGGTTAAGGGTTTGAGGTTTGAGGGCACCAGGAAAAGAGTTATTTGGCCTGTTGCGGGCTTGAACGCGTTTTTGGTAATTGCCTGGCCGAATAACCTTTAACCCTTAACCCTTAACATAGAACATTGAACCTCGAACAATTGAACTCCGAACTTGTCCAACGTTAGCCCTTGATTGAAAAACACCTTTCGGCCTTTCTGTCCCCGGAGTCCCGGAAAAAGAATTCCTCCACCGTTTTTATTTTATTCCCTCCAATGTCTGTATTTTTCTGCCGGTTTCAGGGCCTGGCCCGGGATGAAAAGGAACTGCTCTTTGGAATTCCCGCCGGCGGGGCAGATCGTTTTCATCCCAAAACAACAAAGACGGTGAAGAATGTAACCCTCATCTGCGGCGGCAAATCTCCCGAACACGAGATTTCCGTCCGTTCCGCTAAAAATATACTTCGTGCCATCGACCGGAGCCTCTTCCGGGTCACCCTGGTGGGCATCGACCGGCAGGGCCGCTGGCGCCTGCAGGAAGAAAACCAGCTGGGCAAGTTCGTCCCGGCTGAAGGGCCACAGCTGGCCCTGGCGCCGGGCAACGAAACCGGCCAGATCATCCGCCTCGACAACCAGCAGCCTATCGAGCAGCCGGAAGTTGTTTTCCTCATCCTGCACGGCCCGCAGGGGGAAGACGGCACCATCCAGGGCCTGTTGCGCATCCTGGACCTTCCTTTCGTCGGGCCCGACGTCCTGGGTTCCTCGGTGGCTATGGATAAGGACCTGGCCAAGCGGCTGCTCCGGGAGGCAGGGCTGAACGTGGCCCGGGGGGTGGTTGCCTACGCCCACCAGCGGAATACCCTGGATTACGGGCAACTGACGGAGCAACTGGGCAGCCCCATCTTCGTCAAGCCGGCCAACATGGGGTCCTCCGTCGGGGTGCATAAAGTCAAAACCGAAGAGCAGTTCGAGGCTGCCATCGCCGATGCTTTCCAGTACGATACCAAGGTGATCATCGAGGAGATGATCCACGGCCGGGAACTGGAGTGCGCCGTGCTGGGCAACGAGTACCCGAAAGCCACTAAGGTAGGCGAGGTGGTGACAGCCGAGGAGTACTCCTTCGACGCCAAATACGAAAGCCCGGACGCCGCAAAGCTGATGATACCGGCCGAAGTGAGCGAGGACGAAATGGAGCGCCTGCGCGCAACGGCCATCTGCGCCTACAAGGCCCTGAACTGCGAAGTGCTCTCCCGCGTGGATATGTTCCTCACCGCCCGGGGCAAGGTGTACGTCAACGAGGTCAATACCCTGCCGGGCTTTACCAACATCAGCATGTATCCCGCCCTGTGGGAAGAGGCAGGCATTTCCTACACCGAACTGATCACGCGGCTCATCCAGCTGGCGATCAGCCGGCATGAGGTGCGGAAGGGGCTGAAAACGAGCTGGAGGGAGTAGGGGGGGGAGGTGGATGGTTGGATGGGTGCATGGGTTCATGGGTTCATGGTTGGATGGGTTCATGGGTGCATGAGAGGGAAGGTGGAAAAGTTTCGGGGTTCAAAGTTCGACATAAGACTCGTCCCTCCTGACAGCCAATGCTGTTCAGCACCGGGCTGGCAGCCGGTCTCCATGTTATGGTTACCCGCCCAGACGTGGACACCCATTTGGTGGTTCGTACACCGTACACAACCCCGAGCCGCCACTGCTCCCGTACACCGTATACAACTCCGGCACCCTTCGTCCAACGTTAGTGCTGCTGGCACTAAATAACGGGGCAGTTATTTTCCCGCCGGGAACAAAATGATGCTGACCGTTAGCGTCAACATTGGTTCCCCTCGACAAGCTCGGGGCCAGGTTCGCTGGCAATCAACGGCTTAGGGGCTGCGAATGAGCAATAACCAATTTTACCCCGGGCAAAGCCGAGGAGAACCAACAACTGCCCGGTGACTTCGTTCCGGAAGCAGTAGACAGATAGCCTATGCCCCGGCTCTGGAGTATTGAACAGCCCGCCGGTAGAGGTAAGCCGCGCTGGCCAGGTTGAGCAGGCGCAGGCCAACCCGCCCGAAAATGAACAGTTGCCCCCAGAGGAATATCAGGGCAATGTTGCCGGCGGCAGAGAGCGGACGGCTCACCGACCAGTATATGCCGGAAAGCAGCAGCAGCGTAGAGATGTTGAGCAGGTACAGCAAAAAGAAGGGCCCGAAGTTGCGGAACACCAGCCCGAACGCCTGCCGCAGGGGCCGGGCCAGCCATTTCCGGCCTTCCTGTGCAACGTGGATTTTGGCGTAGTCCTGAACCATAAACACCAGGACAGCAGCCAGCAGGTAAAGGGGCAGGAGGTAATACAGCGGCCGCACCAGCTCGAGTTCCGTCTCCATCTCAAAGATGGCGAAGCCGCCGGTGGCCAGGTAAAACAGCAGGCCGAATAAGCCGAGCAGGGTGCCCTGCAGGAGCAGGAAATAAACCGTCAGCCGCAGCAGCCGCCAGAAAAGGCGGGTGCAGCCCTGCCAGAACAGGCCCCACCGGAAAGGCTCGCCGAAGCGAAGGAAAACCAGCAGGATGCCGCCCATCAGGAATACCGAAAGCAACAGGTACAACAGGAGAAAGCCCAGCGCAGTATCTAGCACGGGCGCCAGCCCCTGCCCGTACTCCCGAAGGAAGTCGTTGAACAGGGTATAATCAAAACCGCCCGGCCTGCCCTCCGCCGCCAGCGACTGCCCGACCGTGCTGCCCAGATAACCGGAAAAGGGCAGGGCGGCCAACAGGGCCAGCAGCAGGTTGAACAGATACAGCGCCAGCCACATCCTGCTGTTGCGGAATACCGCTTTCCATCCTTGAGTGTATGCCGTTATGACAATCATACTCTTGATCAATGGATTAGAAACCTAAGTTGGTATTTCCATGTATTTCCATGTATTTCCATGTATTTCCATGTATTTCTACATATTTCCATGTATTTCCATCCATTTCGCCCCTTCCTTCACACCAACATACTCAAACCCTGCATGCCATGCTGCATCCACGACAAAAATCGTAAAAAATACTTCCGGATTCCTGTCCCCTGCCGCTCCAACGCCCGGCTGTTATTGATAAAATTCTTGTCGAGGTAAATCCGGCGCTCCGGGTCTACCTCGGCGGCGACGGCCCGGCCCCGGCCTTCGTAAATGAATTCCCGGCTGCGCGCCCTGCCGTCCCATTGCTCGGTTATCGTTTGGCCGTCTTCGAACGTTATCCGCACTTCCACCGGGAAGAACAGCCCTTCCAGGCGGTGTACGATGACCCTGGCCCGGAAGCGGGATTCGCCTTCGCCTTCCGGCCGGACGCAATCTTCCGTTTCCTCAAAGATGCCCGCCGCCGGCGCAACGGGCATATTGGCGATGGACGCTACCGCGTAGTCGCACAGCTCCGTGCTGTACAGCACCTGGCCGAAGAACCAGTCCATGTTCTCGCCGAAACGGTTGCCGAACTTTTTGGCCACCTCCTCATTGACCACGTCGATAAAGTCCTGCCCGCAGGGGTGGCGGAATTTCCAGCGCCGGAAGTACGCCTGCATGACCTCGTCCAGCGCCTCCGTGCCCAGCAGCCCTTCGAGGGTGCGCAGCCAGAGGGTGGTCTTGCTGTAGGAAATATCGTGGCCGCTGCCTTCCGGGAACTGCCAGCTGAAGCGGTCGTAATCGGCGATCTGCGGGTTGTCCATGCCGAAGAACGCGCCCCGGTTGGACTCCAGGTTGCCTATCCGGAAGCCCAGCCAGTCGGTGGTAGAGGACTGCGGGCCGAACAGCTCGTCCATGATGCGGGCCTCGTAGTAGTTGGTGATGCCCTCATCCAGCCAGGGTTCTTCCTGCTCGTTGCTGGCCACCATTTGCATAAAGTACTGGTGGACGAACTCGTGCGCCAGCAGCAGCTCCGACGTCCGGACGCTCGCCGGCAGGAAGCAGAGGTTGGCCGTGGAGATCAGCGTCGGGTATTCCATGGCCGAAGAGAACATGCCGTGCAGGGGCGGATCGATGATGGTGAGGACGGGATAGGGATAAGGCCCGAAGCGGCTGCCGCAGAAGTCCATGGCAAATTTTATCACCCTGAAATAGCGCTCCGCCAGGTGTTCGTGGTAGGGGTAGGCCAGCAGGCGAAGCTGTACGCCGTTGTGGGTTTCCTTTATTTCTTTGAAATGGGGCGAGGCCGCCCAGGTGAAGTCGATCACGTCCTCCGCCCGGAAGGCCCAGGTTTTTTGATTTCCCTGTTCTTCCACACCCTGCAGCACCCCGCTCGCCCCGACGGTAAAGCCTGCCGGCACGGTGATGGCCACATTATAAACGCCAAAATCGGAATAGTACTCCCCCTCGGCGTGGTACTGGTGGCAGTTCCACTGGCCCGTCTGGGCGAAGCGCATGCCTGCGGGCTCGTACACCCCCACCTTGGGGAACCACTGCGCCAGGAAGTAGTAGTCCTGGTTGTAGCCGGTGCGGGCGGCGGCGCGGGGTATTTGGCTTGTCCATTCCAGTTCTGCCCGGATGGCACCGCCGGGCAGTACCGGCCGGGCCAGCGGTACGCGCAGCACGGTGCGGTCGGCGGGGTTGCCGTCGTCGGGGGCGATGTATTCCATTGCGAGGCGGTTGCCGTCGTCGTCGGTGATGCGCTGCACTTCCGTCCACCCCCATCCACAGTTTTCCCGCATGGCGTCGATCATAAAGCCGAAGTTGCCCGCCTCCCGCATAAAAGTGGACTCCGAGTTGCGGAAAGCATTGAGGTAGAGGTGGTACTGCAGCTCGCGGACGGTGTCGGCCGAGGGGTTGTTCCAGTGCAGCAACTGCCTGCCGTAAAGCTTCTTTTCGGCGGTGTCGAGGCGCACCTGGATGTCGTAGCTGGCGGTGCGGGGGGAGAGCTGAGAGAAGGCCGGGCGGCATCCCCAAAGGAGGAAGCAGAAGAAGAGGAAGGGTTTTGGAGGCATAAGGCAGTGGATTTTGTAGCTGTCCGCCTGTGGCTGGAGGCTGTGGCCGATGTACGGAGCCACAGGTGGAGGGCCTGTTCAAACTGCTGTGTCTTTTTGTTTTGTTTCGGGTGGATGGG
>JAGFJD010000442.1 GCA_024102975.1 Phaeodactylibacter sp. | reverse complement strand
AGAGAAGGGTTTCCCGCCATCTCCAAAAGTATTGGACAATACCTGGCGGAAGGCGGAGCCTTCTGTGTAGTAGAATTTGGGACACCCAAATCAAAAATGGTCAATCAATGAATATCGTAACCGTTCTTCATAATAAAGCCATGGAGTTTGCCGACGAGGCCCTCCTCGCCAAAATGGAAGGCAACAAAGAAGCTTCCACTTCCCTTTTCGAAAAGGCATTTTCCCTGGAGAAGGAGGCTGCGACATCTATTAAAGAAAAAGGCCAAAAAGGTGACTCCTGGTACATCCTGGTCCGTAGCGCCGCTTCTCTGGCAATCAATTGCGGCAGATATCAGGATGCTGAGGCCTTGATACAAATGGGGCTATCCGGCAATCCTCCCGCTTTTATCGTGAAGGAATTGAATGAACTTAGCGATGCTCTGTCCAAAGCTAAAGGACAAAAAGTAAGCGAGGTAGAGATCATTGGCATACTAACTTACGCCAACGCGGAAGAAAGCCAGATCCGCCTGCAGGACCTGAAAAGCAAAGAAATTTACACCATCACCGTTCCCAGCCACCTGATCAACGAAATTGTGAAATCCTACTGGGCGGATGTCGTGCAGGTGAAGGCGCAGCGGGCGCCTACGGGGTCTATTATTTTGGATCAGATTACTAAGGCGGCCTAATCCTCTAGGCGCCGGACATTATGAACAAGGATGCATTTAACCCCGAAGATTTTGGCTTTTTCCAGAGAAAGGAAAAGCTCTCCCCTTCTGAAGGCTGCCATGGAAAGATTATGACCCCGATGAACAACTCTTCAGAGGGTATATTACCAATAAGCAGGAAGCTGAGATCATTTTGAATGCAATCAGATATTTGAAGTTTAAGCCTCAGTACCTGGGGCGGCCCTAAATTTCTAACACACAACAAGCGGCTAAAGCATACCGGATAACCAGTTCCGCTACGCCTTGTAAAGCACCCCGTCTAAAACCTGGATTTCGTTTAAAAATTTTCCACCGAAATACACAGAAATTCACCAAAACACACCATTTATTCCAATGGCGGGGGGGGGACTACGAATGCCTAAAATGAAGGGATTGTAGCCGATGACAACCGTGAAACATTGAAAATATCCAGAATCTGTAAAGGATTGAATTACAGCGCAAAACAGGAAATCGAAATACTTAAAACAAAAAAGCCAAGCATTACTGCCTGGCCTTTAAATCTTTAAAAAAAGTGAGCCCGCTGGGAGTGGAAATGTAGTTATAAAGCACTGAAAAATAGCGCTTTAAGATTTTTATTTTGGGATTTTTAAAACAGGTTAAAGAGGTTTTTGTCTCCGGGGGTTCATTCTTTCTAGCTCTTAATAAGTATCCAAGCGCCTTATTGTGCGGCTATTTCAGCCAAAAAATAAAAAATTAGTATACTTTTGGCCAAATACGGAAATATAATCAGCCGAAAATGGTTATTAATTACTATATTCGGCCAAATAAACCATCGAATCATGAACGGTTTCGTCGGAAGAGAGAAAGAGATCAAGCAGCTGGACAAGATCAAGTCCAGCAGAAAGTCGGAGTTCGTAGCGTTATACGGAAGAAGAAGAGTGGGAAAAACTTATCTGGTGCGTGAATACTTCCAGTATCAATTCGATCTTCAACTGACTGGCCTGGCCAAGGCCAATACCCGGCAGCAACTGACCAACTTTCATGTAACCTTACAACGAAAGGCCCCTTCTTATGATAAGAAAATACCAGGCAATTGGTTTGAGGCTTTTCAGTACCTGATCGACTACCTGGAGAGCATCCGGGAAGAGCGGAAGAAGGTTATTTTTCTGGATGAACTGCCGTGGCTGGCTACACCCCGGTCCGACTTCATGATGGCGCTGGAACACTTCTGGAACAGTTGGGCCACCAACCGGAAGGATATCATTCTGATTGCCTGCGGGTCAGCTGCCTCCTGGATGATCAGCGAACTGATCAACAACCGCGGCGGGCTGCACAACCGGGTCACGGAACGCATCAAAATCCACCCCTTTAACCTAGCAGAAACAGAACGCTTGCTCCAATCTAAAAAAAATGTGCTGGGCCGGTACCAGATCCTTCAGCTGTACATGGTAATGGGAGGGATACCCTACTACCTGGACGCCGTATCTCCAGAAAAAAGCGCTGCGCAGAACATCGAGGAGATGTGCTTTCGCAAAGGGGCCATCCTGGAAACCGAATTTCAGAACCTCTTCGCCTCTCTGTTCAAAAACGCCGTCAAACATGAAGCCATCATAACCGCCTTGTCCACTAAGGCCAAAGGAATGTCCCGTAAAGAACTGGCAAAGGCAGCAGAGATGAAAACCGGGGGAAGCCTGACGCGGTTGCTGAATGAATTAGAAGAAAGTGGCTTCATTAGCCGCTACACGCCGTTCAACAAAAAATCTAAGGATACCCTTTACCGCTTGTCCGATTTCTACAGTTTATTCTACCTTAAGTTTATTAAAAACAATACCAACTACGACGAAGGGGTATGGGTGAACGCCATAGACAACCCATCACAAAGGGCTTGGGCAGGATATGCCTTTGAACAAGTATGCCTGGCCCATATCCCCCAGATTAAAAAGGCACTGGGCATCAGCGGTGTCATCAGCCACACCTCTTCCTGGAAAAGCACCCAATCGGAAAAAGGAGCTCAGATAGACCTGGTTATTGACCGAAGAGACCAGGTGGTTAACCTGTGCGAAGTCAAATATTCTATCAATCCTTTTACCATCACCAAATCCTATGCGGAAAACCTCCGCAATAAAATTGGGGCATTTCGAAATGAAACAAAGACCCGAAAGGCCGTATTCCTGACGATGATCACCACGTTTGGCCTGGAAAGGAATGAACACGCTGCAGCCCTAGTCCAGAATGAGATCACCATGGATGCTTTGTTTGAAATTATTTAGAGTTGTTCAATATTCCTGGCCATTGCCCTTCGTTTAAAAATTTTCCACCGAAATACACAGAAATAGACAAAAATTCACCAAAGCCCCCCCCTTATTCCAATAGCGGGGGGACTGCGAATGCCTAAAATGAAGGGTTTGTAGCCTATGGCAACTGAAAAACATTGTAAATATCAAGAATTCGTAAAGGATTGAATTACAGAAGTAAAAAAGGAAGGAAAAACATTTAAAAGAGAAAAGCCAAGCATTACTGCCTGGCCTTTAAGTCTTTAGAAAAGAAGTGAGCCCGCTGGGAGTGGAAACGCACTTATAAAAGATTGAAAGCCAGTATTTTAATGCTCCGATTTCAAAATTTTTAAAATAGCTAAAAAAGATTTCTCCTGTTTATCCCTCCTTTTTTCTACCACCCCAAAAAATCCGTAGTTTTAGGGGCTTATGAAGGGCTAAATATACCATTTATCCCTCATTCCGTAACTGAATTGACCATACAAAATTCTGTTTTATGCAACCGGCTCGGCCTGACGCTTATCGGCAACTACTGGACCAGATCTCCGAACGTTTTCAGGAAGGGCAGTCTTCCGCTGCCCGTGCTGTGAATGTCCAACTCCTGGAAACCTATTGGGCGATTGGAAAATACATCGTAGAGTTTGAACAGGGTGGAGAAGCCAAAGCGAAATACGGAAGAAAGCTCATGAAAGTCTTGTCCAAGGATTTATCTCAACTTCATGGAAAAGGGTTTAGCCTCAGCAACCTCAAGCGAATCCGCCAATTTTTCTTACAATATCCAAATGGTGCGACAGTGTCGCACCAATTGAGTTGGTCGCACTATGTGGAACTGCTCAAGATAGAAGACGAGTTAGAACGGAGTTTTTACGAAAAGCAAACTTTGCTGGAGAACTGGAGTGTCCGCGAGCTGAAGCGCCAGAAGAAGTCCTCCCTTTTCCTTCAGTTGGCATCATCACGGGATAAAGCAGGACATAGGGCAAATGAACATGTACCTGGGCTACTTTGAGGAAGAGGAAGGCACGGAAGGGGATAATCCGCCCATCGGCATCGTCCTGGCCCGGGAGAAGGACGAACTGCTCATCAAATACGCTTTGCACGGTATCAGCACCCAGCTATTTGTAAGCAGGTACCAGCTGTACCTCCCCAACCGGGAAGAACTGCGGGAGGAAGTGGAGCGGATCTATGAGGAGGAGGAGTAACAAATAAATGGAGTCGGAAACCGGGATGAGACCTACTGCCAGCCTTGTTCGTTTTTGCCGGTTTCAAAATTAAAAGCAGGAGTAGACAGGAACTTTTTCCCGGTTTTGTGCTCATAAGCATTGGCTGCCACATAGAGCAGTTCCTCAAAAGCAAGATCAGCGGGAAAGTTCGACAACGGATCGGAGAGCACACTTTGGTATGCCTCCTTACCATTAGCAACCGCACAACAACGAGCATATAAAAACTCATCGTCTGAAAAATAGCCGTCCGGGTAATCATGCATCATGGCATCAGCGTGAGCACTGGTATTCAGGTGCCAGAGTTTTTCGGAAAAGATATCGAAAAATTGGTAAATCTTGGCAACCGGCATATTGGATATCGCCGTTACAACCAGCTCAATAAGAGATTTTATAGCTTACCAACGGGCTTATTAATACCTTATTCAGCCATTTCCATGCTGAAAACTGCACATTTGAGCAAATAAGCAGTCATATCTAGCCAAATGTGCAGTGCCTACTTGAAAAACCAATGACAAACAAGTCAGCCCCCCATCCATTCCGAAAAAAGTTAAGGGAAGAGCCTGTCTCCCAGATTTTTAGCGATAGCGAAAAGATTTTCCATACTGTTATATGGAATTAATCGGACATTAGGTGACCTATTTAACCCCTGGACAAGAAAAGGAAGGTCATCCTTATTCTTGAAGAAAATAACACAAGATTTCTTTTCTGCCAAAGCCCAGCCCAATTCGATCAAGGTACTGGAAGCAACTTTGGCCGGGTGGATCAGTAAAAAGCGGCTGGCTTCATGCAATTTTTTCAGGTCGATCTCTGCAGCTGTATAAGCATGAGTAAAGCCGACCTCTACAGAATAGCTCTCACCAGCATAATAGGCAGGCACCTCAAACAATTCCATTAGGTATTCTTTAAGCGTTATCACACCTTCCCGAAGTTCATGAAAGTCTTCCATACTCGCACTCATGGGTGTTGCAATAAAAATGCCGGCATTGGATTGGCGATAAATGTTTTTCTTGTTTCCCTGCTCTCTGTAAAACTTTGCAAAATCTTCGTCATCGAATATCCCTTCGGAAGGAGTTTTAATAAAGTTTAGTCCTTTATCCTGAAAATAACGCCATACCTTTTCCGGGACTTCATCAGGGCACGGTTTGGATAGCGGGAATACTGTTGCTTCAAAACTACGGATATCATTATCATCCAGATATTGTTCCATCAATATAGTGCCGGCTTCGATGGAACCATGGCTACTGATAATGCTGTAAATACCCAATGCATAAGGAAAAACCCGGTCCGGTCCAACTTTAAGTTTGATAGACAGGCTCTTCTCTTGAGTGACCCGGGTGCGCAGATTGAAATGCAAGTGGTCATTGGTGAGCATAGCAACGCTCCCCGCATAACCGACCCCTAAGTCAGACCCCAGGATAACATCATTCTCAGTAGTACCAATCTTTAGCATGGCACGCCCGAGTTGAGCTTCCTGCCGATTATCATTCCAGGACCAGAAGTACAGGAAAAACCGCCTGCCGAAGTACAGCTCTAACTTCTCTTTTAACTTGACCTGTGCAAGCTTTTCGGTATTCCGGGAATTGCCCGACCGGCCGTTCCTTAGAGAATGAATGGCTTCGAGTACTTCCGAGATCGTCCAGCTTTTGATGAGGTTATTGCCAATGAAATCATGGAAATAGGATGCTAATAAAGCGTGATCCGGACTTCTTACATCCTCTCTTACCAGCATAATAGGACCAGCACAGGGATGGACATTACCATGGTCTCCGGCAGCAAAAATCCCCGGAATATAGTGGAGGTCTTCTCTGTCTGCATCTCCGACATGAAGAATAAAGTACACCTGTTCATTCTTCTGGTGGCTCACGGCCTCAATGTAGACCTTGTTCCCTAATTTTATCGGCGCTTTTCCTTTATACAAATCATCGTTGTGTCTTAACATAGCCGAATCCTTTGAAAGAGAAAGATCTAGCTCATGTTCGTAAAACGCATTTGCTGAATTAAAGGTAGATCCTGTCCAGAATATCCTGTAATTGGCAAACACTTCATCAGAGGGGGCGGGCTTGAACAATAAGTAGTCTTCAGTACTGATCTCCTCACCATAAAGGTAGCTGCAACAGGCATTAAGCAGATTAAGGTGCCATTTCTTATCAGGCTTATCCCGGAATGAATGACAAAAAAAATCCCTTAGCCAAGTTTCGGAGACGTTAACTGAAGTCTTTTCCATTATATCCAGGGACAGGTTCGTATAATTCCCTGGTGTTTGATTAACCGTTAAGTTCCCCTGTTTTCTGGACCGGCTTTGATTAAAAGTTTTTTCTAGCCCATCCCTGATCATTTTCCAGGACGTGAAGTCCAAAGGCATTGTTTTGAGTGTCATACTAAATATTTTCACTCCCATTTCATTTTTCCGTAGCCGAAAAATGAAAAAAAAACGGAAACAAATGAATTGGATCAGAAAGCTATTGGGTGAAAGATAACGCATTTTTGAAAAAAAACACTCCTATAACTATGCGAATCAGATCCCATTACCTAGCCATCACCCTTTTGCTACCGGCCTTGCTTTGGGGGCAATACGGGGACTACGGTTACGGAGCCCGGGCCACCAATGTTTATTTTGAACATATTGGTTTTACAGGAGATATCCGGATATATTTTGACTTGGAGAATTGCAATCCCTATGACTATTACTTTGTACTGATCTACCATGAAGAAAATGAGATCCGGCACCGGACTTATCCCTCAGATTGGGCTGTATCCGGCACTTGGAAGGACAACCCAATCACCTGCGGAAGCAAAAAGTCCGTTACCTGGCATTTTTCCCGTGAAACCGCTCAGAAAAAGTTAATAGGTGCAGGTGACTTCGTAGTTGAAGTATTCACCATACCGGAGCGGGAAGAACAGATTGCCAAACGCCTGGTGAAAATTGAAGAAAAAATACTCCGGGCTTATAGCAAAGGCCGCAGCCGTAAGGCAGCCCGGCTAGAAAGGCGCTATGCCCGTAAACAAGATAAATACATCAGAAAATATGGCTATTAGATCAATATTCATTCCATTATTCTTTCTGTACCTATCGCCAGTAATAGGCCAGAGCAATCGTGTTTATTTTTCAGGAACCCGCCCTGATGGCAATGTTTCTAATCGTACTCCCTTCGAGGGATTTTCGGAACAAAAGCATACCGTAGAAATAACTACGGCATACGCCATTGAGCTAACGGAAGTAATTCCAAGGGAAAGAAAAGCAGCCGTGCTTGATCATCAGGCCGTCAACAATATTCTGAAAGCATATACAAGTAAAGATCAATTGAAATTAAAGCGTGCAATCCGGGACCACATCCCTGCCTTATCGGATTTTCAGGCCATCTTTGTGGAAGGAAAATTCGAAGCTTTTTACAATGAATACTTCCGGCTTTACCAGGAAGAATTTCCGAAATTCCTTAACAAGATATCGGAACTAGACCTGGACAAGACAGCAGTCTACCATATAACACTGGAAGATTTTGTATCCGAAAAATTTCGGAATGCCTTCCGCAAGCCCTACCCAGAGATGATGCGCGCCGACCTTTCCCTGAAACAGGACAAATTTGGCATCATCAGTAATACTCCATTCATTCACCTGTTTTTCATACGCCTGGAAAGTGGACTGCGCATCTTCCATTTTCAGGCGCTGGAAAACCCAAAGCCGTAATTATGAACAGAAGAAAATTTACCCAACTTACCCTAAGCGGAAGCCTGGGGTTGATGCTAACGCCTACTGACTTTACAGGTCAACCAAATTCTCGGGAAGATGCTGTATTCTGGACATGGCTGGGACGGCTTGCCGTTGCTGCCCTGACTACCAAAGTAGTGGAAAAGGCCGTCGATTATGTCTTTGATTACCTCACCGGGGACGACAAGAAAGAAGCACAGACAGTAATCAATATCCAGCAGAACCAACCGGTTCGATACACCGCGACTTATGAGTACAGCCGCCAAAACGATAACGATTACTACTTCGGGAAAGCTTCAGGATATGGCCAGCCTCCCCAGGAGGTCTACTTTTTCAGCAAGAACACTTATCGAAAAAGCATCCGCCAGCATTGCGCTACTCTTCGCACACCCGAGTTTGCCGGTCTTACCTGTGCTACAGAATTCTTCAGGGAAGATAACCATACGGTAGCTTTAATAAAAGATGTGCTCTTTCCCCGCACCATTCGGGGCCGTTGGTTTGAACAGGACGGTAACAACAGGTCCGGCTCCTGCCTGTATCAAAGCCTCCATGGCAAAGTGGGGATCATTTACGAAAGAGAAGAACAATACAGCAGCACCACCTGGCTACGTATAGATTTCGCTCCGGACTATGCAAATTCAAGTACTCGGGATATCCGCTATAAAGCACGAAGTCTCAGGTTTGATAATGTCTCTCTATTTGATTAAAAACAGGGCAGCCGTGGCGCTCGGAAGAAGCCTGGCTGCTTATTTTTTAACGCCAGAAAAAATTTTGGACAGGCACAATGTAACAAAGTCTTTCTGTCCTCGTTAATAACATTGTCACCTTGCTGTCAGGCTATTCCAAGCCAAGTATTGTAATGCTGGTTGCCCCAGCCCAAATGTATTTTCAAATACGATGCCTGCCAACTCTGGGCTTCTTGAAAAAAACTATTTGCAATGATTGAGGCCACAAATGGTAAACCTGAGAATGAAAGCCTGGAGGGACAACCCTCCGATGGCTTGGATATTGCCCTTGAGGAAGACTCTCCTGAAAAAATTTTATCGGAGATCATTCTATATGAGAATACCCGGTTTGAGGAGAAGCATTATAAAAGAATGGGCTTTTTTTCTGCTATCGGAGCAGTCGACAAACCTCAGGAAAGCTTCCGGGATCTATTGTCCGAACAACACTTGCTCCAAGAACAAAGAGTTTCAAAACTAAAAGAGCTGCATTTTACCACAGACCTGAGATTAAGCGAAAAGATCAGAACCACACAACAAAGCCTAGATGATTTAAAATTGAAATGGCTGGACCACATCGGAGAGATTGCATCCTTCAAAGAAAAGAAAGAAGAAGCAGAAAAGCGTTTGTTAGAGCTGCAGAAATTACTTCATGACCTTCACCAAGAAATCGGTAACAAGAAAGAAAAATTGATCGACGAACGGATACAAGCTGTTCGGCGTGAACTTGAAGGAGTAATTGAAAACTATCAAAAAGTATATGAACAGCGCTTTGAAATCAACCAGCGAACCTATGAAGACAATAAACAGGCATTATCTTTGAAGATAAAACGCTTTGAAAACCTCAGGGATCAGTTTCAGGCCCGGCAGGCCCAAATAGCGGAAAAGATCAATGCATTGAGCCTTGCAGGGATCAACCCCTACGTCTCAAACTTTTTTGTTGCGGCAGGGTTTGCCGCTGCTGTGGTCGCCGGTTATTTCTTCTCCATTTTTGCCTTGAGCAAAAACTTAAATGATGAGAATATTCCCTTCTTTTTGATCCAGGGACTGTATAGTTTTCTTACACAAGTATTCCAAGAACAAGCTATTGGAATTCAGTTTCTCTACCTAGCCGGATCATTTACCGCCTTGATATTTGTTCTGACCTTTATCAGTTGGGTCTGCCATGTTTTTTTAAACAGCTTGGATTGGATTGCTAACAACAAGGGAAAGAAAAAGGAGGGATTGTTTACCTCAAACCGGCTGGTAATTGAGGCGGGCGACTCCGAGAACTTTGCCTTCGAGGCCTTCGCAGAATCAAATAGTTTTTTCCAGTTCTGGCTTCAGATCATACCCATTCTCCTGATCACCGGCATTATTCTGATCTTGTTGTTTTTGGGAATTGAAGACGATAATATCAGTAACCTCGATACATCTCTTACTGGTACGGTGGTTGGGTCCATTTTGACCTTCCTGATGACGGGCATCGTTTATTTATATCTGATCAGAGTAGTGGAGCCGAGGATAGCACGCCATCCGGAACGGCCGTTCCTCCGCAACAACCTGGAGCTCGTTATTATCAGCGGCGTCTTCCTGATCTCAACACTGACACTTCTTTTCATAAAGACCGAGGAGCAGGTACACGACCCTTTGGTAATTATTGAATTTGTCAGCATCATTCTGACAGCTGCTTTTCTTTTGGGATATGCCCTTCGTTTTAAAGGCCTTATTGCTACTGCCAATTTCCTCGACCGCCGGATCAATGCTTTATACGATGCGATTCGTGACAATTCCAGGCCAAGGCCTCTTAACCTCACAGCAGCAGAAGACAGGCAGTTTAAAAAAGAGTACATGAAGCTCCAGAAACAACTTCTGGAACTTATCCGGCAAAAGAATGACATGATCGGATTTTTAATGCGTGGAGATGATCGCGGCTTGTTCAGGTGGAAATTCAAGGTAAGGCCAGGAAGCAGGCTGCCGCAAAAGTGGTGGAAGTTCTGGAGAGCCTCCAGAACCATAAATGAATGGGAAGGCCCTGCCCTCGAATTGACGGAAATGGAAAAGCAGCTCTTGCCCAAAGAAACAATAATGATCAAAGAAGTAAGATCAGAAATGGCAGAGCTTAGAAGCCAAATGGTAAAATATGAAGAAGCCATACTGGCAAGAAAGGAAGAACGGACATCCTACTGTACCGAATTAAAAGAAGAGAAAGCAAAATTGCTCAACAGGATCGACAATTACAATCGACATCGGGAAAGGATTAAAAAAGTATTATTCGATAGGATCGATGCGGAAATTAACCTCTTGGAAAAGATAAACAACAACCTTAAGGAAGGCTTTGACCTGGGAATGTGGTACAGAGTCAACAAGCTTGGCCCTTCTAATGAATATTATCCGCATCCATAAAAATAGAAAACTATGGCCAGTTCCAACAGTCAAACCATTAATGATGATCCTGTCCGGAAAGATCTTATCCATCGGCTGAGGGAAAAAGTCAGGTCTTTTTTCCATGCCTCTTCGGAAGGCACCCAACAGGGTGCCTCTACGGCGGCTGTGGTTGAACCTGGTGAAATAGACCAATATGACAAATTGAGTGAGCTCCATGAATCTTTGGAGTCCTTCCATCCTCAATTATCCAGCGAACTGCGGCAATTCATCGCCAAGTCCATCAGATTCTTCTGGTACTTCGGGCGCAAAGATGGGTCTATCGGCCAGAAACAAATGCCGCGTAATTTTTTCAAGACCCATGCTGAGCAAATTCGCGATGAGGTCGCCGGGCACCTGGAAAGCCAGAAAGTAAAGAATACAGTAGAATACAAGATCAAAAAGAAAGTCTTTAAAGCAAAGAAAAAGATAAAAGATGAGGCTGAACGCTACCGCAACGAGATCTTCACCAGGAAAGAGCTCTATCCCCGCAATTACTCCCTGTGGCTGGCATACTTCTATATTATTATTGCCTTATTGCTGATCATAGCTGACGTCCCACTGGCTCTGAAACTGACTCAATATGGCTTTAACTTGTATACAGACAACGGAGACCATTCGATAGATCATTTTTTTACTTTGCAGCAAGGATGCCTGAGTATGGATGAGTCCTTTTTCAAACATATCTGGCTGGTCTTTGCCAATAATTGGGAGGTCTTCATCCTTGCATTCGGAATTGCCTTATGTACCGTTTATTTTAAGATCTTCTATGACGATTTTGTGGGTTATCCAGTTGACAAGGCCGCCAGGCAATTCAAAATCCTCAACCGGTTTGAAGATTTTTCAACAGAGGACATGAATGCTATTCGCTGGAAATACTATGCCAGGCTGGCGGTTAAAGTAAGTATTCTCGTCTTAACTTTAGGTACCATTATCTATCTGGGGTTCTTCAGAGCAGAAAACTCCTCCGCTATGGATAGTTCAACAACTGTTATTTCCGAATCTCAACTCAAGTTTCTGCAGCAATTAGGCGGGCCTGTTCCTGAGTCGACAATAAAAGAAGAGGACACAGCTTCACTAGACAGGTTATCCAAGATCTGCTTTATCCTTATCACCATTCTGTTCCCGGTGGTAGGAGGGATATGTCTGTCCCTGGGGATTGGCAATTTCCAGAACCGCCGGGAACTGGAAGAATCTACCAGCTATTACGAGTCCCGCAATAAAGAGTATTTAGAGGCTCTGGGGGAATACACAGAGGTGGCAAAGAATAAAGAGATCTGCGAAAAGAACCTGGAGCGGGTTACCAAGGATGGGTTTACCGAAGAATACACCGACTTCTTTTATTTCTGCTATCAGCATGGATATGAACGAGGCGTTGTGGAACCGGATAAGAAGCTGGACATTTACGAACGGGCACAAAAACTGAGGGACCGGTTAGTCTCCACAAAATCCTACGACGCCGTTAAAAGGAGCATTAATAATGAATTGTAAATATCCTTATGTATGACAAAGGTTTCATTCATTCTTTGTTTTTTTATCCTCCTGGTTTTTGCCTGTAACACCAGTGACCCCTCCAAAGTGGTGAAAGACAAGCCTATGGATATCGTTTATGTTCTGTTTGACTATTCAAGGAGCCTGGATACAAATAGCATAAAAGTTACAGCTAAAAGAGCATATGACCTGGTAATGAGTTGTCCTGTTGGAACTACCCTTGAATTCCTCCCTATTGACAATAACCCCTTCACCCAACCGGCTCTTTTCTATACAGCAGAACAAAAGCCCTCCTACCAAAAAGAAGTAAAAAAATGGGAGATGGAAAAGATCGACAAAGCATCTCAGATAGGCAGCCTGATCATGGCTATGCACAATAGCAGCGACATCAACAGCTGTATCGTCCATGGGTTCTCCACCGTTTACAACTACGCCAGAAACTTGTCGGGCAATTATAATATCCGGCTTATTGTTTTATCCGATATGCTGGAATGCTGCGACAACCTGCCCTGTGCGCAAAGCATAAGGGGATTCCAGAAGCTCCTGGAGGAGATGGATGAATATAATCTCAGCGCAACCCCCTTGAGCCAGGCCGTCCCTTTTGAGAATATTACCATTGTTATCAACTCTTCCAACCTGCCCAAGATCAAGGAAATTTACAACTCTCCCAATCGTGAATTCTACCAGTTCTGGGAAGCTGTGGCCACGGGTATGGGATACAATAAGGCTTTTACCATGAGCCCAACCTTGCCGAAGCTGGGAAATTAGCTATGGAAAAAGGGCTAGGTAGCAGGCCCTTTCCTCTCCCCCAAAGGAAGAGTCTTCTCATTAGAGCGAAGAGCCTGTCCGAAAGCTGAGCAGTCCGAATTTTACTCCGCCTCGAACGTTTCTATAGTGCCGCCGGAATAGGGGTGCTAATTTACCTTGTTGCGGAGCCCTTTGTCGATAACCCGGATTTCGTTTAAAAATATTTCCCCGTTATTCACCGAAATAGACAGAAATTCACCAACATCCCCCGTTATTCCAATGGTTGGTGGATTACGAATGCCTAAAACAAAGGAATTGCAACCCGAGGCAGCCATAAAACATTGCAAATTCTAATCATTCGTAAAAAACTGATTTACAGTATAAAAAAGAGAAAGGAAACGTTTAAAACAAAAAAGCCAAGCATTACTGCTTGGCCATTAAGTCTTTAGAAAAGAAGTGAGCCCGCTGGGAGTGGAAATGTAGTTATAAATAATTGAAAGCCAGTGTTTTAAAGTTTGGGTTTTGGGATTTTTAAAATAGGTTAAAGAGGTTTTTTAGCCGTTTGGGGCTTCATTTATCTGGCCCAGGTGGATGTTGAAGATGCTTGTCAGGATATGGAGCTGTTTGCTTACGCCATACTGTTTTCAGCAGGGGCTCTACCTCGTTCTCAAAGCTATGACGCGAAGATAAAATGGCTGACACTGAACTTTCCTGAAAGCTACAATTGTTCTATCTTTATGGAATGTAAAAATGTGACAGATGGAAGAATTATTAATGAAGTTTGGGCTATTGGATTCTATAAAACGACAGGAAATCCTGGATTTCCTCGACTTCTTGCTCAACAAACAGAAGAAAGAACGGGCGTTAAACTTCAAGTCTTATAAAAAGCAAATCCTTCAGGTATCTACCTGGAGTGAAGAAGATATTGCCGAAATGGAAACGAATAGCAAAAGGCTTAGTCAATGGCAAGCTCCCAAATGGTAGTCGATTCAAGTATCTTCATTGAATTTTTGAGGGCCTCTGATAAAACGAAAACCACTCTTTATCAGTTACCCGATGATACGGAGTTGTTCCTATCTGTAGTTACCCTCTACGAGCTGCTGATGGGAGCTACTGACGAGGTCAAAAAACGAGATGTCAAGCTGCTCACCGAACCTTTGATCCTTCTCCCCTTCACCAAACCCGTAGCTGAAAAATCTGCCGAGATCTATCATAACCTCCGGCAACGAAATAAAATGATCGAGTTTAGAGATATTTTTATCGGGGCTACTGCATTGGCCCACAGACTACCTGTCCTCACTAAAAATACAAAACACTTCGAACGGATTGATGGGTTAACTTTTGCAAAAATTTAAAAATTATTCCTCCGCCAGACATCATGAACAAGGATGCTTTCAATCCCGAGGGTTTCGGCTTTTTCCAGAGAAAAGAAAAGCTCTCCCCTTCTGAAGTCCGCTTCTTCGAGAAAGATCACGAATCCATTGATAAATCCATAGAGAAAGATTGGAAACGACTAAACCTGTTTCTCACCATTGACGGAAACTTTGTAACCATCTGGTACGGCGTCATTGATCCACTTTTGGCAGAGTCCGAATATTCAAAGGAGTTTAAGCTGCCGTGGAAAGATTATGACCCCGACCAGCAACTTTTTAGGGGGTATATTACCAATAAGCAGGAAGCTGAGACCATTCTGAACGCAATCAGATATTTGAAGTTTAAGCCTCAGTACCTGGGGCGGCCCTAATTTTCCAACACACACCCGACGGCTAAAGTACACTGGATAACCAGTTCCGCTACACCTTTTGGAGCACGCTCTCGACAACCTGGATTTCGTTAAAAAAATATTCGCAGAAATTCACCGAAATAGACAGAAATTCACCAAGATCCCCCGTTATTTCAATGGCGGGTGGATCACGAATGTCTAAAATGAAGGAATTCTAGCCTGTAGCAGCAGTAAAACATGGCAAATCTAGAACATTCGTAAAGACTTGAATTACAGTAAAAAAACAGGAAGGCAAAACACTTAAAATAAAAAAGCCAGACATTACTGCCTGGCTTTCAATTCTTTAAAAGAAAGTGAGCCCGCTGGGGCTCGAACCCAGGACCCCTTGATTAAAAGTCAAGTGCTCTAGCCGGCTGAGCTACGGGCTCATGATTTCGAAATAAAATTCCGAATGTTAACTACCCTTTTTCAAAGGCGTTGCAAATATACGGCGATTCGGGAAAAATGCAAGGCGAAAAGTGCATTTTTTTGCCCCCGGCGCCTAACCCATTGTCAGGCAGATGGTAAGGGAACAGAGCAAACGGGGAAATAGTTTCTGCCGGGCCTCTTTTTTTGAGGCAACTGCTTTAGCAAAGCCGGGCATTTTCGGCCGGCAAGTTATTACTTCGATAAAGAATTCCGCTCCCCCGGAGGAACAGCCTCGTCTACCAGCCGCAGGAACCCTTCGTAGTCGAGGTAGTCGCGGATGACGTGGCGGGCGCCTTCCCGCTGCAGCAGGCCGAAGTCGCCCTGGCGGCGGACGCCGACGAAGCCCAGCTGCAGGTTGCGCGTGGTGTCCACGTCCCAGATGGCGTCGCCGATGTAGACGATCTTGTCGAAAGAGTTGCCGTGGAGTTCCCCGGCAAAGCCGATCACCTCTTCGATGATGTGTTCCCGGGACGCCTTGCCGTCGGCGCCGCTGAAGAGGCGGTGGTCGACGGCAATGCCGACGTGCCGGAGCTTGACTTCGGCCGACCACTTCCAGCCGCCGGTCGCCACGGCGACCAGGTAGCGGCTGTCCTGTTCCAGGGCGGCGACGGCCTGCCGGGCGCCGGGCACTTCCAGGTAGTCCCGGGGCGCGGCGCGGCGGTTGTCCTCCAGCAGCGCCACATAGTGCTCCTGAAACCGGCGGACTTCCGGCTCGCTGGAAGGGCGGCCGAAATGCTGCCGGATGACGGAGTCGAAGATGGTGGTGTCCGTCACGTGGGGATAGGTGCGCCAGTCGATGGTCGGGAAAGCGCGGCGGTAGATTTTTTCGTAGGTGGCGGCAAAGGCCAGGCTGTCTCTTTTTTCCGAAAAGATAAGGGTGCCGTCGACATCAAAGATCACCAGTTTCATTTATTCCTCTTCTTCTTTTTGCCGTTCAAAATCGAATTCGAGCTGTATGCCGTCGGCGGCATGCTCTTTGGCCAGGTTGGAAACCGCCAGGCCCAACAAACGAACGCTGCCGACCTCCTCTTTGTTTTCCTCCAGCAGCCCGTGGGCGATGGCGGCCAGGTCGGCCAGGCGGCGCACCTCGGTGGCGAAGGTCCGGCTGCGGGTGATGACCCGGAAATCCGGCATCTTGGCCTTGATGGTCACGGTGCGGCCGAAGTTGTCGGCCTTCTCCATATAGTTATAGACGACTTCCGCCAGGTAGCTCAGCTTTTCCTTCATTTCCCCGACATCAGAGATGTCTTCTTTGTAGGTGCGCTCCGCCCCGATGGATTTCCGGATGCGGTTGGGATTGACTTCCCGGCCGTCGTCGGCGCGGACGATGCGGTAGTAATGGCGCCCGACTTTGCCGAAGCGGCGGACCAG
>JAGFJD010000388.1 GCA_024102975.1 Phaeodactylibacter sp. | reverse complement strand
TTCAAGGATCCGGCCACCCCCAAGACCTACACTCTTACCATGCACGACGCTCTTCCGATCTATGCGCTATGTGAAAACCCCTATGTGCCCTATGTGATAAAAAAAGCGTCAAGCCCCCCGCCTATATGCCCTATATGTTAAAAAGCCACTGCCCCCCCCACCTGTCCGCCATCCGCCATTTTTACATCCGCCGCCTGGAATTCTGAACAAATCTTTTTATTTTGGATTGTAAAGCAAGAATCCAGCCTATGAAGCAACTATACACCGCCATTCTCCTGCTGCTCTTCGCCGTTTCCGGCCTGTGCGCTGACCCGGCCCGGGGCTACATCGTCACCAAGAACGGCAAGCAACTGACCGGTTACATCGGCGACATTTATCATTCTCCGTACCGGGGCATCGTCACCTTCATCAACGATTTCGGCACAGTGTACAACATCGAAGCGGAGCGCATCCGCGGCTTCGTCTTTTCCAACGAACAGGGCTATACGGCCTATGAAAGCAAACAGCTCCGGGGCAACTGGATTTACCTGCGCATCCTGGAGAAAGGCGGGGCGGTCAACCTCTACCAATCGCCGGAAGAGGAGTACATCCTGAGCTTTAAAAACGGCATGATGACTGCCGACAGCCGGAAGATCACCGAATACTGGCTGGAAGTGAAAGGGAAGAAACAGCCCGTGCGCGTCAACCGGCTGAACTTCCGGCGCAAGCTGCGGCACATGTTCCGCAGGGCCGGCGCCCCGGAATACCGGGACAAGATCGGCTCGGAAGGCTACCGCTTCCGCGACCTGCCGGAGATCATCCGCGAATACAACAAGGACAAGTCGGTGAAGCACTGGGAGATATGAGCCGCATCACGCACGGCTGGGGCCTCTCGCCCACCGAAGCGGCCAGCCTGCAGCGACAACTCCGGGAAAAGATCAGCCTGGCGCCCTTCGACGGGCCCATCCGCTACATTGGCGGGGCCGACCTGTCGTATAACAAGGGCTCGGACGAATTTTACGCCGGCATCGTCGTGCTGGACTACGAAAGCATGGAAACCGTAGCTCATAGCACCGTCATCCGCCGCTCGCCCTTCCCCTATGTCCCGGGCCTGCTCTCCTTCCGGGAGATCCCCTCCCTCATGGAAGCCTGGGAACGGCTTCCCTTCCAGCCGGACGTCATCGCCTTCGACGGCCACGGCATCGCCCACCCCCGCCGTATGGGCATCGCCGCCCACTTCGGCCTGCTGGCCGACAAGCCCACCATCGGTTGCGCCAAGAAAAGGCTTACCGGAAAATACGAAGAGCCGCCCCGGCGGCGCGGCGCCTGGACGCCAATCCTGGACGGCGAAGAAACCCTGGGCTTCGCCCTCTGCACCAAAGACGGCATCAAGCCCGTATTTGTCTCCCCCGGCCACCGCATGGGCCTGGAGCAGAGCCGCGAAGTCATGCTGCACTGCGCCCGGGGTTATAAAATCCCGGAACCGACCCGGCAGGCACACCTGCTGGCCAACCTGCTGAGGCAGGGGGAGGTGGAAGCGGGGGCGTGGAGCCGTTGAACCGTTATTGGCCTGCGTGGAGGCCAACGGAAGTTATTGGTTATTGGCATTGCAGGCGTTGTAGTTGCCTGTTGTTGGCTATTCGTTCCCGGAAACTCCCGGACAGAACAACCAACAACGGATAACAAAACGCCCTTGTACATCATCGCGAAATAACTTATAACTACCGTCGGTTCCCGGAAGGGTTAATAACCGGCTAATACGCCGGCAGCCAGCAGCCTTGAAGCGACAGCCGGACCATAACCAATAACCCGGCCAATCCAGGATGGCATTATACTGGCGAACGCGTGGTTTTGTCAGGAACAAAACCAGCGATGCCAGTATATACTGACCCGGCGGGTTTTGTAGTCGACAAAACCTGCCGTGCGACAGTATAATAACTGCGGCGGAACTTCATTTCGCCTGCATCAGGCCACCACTGCCTCTCTCTTCCGCTCCACGATCCACGCCGCCATGGCTGCCGGCGACATGACAGCCGGGTCTCCCAGGTCTTTGTCTTCTGCGGCCTCCAGTTCTTCGGGCAGGTGGTTGATCAGGGCGTCCAGGTCTTTGGAGGAAGCGATGTGCTCGTCCAGCACGCGGGCCATCTCTTCGTTGTAGGGTACGCCCCGTTCGCGGACGGCGGTCACCAGGCCCTTCAGCAGGGTCTCCCAGGTGGTCATCGGGCCCTGCACGATGGAGGCGGATTCGGCGAAGGAGTCGATAAAGGCGAAGGGTACCTTGGCGAAGGGTTCCTCCATCGCCAGGGCGCAGGCGATCCAGTCGGAGTCGAACGAAAAGTCGTAGACGGACGGCTTTTCGAGGATTCGCTCCAGCACGTCCCGGTGGTACAATTTGAAAGCCGCCTGGGAGTCCAGGATGCCGCGGGAGAAGATGCTGTGGCCCACCATCCGCTGCATGTGGCGGAGGGCTTTGATGCCGATGCCCCATCGGCTTTCCTGCTTGACCAGCACGGAGTGTTTGTGCTTGCGGTTGCCCAGCACCACCTTGAAGCCTTCCTCCAGGTGTTTGCGGAGCAGCAGGCCGGCCTGGCCGAGGTGGACGGAGTTGTCGGCGTCGGTATAGATGACGGCCTCGGCGCCGTCCTCCAGCGCCCGCCGGCAACCCAGGATGATGGCCCCGCCCTTGCGGGAGTCGTTGGCGGAAGCCAGGTTCTTCAGCGGCCCGGAATCTGCGGGCAGCGCCTCTTCCAGGAAAAGGACGGAAACCCGGTTTTCCAGCGGCGACCCTTTGACGATCTCGGAGGCGATCCGCCCGCTGCCGTAGGGGCAGCCGTCGTCGACGGCGTACAGCTGCCAGTCGACGGGCGAGCCCCGGAACAGCCAGTCCAGCTGGGCCAGCTTGACATTCAGCAGGTCTTCCCCGTTGGGGTTGTCGGCCGACTTGGGCAGCAGGCGGTTCTGCTCGCCCCACATGGCAAAGACGAATCCAACCTTCATGGGTTGGGTATTGGCCTTTACGAATTGCCGGGAATCCAGCACTTTGAAAGCCAGTTTGAATTCCAGCGGGGCGTCCTTTTCCAGGGCCCGGCGTTCTACTTCCGCCGGAGAAAAAGGTTCGAGCGCTTCGACGAGCCGCAGGAGGCTTTCCTGGTCCTGGGCCGCCGTGAGGTCAAAGGAGTTCTTGCTGTTCGCGAACAGATGATCTAAGGTGTCCATTTTGAAGTTGGTGTTTTATAAAAGTCGCTATTAGTAAATTTCATCTGAAAAGGCGCGGAGGGGGAGGGAGGCAATGGCCGGGGGCTGTATGTTTCTTCAGGGAGGCCCTTTCATGTACGCCCCTGCGGGTAAAAAGTTGCTCCCGGCCGCGCAATTTTTTGCTTTCCCCCGGTTCTGGCTGTTGCCTGTTTTGTTGTTTGTTTTCCGGCGGGGAGATTGTTCAGAAATGTGTGTCCGCCCGCAGGTTTTGAACTGCAGAGGTACTGAGAACCGCAGAGTATTCGCTTGGCAGCGAATACTTTGTGGCCTCTCTGCGTGTCTCCGCGGCCTCTGCGGTTTAAACAAAAGACACAGCGTCTGAACAGCCCCCCGGCGGGCCTGAGTTGCCGAACCAACAACAAACGACGCCCTCCGGCTCCCGCCATTATAATAACTGCTCCCCCCCTACGGCCCCCGTTCCCGTTCGATCTCGTTGCGGTACACGGCGTCCCGCCACTGGCTGGTGAGGGTGGCGACCAGAAGGACAGCCATCTGCACGCATAAGCCCATCCCGGTACCCAGCCAGAACTCGCCGGAAAGGCGGAAGCCGCCTGCCAGGGCAAAACACATGCCCATGACGAAGAGCGCCTGCTCGATGAACCGGCGGCGCAGGGCCGACCGCTCCCGCTTTTCCAGGCGGGGAATCTCCTGGGCGGCAAAGCTGGGCGGAGCGATCTCGACAATGGGATGCAACTCCCGGCGCAGCCGCCGGGCCTGCGCCAACCGGCGCCCGCCGGCCCAGATTTGCACCAGGCTCACGGAAACGACCGCAAACGCCAGGGCTTCCATCAGGCCGCCCGGCCAACGGCTGTACCCCACCACAACCGCAGCAGCGGACAGTACGCCCCACCCGGCCAGGAACAGGCCCGTCCTGCGCTCTCCCCTTAAGTATTCATCGAATCGCTTTTCCATGCCTGGTATTCAGTCCCCGTCTTCGCCAGGGCTTAGCCGGGTAAAATTTACTCATTCACTCCCCCACTCTCCCACCGGCTAATTTCGCAATTCAGCCGCGCCCGGACAAATATTGCAAAAAAAAGGATGTAAAAAAAATGGCGCCGCAAAGTTTACGCTGCCAGCATCTTTTTGCGTATATTGAAGGGTTATACCATCAAAAGAACGACGCCCAGCCTGCAAGCTATGAAAAACAAGTGCCTGGAATGCGGAGACAAATTCATCGGAAGGGCCGACAAACGGTTCTGCTCGGCGCAATGCCGCAGCAGCTACCACAACCGCCAGAACCGGGACGCCACCAACTTCGTGCGCAACATCAACAACATCCTGCGCCGCAACCGCCGCATCCTGGCCGATCTCAATCCACGGGGAAAGGCCCGGGTCCACCGCGACAAGCTGCTGGAAAGCGGGTTCCGGTTCAGCTATTTCACCAACGAGTACGTCACCAAATCGGGCAACGTCTACCGGTTCTGTTATGACCAGGGTTACCTGGAAGGCGACAACGATTATTACACGCTGGTGGTGCGGCAGGAGTATGTGGAGTAGGGGCGGACGGTAGACGGTGGGCGGGAGACGACCAGGCGACAAGGCTGCGGCAACAATATAACCATTCAGCCATAGCAGCCAAACGGCGGCAGACATAGCAGCTTATTTATGTTACCTCGCCCTTATTGTGAAATGCCTGTGAACCTAATAAAACTCATACTCAAAATCCTGAAACCTCGTCGTTTCGGCCGCCTGCCCACCTTCAAAAGTAATCCGCTCGATATAGTCGATCAGATTCTCTCGTCCGGCCTCCCGCAAATAACTGTAGCGCAATTCAGAAATGACAGACTCCCCCTCGTAATGGATTGTTTTTTCCAGCCTCGTCTCGTCTCCCGGCGCCGTTTGCATGACGCTTACTACCGCCGGTTTGCCGTTATTGTGGTCGATGCTCATTCCTGTGACCGCTCCGGATGCGTTCATTTCCAATGTTCTGGTCATTTTAATGCCCAGGTTGGGTTGGTGGGCGGTGATGCGTTCTGCCCGGGTGCCGTCCGGTTTTTTCACCGTCACTTTCTCTTCCTGGAGCATCCTGCCGGATTCGTTGATAAAATACGTCCTGCTGTTGCCCAGGCTGTCGTATTCAAAGGCCCGTTTTGAGGTTTCCTGCCCCTCCCGGCTGTAGGTAATTTCGGCTGTCATCCTGCCGGAATTGTCGTATTCGTAAATCATGTAGGTTTCCAGTTCCTTGCCGTTCGGGTATATTTCCTTGCGGAGGATGTCGCCTTCCCGGCAGATGCTTCGGGTAAGCCTTTTCCTCTCCCCGCCGCTTCCGTACACTTGCTCTTCTTTGAGTGTATCGGCGTCGAGATATAGGATGTATCCCCGGGGATGGGCCGGCTCGAATGCGAAGGGTTGCTCATCGGCATTGCCGACGAAATATTTTACGGGCCGGTTCGGCGATTCGGCTTTTACCAGTTTGCCGGCGCTGTCGTAATAGTTTTTGTAGAGGAGTTTGCCGTTTTCGTCGGTGGCTGTTATGGTTTTTACCCCGCTCTCGCGGATGGTTTCGGGCGGCAGTTCCATCATGAACAGGGAGGAGTATTGGGTGAAGGAAAAGGGAGGGAGGAGGAGGGTGAGGAGGAGGGGTAGTATATAATTTTTCATTTTTGCTGATTGATGTGTCAATACTCCTTGCAGCGGCATCTGTTCTTGCCGGCCTCTTTTACTTATTTTTCTTAACGAGTATTTCCAGTCCGGAAATTCGTACAAAATCCTTTTCGTTCAAGGTAGCCAATTTCAGGTTGTAAGCTTTGGCGGTGGCTCCGATAAACAAATCCGGAATATCGATCAGATTCCCATTTTTTTTGAGTACCTGAAATATTTTGATGGCTTCCTCATTCGCTTTACTGTCGAACGGTATTACAAGCACATGTTGGAAAAACTTATCCCAGAATCCCTTTTGGTTTTGATTGCTACCGCTGAGTATTTCAAATTCGGTTATTATGGATACAGCAAAAGAGGAGTACTGACTGGACAATTCAAAAAAGAAAGAATTCTCCTTTTTGGCCTTTCTGAAATAGTCTATTAGAATGGATGAATCCAGGCAAATTAGCTCGTCCGCCATGCGTTGAAGTATTTTCTGCTAGAGAGAAAATCCTGATATTGATCCTCCTCCATTACAGGGCCTTCCAAAAGGAATTCCTGGAAATCACTTATTTCTTTTTCCATATCATTCTCAGTTACCATTAAAGCAAGATCTGCTTTTAACTGCCTGATTTGGTTGAAAGGCAACTGTTTTATCAGCTCTATGAGTTCCTGATACCCGATATTGAGTTTAAGTTCCATGGCTCAACCTTTTTGTTTTTTAACCATTTTCAACTTAAGATAGTTCTTCTGTTCTTTTTTGTTGGCGATTTCCCAACGTTTTCCGCATATTGTTCACGCTCGCCGGGTCCGACCTGAAGTATTTTTGTATATCCGCATGGGCCGGCGCGACCCTGTGCAACTTCCTGTAATAATAGATAAAGGCCAAATACTGACCTTGTTTTTTGGTATATTCCATTGAACACTCACTTTGAAACCGTCCAACCCAGGCCGTTTAGCCCTGGATTCGCATAACAATATAACCATCCTCCCGGCTACCCGCCTATCGTTGGACAACCGATTGGGCAGTCTTACATCGTACACAACCCAGGGCTGCCGACTGCCCCGTACATCGTCCACCGCCCCGGCAGTCTCCGTCCAACCCTAGACAGATACCCATCCACCCTCTACGCCCCCTCCTCCCACACCCGCGCCAGCTCCACGATCACCGCCACCGCCTTCTCCATATCCTGCACCGAGGCCCACTCTTCGCGGGAGTGGAAAGCCTGCTCTCCGGCAAAGATGTTGGGGCAGGGCAGGCCCATGAAGGAGAGGCGGGAACCGTCGGTGCCGCCGCGGATGCTGCTGCGCAGGGGCGTCACGCCGGCCCGGCGCATGGCCTCCATGGCGTTCTCCACCACCTGCGGGTGCTGGTCCAGCACTTTTTTCATGTTGCGGTACTGCTCGGTTACTTTGAACTCAGCGCGGGAGTTGGGGTAGTTTTTCAGCACCCGGTTCATAATGTCCCGCAGTACGTTCTCGTGGCTTTCCAGTTTCTCGTCCGTAAAATCGCGGATGATGAACTCGATTTTAGCCAGCTCGGCGCCTCCGCTGATGGAGACGGGGTGGATGAAACCCTCCTTGCCCCCGGTCGTCTCCGGCGAGAGGCGGTCTTTGGGCAGGGCGGCGACGATGTCGGCGGCGATCTTGAGGGCGCTCTCCAGCTTGCCTTTGGCGAAGCCCGGGTGGATGCTTATGCCCCGGATATCGATGGTGACGGCGTCGGCCGAGAAGGTCTCGTCTTCGAGGGAGCCGAGTTTTTCGCCGTCGACGGTATAGCCGTAGTCGGCACCCAGCTTTTCCATGTCGACCTTGTCGACGCCGCGGCCGATCTCCTCGTCGGGGGTGAAGAGGATGCGGATTTTGCCGTGTTTGACTTCGGGGTGTGTCATCAGGTAGTGGGCGGCGTCCATGATCTCGGCCAGGCCGGCCTTGTTGTCGGCGCCCAGCAGGGTGGTTCCGCTGGCGGTGATGATGTCGTTGCCGATCTGTTCTCTGAGGTTGGGGTGGTCTTTGGGGCGGAGGACGACGGTGGGGTCGTCGGGCAGTACGATGTCGGAACCGTCGTAGTTGCGGTGGATGAGCGGCTTCACGCCCTTGCCGCTGCAGTCCGGCGCGGTGTCCATGTGGGAACAGAAGCAGATGACCGGCACGTTGGCTTTATCGGTGTTGGCAGGAATGGTGGCGTAAACGTAGCCGTACTCGTCCAGGTGAGCGTCTTCGATGCCCATCTCGTGCAGCTCTTCGACCAGGACGCGGCCCAGGTTTTTCTGCTTTTCGGTGGAAGGGACAGTCTTTGAAGAGGCGTCCGATTGGGTGTCGATCTGAACGTAGCGGAGAAAGCGCTCCAGGAAAGTGTGCTGAATATCCGGTGCCATGTCTTATTTTTGACGGGAAAGTAAAGATTTTTTATCAAAACAAGACCAACCATGACTGCCAAACTTGCCCGCCTGTGCTCATTTTTACTCTTATTCCCCCTCCTGCTCTCCGCCCAGGACATAACCGGCGAGTGGCAGGGCGTGCTCGACATCCAGGGCGTCAAGCTGCGGCTGGTACTGCACGTCGAAGCCGACGGCGACGCCTACACGGCCACGCTCGACAGCCCCGACCAGCAGGCCTACGGCATCCCCGTGCCGGAGTTCTCCTTCGACGAGCCGGATATGCGCTTCGCCGTGCCCGACCTCCGGGTGGTATTTAAAGGGGAAGTGAACTTTGATTATACCGAAGTGAAAGGCACGTTCACCCAGGGGGGCACGGGCATCCCCCTGCGCCTCGGCCGTGAACAGATCGGCGTGGCCGACGAAGATATGGCCTGGATTCAGGACAACTACGCCAAGAAAGAGGTGTACATCACCATGCGGGACGGCGCCAGGCTCTTCACTTCCATCTATTACCCCCGGGACACCACCCGCTCCTACCCCATCCTGATGTGGCGCACGCCCTACAGCTGCAGCCCCTACGGCGAAGGCGAATACACCTTCCGGCTGAAATTCTACAAACACCTCATGGACGACGGCTACATCTTTGTCATGCAGGACGTGCGCGGCAAGTACATGAGCGAGGGCGAATACGTCAACGTGCGGCCCTTTATCCCCAACAAGGCCACCCCCCAACAGGTGGACGACAACAGCGACACCTACGACAGCATCGACTGGCTGGTGGCCAACCTGCCCAACAACAACGGCAAGGTGGGCATCCTGGGCATCTCCTACCCCGGCTTCTACGCTACCATGGCCCTGCCGGAAGCCCACCCCGCCCTGAAAGCTGCCTCCCCCCAGGCGCCGGTCACCGACTGGTTTATCGGCGACGACTTCCACCACAACGGCGCCTTTTTCGTCATGGACGCCTTTTCCTTCTTCTCCAGCTTCGGCAAGCCCCGCCCCGAACCCACCACCGAAAGCGCCCCCCGTTTCGACTGGCCCGTAGAGGACAACTACCAGTTCTTCCTCGACGTTGGGCCCGTAAAAAACCTGAACAAGCTCTATCTCCACGACTCCGTCGCCTTCTGGAACGACGTGATGGCCCACCCCAACTACGACGGCTGGTGGCAGGCCCGCAACCCGCGGCCCCACCTCAAAAAAGTAACCCCCGCCGTAATGACCGTCGGCGGCTGGTTCGACGCCGAGGACTCCTTCGGGCCCCTGGCCGTCTACAAGGCCATCGAAAAGCAAAACCCCGCATTTACCCAGAACCGCCTGGTGATGGGCCCCTGGTACCACGGCCAATGGGCGGCCGGCGACGGCGAAAAGCTGGGCAACATCCACTACGGGTTCAACACCACCGAATACTATAAAGAGCTGGAAGATCAGTTCTTCAGGCACTACCTGCACGGCGAGGGAGGCATGGACATCCCCGAGGCGGCCATCTTCGTCACCGGCGCCAACGAATGGCGCAGTTTTGAAAACTGGCCCCCCCAGAACGCTGGAACACAAAAGCTGTACTTCCAGCCTGGCGGCGGGCTCTCCTTCGCTGCCCCCACTGCCCGTAGCAGCTACGACGAATATGTCAGCGACCCCATGAAGCCCGTGCCCTACACCGAGGACGTCCACCTGCGCCGCACCCGCGAGTACATGACCGACGACCAGCGCTTCGCGGCCCGCCGGCCGGACGTGGCGGCCTACCAAACGCCTGTCCTGGAAGAAGACATCACCTTCGCCGGCCCGCTGACGGCTAACCTTTGGGTGAGCACCACCGGCACCGATGCCGACTACGTCGTCAAGCTGATCGACGTCTTCCCGGATAAAATGGAGGATTATCCCACGAACGAGAAAAACGTGCCCATGGGTGGCTACCAGATGCTGGTGCGGGGCGAGGTGATGCGCGGCCGCTTCCGCAATAGTTTTGAAAAACCCGAACCGTTCGAGCCGGGCAAAATAACCCAGGTGCGCTTCGAGATTCCGGACATTGCCCACACCTTTCGGGCCGGCCACCGCATCATGATACAGGTGCAGAACTCCTGGTTCCCGCTGGTGGACCGCAACCCGCAGAAATTTGTGAACATCTACGAATGCGACGCGGAGGATTTTCAGAAGGCTACGCACCGCATTTATCACGAGGCGGGGCATGGGTCGTTTTTGGAGGTGGGGGTTTTGAAATGATGTCGAAGCCTGGAGACTTCGACATGCGCGGCAAATGTCGAAGTCTGGAGACTTCGACAAGCAAGCAAGCAAGCGTTTGTCCGCCTAAAAGCCGGATCGGCCGTTAAAATTAAAAATCCTCAGCCAAAGCAATCATTTTCGGAGCGCTTTGTCGTTAAGTAAATTTGGCGCCGGATTTTTTATGGCCCGCCCGGAAACCCCAATAGGCGGCGGGCCATAAAAAATCCGGCCAAAAAACCAAAATCACCAGAGAATGAGCAGATTGAAGCGTTTCCTCCTCTACTGTTCGGGAGCGGATTTGAAGATACTGGAACAGTGCCCCACCGATGAAAACAAATACATAGGCATCGGCGGCACTGTGCTTTTTACCGGCATCCTGGCCCTTTTCTCCGCCGGTTATGCCATTTATACCGTTTTCGATTCCTACTTCTTCGCCATCGCCTTCGGCCTGATCTGGGGCCTGATGATCTTCAACCTCGACCGCTACATTGTCTCCAGCATGAAGAGCCGGGGTTCCTTCTTCCGGGATTTTATCGTGGCCTTCCCCCGCCTGGTGCTGGCGGTATTGCTGGCCCTGGTCATCTCCAAACCGCTGGAATTGAAGATATTCGAAAAGGAGATCAACGCCGAGCTGATCACCATGGAGCAGGAGGTCTTCAAAAAGCAGGAAAACACGATCAAGGAGCGGTACCAGTCGCAGATCGAAGGATACCAGCAGGAAGTGTCCGGCCTTAACGGGGAAATCGACAAGCTGGCCGCCGCCCGCGACACCCTCGCCCTGATGGCCCTGCAGGAAGCAGACGGCACCGGCGGGTCGGGCAAAAAAAACCTGGGGCCGATCTATCGCGCCAAGAAGGCCAAGGCCGATGACGCCCAGGCCGAGCTGGACGCCGCCAAGGAACGCCTCGAACCCCTGATCGCCGAAAAGCACGCCGCCATCCAGGGGCTGGACAGCCTGATGCAGGCCGACATCCTCACCCTGGAGCGCAAACCCTACGACGGCATGGCTGCCCGCATGGACGCCCTGCACCGCCTCGGGCAACAGAGCGAGGCCATCTTCCTGGCCAACATCTTCATCATGTTGCTGTTCATCGCCATCGAGACCGCCCCCATCTTCGTCAAGCTCATCTCCTCCCGCAGCCCGTACGATTACCTGCTCCACCAGGCAGAGCACAAGTTCGAGATGGCCAACCTGGAAGAGGTCACCCTGCTGCGCAACGCCACCCACAACAAGGTACAGTTCGATACCGAAACGGGCGTCCACCGCACCCGCAAGGAGATCGAGGTGGAAAAAGAACTGGCAGAAGCGTATTACGAGCGCCGGAAAGCCGCCCTGAAGGACAAACCGCTGGTAGACTGGAACTGGGGGCTGCCGTTTTTCCGGGGAAAGGTGTAGGGTTTATGATGTGCGATGTTTGAATACGCTCTTTCTTCGTATCTTTCAGGCCTAATCCGGAGGAGGCCAACTTATGGAACTACACATTCTGAACGGCGACGCCCTGATGGCGCAAATGAAGGAGTCGGGCATCTCCGGAAAATTCATCGTTTTCCGGGAGTGCCTGATCGAAGGGCCGGTAGTGCCCGACACGACCAGCCTGGTATTCTGGCAGCAACGGGCGGCCTACCTGGAAAAAACCTACGGCGAACCGCCCTTGCAATACCGGGCAACCGTAGTCAACCCCATGGAGCAGCTCGCCGGGATCAACAAAAACATGCCCATCAACCTGTGGTTTGAAAACGACCTCTTTTGCCAGGCCAACCTGTGGTTCATCCTGAAGTTTATGCGCCAGAAGAACCTGGCCAATAAAATTTACCGCGTCTTTCCGCAACCCCCGGAGCAGCCCGAAGACTGGAAGGGATTCGGCAAGTCTTCTCCCGCCGGGCTGGCCATGCTTTTTAAAAACAGAGTGGCGTTCACCGAAACGGGCGCAAGCGCCGGGGCAAACCTCTGGAATGCCTTTGTGCAAAAAGATTTCCGGCAGATGCAGGCCATAGCCGAAAAGGCGCCTCCCGGTTTTGCCCACCTGCCCGAGGTGGCCGACGCTTTCCGCTGCCTCCATCCCAGAACGGCGGGCGGCCTGAGCCGGCCCGAGCGGCGCCTGCGAAAGATACTGGCCAGCGGCAAAACGGAATTCGGAGACATTTTCCGGGCTTTCAACGAGACGGAAGGCATCTATGGCTTCGGAGACGCCTCCGTGAAAGCCATGCTGGAGAAAGCGATTAAAGCGGGTTAAATTCTGTTAAATAGTTTTGCCACAACTACTATATCCTTACCTTGTGTTTGACTAAACAGAAAGGAGTGTTCCGAAAGCTTGCCATATTCGCGGTTTTACTGGTTGCCGGATCAATGCTCAGCTCGGTTTTCACCGAACTGCCCGCCGGCAGGCCCACGCCTGTAAAGGCTGCGGAAGAGTGCGCGCTTTTCCTGTCCGGCGAAGCCGCTGGCCTGTTTCCCGGTATCGGGGGCGAACACCTTTCCACTCCTGGCATTTCCTTCCTTTATGGGCTTAAAGAGCAAATCCTGGCCGCCGCTTTTGTGCAGGCTTCCCGCTTTGCCCCGGACAGGACGGTGAAAAAACCGCTCTTCCTGCTCTTCCATGCTTTCCTCTTTTACGACAGCCTTTGAATAAGGCGGTGTTCCTTTACGCACGCAGTCAGGGCCCGGATACCCGGCTGGTTGCTGGTTGTTTGGAATGACCCAATTCCCGGCATCCTGGATAGCAGCCTGGTCCGATAACCGCATCCAGCCCGTCATTGGCCGGATAACCGGCAGAGAATCCGGTTGCCGCTCCCCGTACCGCCGCCTTTTCCCGTTGCCATCACATTCTTCCACCAATCAAAATATCGCAACCTCATGAAGAGATTTATCGCATCCGCCACGTTGATGTTCGTCTGCCTTTCCGCCGTTTGGGCCCAGGCCACCACGCAACAGGAACCCTCCCGGGAGGGCACGCCCGTAATATCTTTTGAAACGACCGAGATCGACTACGGCACGATCCAGCAAAACGCCGAGCCCTACCGGGAGTTCCGCTTCACCAACGCAGGCGACGCGCCCCTGGTCATCAGCAACGCCAAAGGCAGCTGCGGCTGCACCGTGCCGGAATGGCCCAAAGAACCTGTTGCTCCGGGAGAAAGCAACGTCATCAAGGTGCGCTACGCCACCAACCGCATCGGCCCGTTCAGCAAGACCGTGACGCTGACCACCAACGACGAAGCGGGGCAGCACGTCCTGCGCATCAAAGGGGAAGTATTGCAACCCGCCCAGGACGACGGCAGCAATAACAATCGTTAACATCAACCTTGTTTCACTTTCATTCACAATTCGGCGGTAGCGGGGGGCCTGAACGGAACCCCGCTCTGCTCTTTTAAAATTTTCTTCCTGATCATGAATATTTCCGCCAAACTGATCCTCCGGATCGCTTATTTCCTGCTTCTCGCCGGGACGATCCTGGCCATTTTCTTTAACCAGTAAAATCCTGCTACTATGAAGATCAATGCAGATAGAATTTCTTTCTTTTTCCTCATGGGTATCATGGGGCTGGCCGCCCTGGCCGGGTTAGCTTATGCACTGATGAGCTTTTTGGGGAAATGACGGGGGAAATGTGGAAGTACCTGGAAATACAGTGGAAATACAGTGGAAATACAGTGGAAATACATGGAACCTGCCGCCTGGTTTGGGCAGGCAATGTATTTCATTATTTCTATGTATTTCAAAATATTTCTGTCCAGGTACTTCCACGTTTGCCTTTCACTGCGAACCAACCGCTGAAGTTCCATTATTATTGACTGACTCAAAAATAAATTCGGTAAATTGCAGGTTGTAGGGTAATAATATCAGCAACCAACCTCGTTTCCATGCGCCGTACGATCATCACCCTGACAGCCGCCGTGCTGTTCCAGCTTTCCCTTGTGCCCTCCGTGCCGGGGCAAACTTCGCCTTACCAGTTGAAGTGGAAAGAAGAAGCCGCCATTCTGGGCATGGGGGGCATCACCCTGGGCATTGGCCACCACCTGCGGTCCAATATGGTTCCGTTTACGGAGGAAGAAGTCCTCTCCCTGCAGCAAAAAAGCGTTTCCAGCTTCGACCGGGTTGCCGTCGAGCAGAACTCTCCGAAGGCCTACCACGCCAGCAACTACTTCCTCCGGGCCTCCTTTGCCCTGCCGCTGCTCTTCCTTTCCGAGAAGCAGGCGCGGCATGACATCCCCAAAATTGCCTTGTTATACGGCGAAACCATGCTGCTCAATTCCGGCCTGACGCTGCTGGCCAAGTCTTCTATCCAGCGCCCCCGGCCCTACGTTTATGCTCCGGAGGCTGACCCGGCAAGCAAGCTAAGCCTGCACGCCCGCTCTTCTTTTTTCTCGGGCCATACCTCCAACGTGGCAGCCAATACGTTTTTTGCCGCCAAAGTGTTCTCGGATTATTATCCCGACAGCAAGTGGAAGCCCGTCGTGTGGGGCATCGCCGCCACCGCTCCGGCCATCACCGGCTACCTGCGCGTCCGGGCCGGCAAGCACTATCCCAGCGACGTGATCTGCGGCTATGCGGCTGGGGCGCTGGCAGGGTATTTTATTCCGCACCTGCACAAGGGTAAGAAGAACGTGCAGGTGTATGGAGGAGCGGGGGGAGCGGGGGTTTGGGTGGAGTTTTGAAGGCGTGTTCCCAAAAACAAACAACCCACAACCCACAACAATCCTGCCATCCAATTTTTTTCAAACCTGCAAAGCATTTGGAAAGCTTCCGGCAAATATCTTAAATTGCGCCGAAAAAAATCTATGGCTCGCGAATACGATCTCTCCGACCCCACCGACCTCGAAGTGCTGAAGTCCGACTTCGAATTCTATTCCGCCGATGAATGGCAGGAGTTTATAGACTGGTCGCTGCTTCCCGAAAATAAAAAGAAATTCTCCTACGACGAACGCGGCTGCCTGATGGTGGCGCGCAAGAAGGCGCTCTACAACAGCCACCCCTCCGCCAAGCAGATGGTCTGGGCGCTGAAGATCGTGGACAAGATCGAGGAAATCCGGGAAGGGTGAACCGCCAATTTGCTCATTCCCTGGCTGCGGGATGGGTTTTCCTTCTCCTAAAGGCCCATACTCCGAGGCCGGATACCAGCAAAAGCCCGCCCAGCCAAAACCAGGCATAACCTCTGATCACGGCGAGAAGAGCAGAACCCTGCTTCACCGCCATTGCCCCATCCTCTCCGATGTACACAAAACCTGCCCAGTGACGGGGCGACTTCTCGGCGCTGGTTTGCGCCTGGGCCAGATAAGCCAGCTTGGCCTGCCGCAAAGCCTCTGCCTTGCTCTTCCCGGCCAGCAAATACTGATAGAATTCCTGAAAGAGAATAGCAGTATAGCGATCCCTGACTTCCCACAGGCTGGAAATGAGGCTGTTGGCCCCGGCAAAGGCGAAGCCGCGGGCCAGGCTCATCGCCCCTTCGCCGGTTTCGACCCGCCCCAGGTTGGTCTGGCAGGCGTCGAGCACGACGAGCTGGGCGGAGAGCTCCATGGCGTACAACTCCGGAAGGAGCAACGGCTGGTCGATGAACTCGATGCGGGGGTCGCCCTCATCTGTGCCGGTGCTGGCATGAGTGGTCAGGTGGATGAGCCAGGCACGGCTGGCCCGCTCCAGGAACTGCTCCCGGGTGGCGCCCGCCCCGCTGAGCAGGCGGTAGCCGCCAAGGCCGCCCATGCCGCGTTCGATATGGGACAGCGGCGGAAGGCCCCGTTCGCCCTTCTCAAAGCCGGGCGCGATCTGCAGCAGGTCGCCGGCAGCCTCTCCGTGCAGGACGAGGTTGGACAGCACGGTAGCCGAATAAGCGTAGTAAATGTTGTGGCCCCGGATCAGGTAATCCACCTGCCCGAAGCTGCCGGGCTGCCCCTGGCTTTTGGGCAGCGCGTCGAAAGGCAGGAAGGCCAGCTCCCCGTCCGGGATGAGGAGCATCTTCCGGTACTGGGTATCGTAGACAGGTTCGAGCAGGTCCTGATAGAGCGGATAGGCCATGGCCTGATAGGCTTCCGGGCCGGCGTTGCCGGCACCGGAAAGGTAGGCCAGCACCTGCTGCAACTGCCCGGCGAACGCTTCGTCCCTCGGCGCGCGGACCAGCCGGGGGGGGGACTGCGGGCTGAACGACAGCAGGTAAATGAAATCTTCGGCGAGGAAATATTCTACCAGCTGGGTCTCTTCATCCAGCAAGCGGGAACACACTTCCTGTGTCCCCGAAACCTTCAGGTTGTAGCGGATGTCGTGGTAGGCCGGGTAATTTTTTGCCAGTTCGTCGACGAACCGCTCCAGGGCATCCTGGGCGGCGAGGAGCTGGGCCGCGTCGCCTCCGTTTTCCATGCGCTCGCGGGCGGCCAGCAGCCGGCGCTTCAGCTGCAGTTCCCGGCGGGCGATGCTGTCGGGGACGGCCTGGCGGGCGTTGCCGGCCAGCAACGCGTCCAGGAGCAGGGCGGCGCGGCTCTTTTCCATGAAGAAAAAAGCCTGTTCGGCATCGCCCAGCAGATAGCAGGCCTCGATGGCCTGCTCGTAAACCGGGCGGGTGGTGTGACGCCAGAACAGCTTGGAGCTCTGCTCGCTGTGTTCCTGCCGCATCAGGCCGGCCACTTCGTCGGCGCGGCGGTAGCACTGCAGGGCGTTGTGCAGGTATCCCGGCTCCCGGGTGCTTCCGTAGTAGGCTTTCCAGGCGTTGGCTTTGTTGTTCAGGAAGTTCAGCAGCCGTTTTTTGTCGGCGGCCTCCTTCAAGGCCTCTTTATCCGGGTTTTGCTCAATGGATTCATCCCGAAACCCCGGCGCCGTTTGCAGGATGGCCCGGTGGTACAATTCCAGGGCCCGCAGAAAATCGCCCCGGATCATATAGAGATCGCCAAGGTTGTCATTGGCGGCAGCCATATCCTTTTGGTATCCCTTTGCGGTGGCGTACCTCAGGACTTCCCGGAGGACCTGCTCCGATTCGTCGAGCCGCCCCAGTTTCTTCAGGGGTATGCCTATGTTGTTCCTGATCTGCATGGCGAAGTCCGGGTCGCCATGCCGTTCGGCGTGATTCAGGGCGGAGCGATAGGCATCCAGGGCCTCCTGGTACCTGCCCAGGTGATCGTAAGCATTGCCCAGGTTGAGCTGGACCGATGCCAGCTGATAATCGCTCTGCTGTTCCGGCGGCGGAGCAGAAAACAGGGCGAAGGCCTGGTTTAACGGCGCCAGCGCTTCCTGGCAGCGCCCCTGCTCGTTGTAGGTGCGGCCGATGAGATTATAACAATCGCCGAGCAGGGCGGTGTCCCGGTACTGAATGGCCTTATTCCGGGCCAGCTCCAGATAATCCAGCGCCTTGCGGTAATCCCCGATCAGCTCCATGATGTCCGCCAGCTTCCACAGGCAGTTGACTACCCGGGAAGAGCCGCCTCGTTCGAATGCGGCCATAGCATCGGAAGCAGCCTCGGCCGCCTGGTCGTAATCCAGCTGATCCTGGTGAAAAAAGGCCATGTTGAGGTGGCTCTGCCCAACGTCGGCAAAAGGGACCGGCGCCAGGCCGGACCGCACGGCGATGGCCTTCCGGGTGGCTTCGAGGGCTTTGGCCACCCGCTCCGCCGGCGCCATTTCCTGGTTGAAATAATAAAAAACGCCCAGCTTGTGGTAAGCCAGGCCCAGGGAATCCTGGTAACCTTCGCAGGTTTCAACCTGCCGGATGACGGACAACAAAACTTCCGGGCTGCCGGTCTCGATGGCTTCCCGGACGGAAGGCGAGGGCGGGCAGGCAGCCCCCGCGCCTGTACAATAAATCAGGCACAAAGCCAGGAAGAAATAACGGGGGATAGGGTATGTCATCTTATATGCTCTAAGTTGAAATACATGGAAATAAATTGAAATACATGGAAATACTCATCAGGCCTGGGCTTACAATTTATTTCCTTATTTCCATGTATGTCAAAGTATTTCTGTTCAGGCACTTAATACTACTTTGTCACTTTAAAATTTAACCGGTTTGAGTTATGTAGCCATCCATTCCGGTTTTGCGGCGTTTTGGTTTCACGGTGTTGCAGCCAAAACACCATAACACCATAACACCGCATAACCGGAACACCCAAATAATTCCCCTCAATCCTTTATAAACCGGCCCGCCCAGCTCCGGCCATCCTGGCGAATACGCAGCACGTACATCCCGGCAGGCAGGCCGCTGAAATCGAGTTCGAGCCCCTCGCCCGGCGGCAGCCCTTCCCGTTCCGAACGGTACAGCAGCTTGCCGGCCACGCCATAGGCTTCCACGACGAAGGGCGCGGCCAGGCTGAATGCCGGCGCCGCCTGCACCGGGCCGGCAGTGGGGTTGGGGAACAGGCGAATGGCCATGTCCCGGGCCGTTTCCTCCGTCCCGATTATAGTGCAGGAAAGATTTAACACATTTCCGCCGATGAGAAAATCTTCAAAGGCCATGATCTGGTCCGCACAGCCCATGATGTTGTCCCGGACGCCGGGCAGGCTCGGTTCCGGGCCGTCCAGGCAGTACCGGATGGCCACTCCTGCCGCCACGCGGGGCGCGGACATGGAGGTTCCGCTTTTGAACCCCCGGTTGGTGTTTTCGGGCATAATATCGGAAAGGGCGCTGTTAATTCCAACGCCTTCAGCGGCGATCTCCACGATGAGATTGTTGAAGTTGGAAAAAGGCGCCATCTCGGTGTTGTCTTTGATGGCCCCGACGGTCAGCATGTTGAGCTTGCCGCCGTAGTTGGCCGGGTAGTAGTCGTGCAGCCCCAGGTCGAGGGAGTCGTTGCCGGCGGCGGCTACGAAGAAGGCGCCTGCGTCGAAGCCCTCGTCGATCAGCCCGTCCATGATGTCGCTCTGCCCGCCGTTCCAGATGAAGCTGCAGTTGATCACGTCCGCCCCGTTTTCGATGGCGTAGAGCGTGGCGCAGGCGGCGTGGAACAGCTCCCCTACCCCGTCGAAAGCCAGGGCTTTCAGGGGCATGATGCGGTATTCGCAGCCATTGTCCGGCGGGCTGAAGTTCTCCGCGTTTTCCAGGGCGATGCAGGCCACGTGGGTGCCGTGGCCGTGGTCGTCAAAGGGGTTGTTGTAATCGGCCACGAAGTTCCAGCCGATAAAATCGTCCTCTACGCAGTTGCCGTCGTCATCGGCGCCGTTGGCGACAACGGCCATGAACTCTCCGTTGTTGGCCCAGGCTTTGCCCTGGAAGCAGTCGTGGTCCCAGTCCACCCCGGTGTCGATGATGGCAATGACGATTTCATCTCCGGAGAGGGGCGTAGCGCCGGTTTGGGCAGGCAACTCAATAGGCGGCGGGGTGGTTTCCACGGTGTCCGGCCGGAAATAGGAGCGGGTATAGTAGTTGTAATCAATGTCCTGCACCATGTTGTTGGCGCCGCCGCCGTTTTTGGTCTCGATGATGTCGAGGGCCTGGCCGCCGAGCTCGGAAACGTCGGCCATGTATAGATTATCCAGGCCGAAGGCAAAGACGCCGGCGCCGGAGGGCAATTCGGCATATTCGAGATTCAACACGACTCCGGTGCCCAACGCTTTGTACACAGCCTGATAATTGAACCAGCCACCGGGGCTTATGTTGATCCTCGGGTCATCCTGGGAATCGTCGTTGTCCCAGACAAACTCCATGCTTCCGAGGTTGCTCGTTCTGAGAACGGGCACGTCCGGCGCATCAGTATTGATATTCAGGTACATGTCAAAAGACAGGAAATAGTATTTGCCCGGCTCGACCGGTATGTTGGGTATCTGAAAGACTTGCTCCACGCCCTGAAGGGTTTCATTGTGAACGACAACCGCCATATTTCCGGTGCCGGAAGGAGGGGAAACGTTAGCCCACGTGCCGGCACCGCATACATCCGTAGCTTGTCCTGCCAAAGCATAATAACCGATGGGGGGATTGCATCCGCTTCCGTTCTGGGTGTTTGCCAGCTGAAAGTACAGATTGCTGTTCACATCCTCCAAGTCCCCGAATTCGATGAGGTTGGCCGCCGGATCCTGCGTCAGTTCGCTTACCAGGGTCACCGATTCGATCTCCCGGCACAGGCAGGTATCGGAGCGGACTAGGGCGAATTCGGTGCGGATATCTTCTTTTTCCTGCTCCGTCGTGCCCGGCGCCCAGCGCACGACCAGGCTGTTGGGCTTGTAGGCGCCGCCGAGGGAGTCTGCCTTATAGGGGCGGCCGACCAGGCCCAGGCTGTCGCCGACGTAGGTTGGAAAGGTGCCGCCGTAATAATCCGGAAGGGTCTTGACGACGATGTCGTCGATGATCCAGAAATAGAGCAGGCCCTCGAAGTCGAAAAAGATGTCGAACTTGCCGGGTGCCGGCAGGGAATCGGTCAGCACCACAGTCACCCGGTTGCCTTCCGTGGTTTCCACATTGGTGCGGATATTTTCATTCAGCCGGATGGGGCCGGACAGGGGGACGCCTTCCAGCTCGGCCCACACGGAGGTTGTCGCGCCGCCATTGCGAAAATACTGGGTAAAGCAGATTCCGATTTTCTTTCCGACTAAAGAATCATCCACAAAAATCGAACTGGACTGCACGCTGGCCCGGATCACGGTATCCTGCGGGAAGGTGGTTTGCAGGCTGTCGGCGTTGAGCATCATGGCGCCGGGCAGGCCATCGGAATTGATGGGGCTGCGGCTTCCCCAGTAGGCGCCGCCGTCCGCCCGCCCGTCTGCCGTCCACTCCCAGAGTGCCGGCTGGGGGCTGTTGGTTAGCTCGTTCTCCCAGCGCTCCAGGTCGTCGTCGAAGGTGAAGGATGCGATTACCACCGGGGGCTGGGCGAAAGCGTTCCGGGAAATGAAAATGCAGAAAAACAAAAGAAGCAGCAGGCAATAGCCAGGGAAATGTCTCATTGTTATGGGTTTTATTGTTGAAATCCAATGCTTTGCAACAGGAGGGATTATGAGCCGGGAGGGAGAATCAGAAGGCCTCAATTTACTAAATTTCCGTAACTATATTACCATATCTGCCACTTATTGGCGTAAACGGGGTAAAGTGTAAAGGTGTAATCCGCTCTTTTACACCTTTACACCTTGTATGCACCCCGGCAAACACCCGGCAGCATGCCCCCCCTCTGCGGTCAATATTTCACAAACCGCCCTGTCCAGTAGCGGGCGCTTTGGGAAATGCGCAAGGAGTACAGGCCGGCGGGCAGGCCGCTGAAGTCGAGTTCCAGCCGCTCTCCCGGCAGGAGGCCCTGCCTTTCCGAACGGTACAGGAGCTTCCCGGCCAGGCCGAACACTTCTACGGCGAAGGGGGAACCCAGGCCGGCATCCACTTCCAGCTTTACCCCGCCCGAAGTCGGGTTGGGAAACAGGTAAACCGCCATGTCGGGCGCCGGTTCTCCTGTGCCGGTCGTCACACATACGTTGTCGGGGTTAAACACATTGCCGCCGATGATGGCCCATTCCAGGTCCTCATAGTGGTCGGAGCAGGCCATTACGGTTTCCCGGACGGCCGGCAGGGGCGGGGTGCCGCCTTCGCCGCAGTAGAGGACCGCCACGGCGGCAGCTATCTGCGGAGCGGCCATAGACGTGCCGGTTTTTACGCCCCGGTTGGTATTTCCGGGCAGCACGTCGGGAAGGGCGCATTCGGCAATGCCCAGAGCGGCAACCTCCACTATGGTATTGCCGTAGTTGGAGAAGGGTTCCATTTCATTTCCTTTGGCCGCTCCTACGGTCAGTTGGTTCAGCTTGTCGGGGTAATTGGCCGGATAGTAGTTGTGCTGTTGCAGGTCGGCGGTATCGTTGCCCGCAGCGGTCACGAAAAAGACGCCGGCTTCGAAGCCCTCGTCGATCAGGCCGTCCATGACGGCGCTGGGCTCGCCGTTCCAGATGAAGCTGCAGTTTACGACGTCCGCTCCGTTCTCGATGGCGTAGAGCGTGGCGCAGGCAGCGTGGAACAGCTCGCCGGCCCCGTCGTAGGCCAGGGCTTTCAGCGGCATGATGCGGTATTCGCAGTTGTTTTCCGGGGGGCTGAAACGCTCGGCGTTCTCCAGGGCGATGCAGGCTACGTGGGTGCCGTGGCCGTGGTCGTCAAAGGGGTTGTTGAAGCCGGCTACGAAATTCCAGCCCAGGAAATCATCCATTGCGCAGTTGCCGTCCTCATCGATCCCATTTGCCAATCCGCCATGGTACTCGGCGTTGTTGATCCAGGCTTTGCCCTGAAAGCAGGCGTGGTCCCAGTCCACTCCGGTGTCGATGATGGCGATGACAGTCTCGCCGCCGGCCATCGGGTTGGCGCCGGTTTGAGCGCCCGATTCCAGAGGGGGCAGCGCAACGCCGGAAGCATCCGTCCGAAAATAGGAACGCGTGTAGTAGTTGAAATCAATATCCTGCACCGAGTTGTTGGCGCCGCCGCCGTTTTTGGTTTCGATGATGCCCAGGGCACGGCCGCCGGAGGAGGACACGCCCGCCATGTACAGGTTATCCAGGGCAAAAGCGTACTGCCCTGGCCCGCCGTGCAAACTGAAAAATTCGAGCGATATTTCGGCTTCCTGATCCAGGGCTTTGAAAATGGCCTGATAATTGGCCCAGCCTCCCGGGTCCATCCGGATTTGCCGGTTGGCGGGCGAGCTGTCGTTGTCCCACACGAATTCCAAAGTGCCGGTATCGCCGGTTTGCAGCACCGGCGCTTCGGGAGCGCCGCCATTGATATTCAGATAGATATCAAAAGAAAAGAAATAATACGCATCCGGGACCAGGCCGGAAACCGGTATCCGGAGGATTTTGTCTCCGGCCAACGGGCTGTGGTCGTGGTATACCACCGCCATTTTCCCGGTGCCGGCGGGGGGGTAGACATCGGCCCAGCTTGTCAGGTCGCATTTGTCTCTGGCCCGTTCCACGATGGAAGTGGTCATCAGGGTGCAGCCATCCGCCACCGGCGTGCTGGTCATGTCGAAGAACCGGGCGCTGCCCTCCTCCTCAAAATTCCCGGATTCAATGAGGTTGGAATCCGGATCCTGGGTCAGTTCGCCGGCCAGCGTGACCGATTCCAAATCCCGGCACAGGCAGGTGTCGGTGCGGGCAATGGCCAGTTCCTGACGGATGGCGTCTTTTGCCTCTTCCGTAGTGCCCTGCGCCCAGCGCACGACCAGGCTGTTGGGTTTGTAGGCCCCGCCGAGGGAATCGACGTGGTAGGGCCGGCCGACCAGGGCGAGGCTGTCGCCGACATATTCGGGAAGCGTCCCTCCGTAATGATCCGGGAGGGTTTTGAGGTAGATATCATCCAGCATCCAAAAGTAGAGCAGGCCTTCGAACCGGAAAAATATTTCCAGTTTGCCATCTCCGGGAAGGGATTCGGTGAGCACCACCACCTGCTGGTTCCCGGCCGTGGTTTCCACATTGGTGCGGATGTTTTCATTCAGCCGGATCGGCGGGCTGAGCGGTTCCCCGTCCAGTTCGCCCCAAACCGATACGGCGGCGCCCCCGTTGCGGAAATACTGGGTGAAACAGATGCCGATCTTCTTCCTGGCCAGGCTGGCGTCCATCGTAATGGTGGGCGATTTGACCGTTGCCTGGATGGGGGCGTTCCGCTCGAAACCAGCCTGCAGCGCGTCGGCATCGAGCATCAGGGCACCGGGAGAGGTGGATTCGATGGGCCCGCGTGCCCCCCAGTGGGGGCCGCCGTCCGCCCGGCCCTCCGGCGACCACTGCCAGAGGCCCTGATCCGGGCTGTTGAATGGCAGGTTTTTCCAGCCGTCCATGCCGGCATCGAAAAAAAAGGAGTCAATGGCTACGGAAGGCTGGGAGGCAACATTCCAGGAAAAAAGGCTGCAGGAAAGCAGAAAAAGCAGCAGGCGATGATTGTGGAGAGGGTTCATCCTAAGGGGTTTTTGTGTATCTGATAGCTGATCACTAAGTTAATCCCTCTTATGGGTAAATTGTTACACTGGGTTTGTACCCTTATCAATCTGGATTTTAATTGTTACCTTTTCCGGGTAATATATAAATTTTATTTTTACCCCAATACACGCCAACAACCACTATGAGTTCAGAGAAACCACACCCTGATCAGCACTACGTCGATGGATTATGCACAGGAGATTCCGAAGTGATCCGGGAGATTTACCGCACTTTCGGCGAGCAGGCCAAACGGTACGTCCTGGCCAACAGCGGCAACCTTCAGGATGCCGAGGACATCTTTAATAAGGTGCTGGTCATCGTTTACCGGAATGCCTGCCGGGAGGATTTCACCCTCACCGGCGCCTTTGGCGGCTACCTGATGCGCATTCTGAGAAGAAAATGGATAGATGAATTAAACAGAAGGAAGCGGTCGGGGGTAACATACGAAATGCCGGAAGGATATGAATACGAAGCAACCGACGAAGGCCCCGACAAATTAGACGAATGGGCCCTGGAAGACAAAAAACGGGAAATCTTCTTACGTTGCTTCGGGCAACTATCAGAAAATTGCCGGAACGTTTTGCAGACCAGTTGGGAAGAAGGCGACATGAAAAAGGCGGCCGAGCTGCTGAATATGACTTACGCCTACATCCGCAAGCGCAAATCTGAATGCATGGCCAAGCTTAGAGAGCTGGCCCGGCAGGATCCGGATTACGATGACCTTCTAAACGATTAACTACTCCCTATGGAAAACATCGACATCATCATAGAACAATACGTGAGCGGCGAACTGTCCGGCCCGGAACTCCGGGATTTTGAGCAGCGCCTGCAGCAGGACGAAAGCCTGCGAAGAGAAGTATCCCTCCACAAAACGGCAGAAGCCCACCTGCGGCAGCACTTCCGAAACCGCGAAAAAGAAGAAGCCCTGGCGGCCCAGTTGCAATCCATCAGCTCCGAATTCTTTCGGGAAGAAAAAAAAAGTGAGCCGAAGGGGCGCATCGTCTCCCTCCGCCGCACTGTCGCACTAGCCATTGCCGCCGCCGCCGCTGTCATCCTGCTGGTCTGGGCACCCTGGCAATCCTCCCTCTACGAACGCTACGCCACCCACCCCGTAGCCGCCTTCACCCAGATGAGCAGCAGCGCCGGCAACCTCCCGCAGGCAGAGCATGCCTTCAACGCCGGAGATTATGCCGCCGCTGCCGCCGCCCTGGAAAGCTACCTGAAAAACAAGCCTGATAACGCGGAAGCCCGTTACTTCCTGGGCATCTGCTACCTGGAAACCGGCCAGTACGGCCGGGCAGAGGTTATCTTCCGGGAACTGTCCGAAGGCGATTCCGCCTACAAAAACGAAGGGCTTTGGTACCTGGGCTTGACTGCTCTCCGGCAGGACGACCGGGGCCGCGCCCGGGAGTACCTCCTGCAAATCCCGGCAGGGAGCGACCGGTACGGGCAGGCGAGGACGTTGCTGGGGGAGATGGAATGAGGGGGGTGTTAAGCGACGAGCAATCAATAACTGTCGGTTTTCTAGGAGTGCTTTTTCCTTTAGCCGGCGTTAAAGAACCGCCTCCCTTAGCACTGCTAAGGTCGGGAACCTTTGCCTTGGCTAAAGGAAAAAT
>JAGFJD010000382.1 GCA_024102975.1 Phaeodactylibacter sp. | reverse complement strand
ACGAAGTTGTTTTGTGCGCTAACAAGGCGAAAAACGCAGACATAGCGGGGCTACGGCGAGGCTTTTCAACGCAGTTAGCGCGCAAAAGAACGAGTCTAAATGGGTAATTTATTTTTGCGCAATCCCTTAGGATATTTTCAATATTGTTGGTTGATGTATTACCGCATCTCAACCAAATCACTTTTGGTGGGTAACCTCTTAATAGCCCAAGGTCGAAGAAGTCAACATCTTTGGTAACAATGGTGAATCCGTTTTTCTTAGCATATTCCCAGATTTCTACATCGTCACTTGTATCAAGGTTTTCCAGTTTCACATGCTGAGAGCCAGGGTACAAATCTTTCAGCCGATAGGTGAGTTTATAGGATAAATGTTGGTCAAATAAAAGCGATAGAGTCATGCCCTCTGATGGATTACCTGATGTTCTCTCTCTGCGGCATAATACAGGCTTGCATAGATGTCTTGTTCCGTCAACTCGGGAAAATCATCCAGTATTTCAGCTATAGTCATTCCAGAGGCAAGCCAGGAAAGAACGTCGTATACTGTAATGCGCATATTCCTTATACATGGCTTTCCACCTCTTTTTCCTGGTTCAATAGTGATTATCTTTTTGTAGTCGACCATTGCAGTTATTTTGAATAGTAGAAATCGCCTATAAATTTACCCAAAATTTCCTTTCCTTCCGAATCTTGTCCAACAAATCTGCCGTCATCGCCCGCCGAAGCCTTGGCGAAGGAGTGCCGCCGCCCGCTCCCGACCTCCTTCGTCGGTCCGGGACTCCCTGTGGTCGCTTCCGCCTTCCGCCTTCCGCCTTCCCACTTCCCATTTCCGCCCCTCCCTACCTCAGCTCCCCATTCCTGAACTCCCTTTTCCACAGCGCCCTGGCCACCTGTTTTTCTTGCAGCATTTCCAGGAGCCGTTCGGCCTGCCCTTCGTGGTGGAGGTCGGTGGCGAGGAAGTCGGCCAGGCCGGCTTCGAGCAGCTGGAAGGCGCTCTCGCGGGTAGGCTTGCCGTAGTAGCCGCCGAGGGACAGCAGGTTGAGCTGAAACTCGCAGCCGCGGAGCTTCAGCTCCTTGTATTTGTCCATGTCGCCTTTGAGGAAGAGGTAGCGTTCGGGGTGGGCCAGCACGGGGTGGTAGCCCCTGGTCTGCAGGCGGAAGAGGTAGTCCTCCAGCATGGGCGGCGCGGCGAAGAAGGACATCTCGACCAGCACGCGGTTGCCGGGCAGGGTGAGCAGCCTGCCGTCTTCGATCTTGTTGCCGAAGCCTTCGTCCATGAGATATTCGGCGGCGGCGTAGAGGTTGATCTCCAGGCCTTTCTGCTGGAGGGCGGCCTGCATCTCCTGCTGCTTCTCGCGGATGATCTCCGGGGTGTTGACGTACATTTCCGCCATGATGTGGGGCGTGGTGATGAGGGTGTGGAAGCCCATCTTCTGCAGCATCTCGATCAGGGCAAGGCTGTGGCCGACGCTGCGGGCGCCGTCGTCAATGCCGGGCAGCAGGTGGGAGTGGAGGTCTACGCCGAGGAAGGAGTAGTCGGGTAGCCTGGGTTTCTTATTGAAAATGTTGAACATGTTTTTTTTCTTGCCGCTTTTTTTATAGCCACGAAGTTTTTGGGGGTTGGGCGCTTTTTTAGCCACGAAGACACCAAGGCACGAAGATGCACAAAGGCGTTTTGGGGCTCAGGCTTTTTAGCCACGAAGACACCAAGACGCGAAGACTCACAAAGGCGTTTTGGGGCTCAGGCTTTTTAGCCGCTAAGGCTTAGTGCATCCTTCGAGTCTTCGTGGCTATATCCAGCCTGCCAGTCACCTTACAAATCTTCGTATGCCTTGTTTGATCTTCGGCACGTTGAAGTTGATCAAATAACCTAATCTTTTGTCAGCCAGTTTCAGGTGGCTCAGGATTTGGGCTTGCCAAACCGGATTAACCTCCTCAACGGCTTTCAACTCGCATATGACCTGCCCTTCCACAAAAACGTCTACTCTGAGGCCTTCGTCGAAGGTGATCCCATCGTATTCTATCGGGACGTATTGCTGCCGCTGAAAGGATAATCCTCTTTTGCTCAATTCGTGGCAGAAGCAAACTTCGTAAACTTTTTCCAGAAGCCCGGGACCGAGGTTGTAGTGAACGGCATAGGCGCTGTCTACAATCAGCCGACCGATTTCTTCCAGGTGTTGGGGGATTGGGGGGTATTTTTTCATGGTTGAAGGTGTTTTTTTTAGCCACTAAGACACGAAGGCACGAAGATACACGAAGTCTTTTTGCGGCTTTGCCCGGATAAAACCTTAGTGCGTCCTTGGAGTCTTGGAGTCTTCGTGGCTATAAATTAAACAATATAGACTTGCAATAACAACACTTGCTTTTTTAGCCACTAAGACACGAAGGCACGAAGATACGCGAAGTCTTTTTGCGGCTTTGCCCGGATAAAACCTTAGTGCGTCTTGGAGTCTTGGAGTCTTTGTGGCTATAAAAAAATCAATGAACATGATAATACCCCCTATACCACTTCACAAAAGCCCCGATCCCCTCCTTCAGCGGCGTATCCGGTTTGTAGCCCAGTTCCCGTTCCAGGGCGGTAGTGTCGGCGTAGGTGCATTCCACGTCGCCCGGCTGCATGGGCAGGAGTTGTTTTTTGGCTTCGCGGCCCAGCGCCTTCTCGATGGCGCCGATGAAATCCATCAGGGCGACGGGCTGGCTGTTGCCGATGTTGAAAACGCGGTAGGGCGCCGGCGAGCTGCCGGGGTCGGGCGACTGGGGGTTCCAGGCGGCGTTGCCGGCGGGCGGCGCGTCGATCACGCGGCGGATGCCCTCGACGATGTCGGCGATGTAGGTGAAGTCGCGGCTCATGTCGCCGTGGTTGAACACCTTGATGGGGCGGTTGTTGAGGATGGCGTCGGTAAAGAGGAAGTACGCCATGTCGGGCCGCCCCCAGGGGCCGTAGACGGTGAAGAAGCGCAGGCCGGTGGTGGGCAGGCCGAAGAGGTGGCTGTAGGCGTGGGCCATCAGCTCGTTGCTCTTTTTGGAAGCCGCGTAGAAGGACACGGGGTGGTCGACGTTGTCCTCCGTCCGGAAGGGCACCTTCTTGTTCAGGCCGTAGACGCTGCTGCTGCTGGCGTAGGCGAGGTGCCTGACGCCGTACTGCCGGCAGCACTCCAGCACGTTGGCGAAGCCGACGATGTTGCTCTGCACGTAGGCGGCGGGGTTCTGGATGCTGTAGCGCACGCCCGCCTGGGCCGCCAGGTGGCAGACGGCGTCGAAGCGGTGCTCGCGGAAGAGGCGGTGCAGGCCGTCGTTGTCTTCCAGGTTCATCTGCACGAAGCGGTAGTTGGGGTAGCGGCGGCTCTCTACCATCTGGTTGAAGTCCACCTGCCGGTGGTCGAAGCCGGCGTCGTCCAGCCGGCCCATCTTGAGGCCGACGTCGTAGTAGTCGTTGATGGCGTCCAGCCCGATGACTTCGTCGCCGCGCGCCGCCAGGGCGTTGGCCAGGTGGTAGCCGATGAAGCCGGCCGTTCCCGTAATTAAAATTTTCATGGTGTGTTTCTTTGTTTTTTGGGGAAAACCGGGTTGACGGAAGAGGGGCTTGAGCCAGTTATTTGTCCTGCTCTGAGCTAAGCGGCGTTAGTGGTTATGGCCGTGAGGGTCAGCCTTTGGGTAATAACCAATAACCCCATCAGCTCCCACAGCGCAATAACCAATAACCCCATCAGCTCCACGCAGCGCAATAACAGCAACGCCATCAGTTCCCGCCTGGCCATTTACGCCTTCTCCTGGGAAAGGTTCCCCACATATTTTTTAAAATATTCATAGGTCCGCATCAGGCCTTCCCGGCGCGGCACCTTCGGTTCCCAGCCGAGCAGCTCGCGGGCCAGGGTGATGTCCGGCTGCCGCACTTTGGGGTCGTCTTCGGGCAGTTCGCGGTAGACGATCCGCGCCCGGGGGTTGCCCACCAGCCCGATGATCTCCTCGGCGAAATCCAGGATGGTGATCTCCTGGGGGTTGCCGATGTTGACCGGCAGGGCGTAGTCGCTCAGCAGCAGGCGGTAGATGCCTTCCACCAGGTCGTCGACGTAGCAGAAGGAGCGGGTCTGGGAGCCGTCGCCGAAGACGGTCAGCCCTTCGCCGCGGATGGCCTGCGAGAAGAAAGCCGGCAGGGCGCGCCCGTCGTTGAGCCGCATCCGGGGGCCGTAGGTGTTGAAAATGCGCACGATGCGGGTGTCCACTTTGTGGAAATTGTGGTAGGCCATGGTGATGGCCTCCAGGAAACGCTTGGCCTCGTCGTACACGCCCCGCGGCCCGACGGGGTTGACGTTGCCCCAGTAGTCTTCCTTCTGGGGATGCACCAGCGGGTCGCCGTACACCTCCGAGGTGGAAGCCACCAGGATGCGGGCGCCCTTGTCCTTGGCCAGCCCCAGCAGGTTGTGGGTGCCCAGGGCGCCCACCTTCAGGGTCTGTATCGGCATCTGCAGGTAGTCGATCGGGCTGGCGGGCGAGGCAAAGTGCAGGATGTAATCGAGCTTGCCCGGCACGTGCACGAACTTGCTCACGTCGTGGTGGTAATATTCAAACTGCCTGAGCTTGAAGAGGTGCTCGATGTTATCGAGACTGCCTGTCAGCAGGTTGTCCATGCCCATGACGTGATACCCTTCCTGTATCATGCGGTCGCACAGGTGCGAGCCCAGAAAACCGGCAGCACCGGTGATAAGGACGCGTTTCATAGTATAGTTTGTTTTGGTGTGTACTCGGAGGCGATAGCGGAGAAATTAATAAAGCCTTATTGTTCGCGAGCGTCTCCACCTTCGCTAAAGCTACGGCGGACAGGTGGTTACGCGATGCGGAGCAACCCGGGGTTGTGCAATAAGTGCATACAGACAGGATTAACAAGATTTTCAGGATATGCATGCTCTTGTGGCGCAAGCCACTACATCTTGTAAATCCTGTTAATCCTGTCTAAATTCGACCTTTTTGCACAACCCCGAATTCATAGCATCCTTGTCTACGCAAGTCAGAGACTTGCTCATTATCCCGCATCGAGACATACTTTGTCCGCCGAAGCATGGCGAAGGCGGAGTCTCTCGCGAACGAGGGGCTTTTTCTCCCCGCAGGCACAACATACAGCTCTGAAGAGAAGCCCCGTTTAGGCATCCCCCCTCCTTCGGAGGGGGTTAGGGGGAGGCTTTACCCCTCCACCTTCTTCCTCACCTCCACCTTGTTCCGGCCGATGCTGTCGTAGTAGAACCCTTCCCGTTCCATGTCTTTGACGTCGTAGATGTTTCGGCCGTCGAAGATGGCGGGCGTGGAGAGCAGCTGGCGCATCACTTTGAAGCTGGGGCTGCGGAAGACGTGCCATTCGGTGACGATGGCCAGGGCGTCGGCGCCGATGAGGGCCTCGTACTGGTCTTCGGCGAACTCGATGCGGCCGTCGTAGAGGGCCCTGACGTTGGCCATGGCTTCCGGGTCAAAGGCTTTGACCTTGGCGCCGGCCTCGAGCAACTGGTCGATGATGGACAGGGCCGGGGCCTCGCGGATGTCGTCCGTATTGGGTTTGAAGGCCAGCCCCCAGATGGCAATGGTCTTGCCGGCGAGGCTGCCGTCGAAGTAGCTGATGATCTTGTCGGCCAGGATCTGTTTCTGCTTTGCGTTCACGTTCATCACGGAATTGAGGATCTTGAAATCGTAACCATTCTGCTTGGCCGTCAGGGCGAGCGCCTGCACGTCCTTGGGGAAACAGCTGCCGCCGTAGCCCACGCCGGGGAAGAGGAAGCGCTTGCCGATGCGCGAGTCGGAGCCCATGCCGAGGCGCACCATGTCGACGTCGGCGCCTACGATCTCGCACAGGTTGGCGATCTCGTTCATGAAGGAGATGCGGGTGGCCAGGTAGGAGTTGGCCGCGTACTTGGTCATCTCGGCCGAGCGCTCGTCCATAAAGTAAATGGGGTTGCCCTGGCGGACGAACGGCTCGTACAACTGGCGCATGGTGTCCTGCGCGCGCTTGGAGCTGGCGCCGATCACCACGCGGTCGGGCTTCATGAAGTCGTCGACGGCTACGCCTTCCCGCAGGAATTCGGGGTTGGAAACGACGTCGAAGAGCTCCTCGTCCAGGTTCTCGGCCAGGATGGCGTGTACCTTCTCGGCCGTCCCGACCGGCACGGTGCTCTTGTCGACGATGACCTTGTAGTCTTCGATCAGGAAGGATAATTCCTTAGCGACGCCCAGGACGTATGACAGGTCGGCGGAGCCGTCGCCGCCCGGCGGCGTCGGCAGGGCCAGGAAGATGATCTCCGCGTCCTTGATGCCCTTGGCCAGCGAGGTGGTGAACGTCAGGCGGCCCTGGCGGGAGTTGCGCTCGAAGAGCAGCTCCAACCCGGGTTCGAAAATCGTCAGGACGCCTTTCTTCAGTTTCTTGACTTTGGCCTCGTCGATGTCTACACAGACGACGTTGTTGCCCGTTTCAGCAAAGCAAGTTCCCGTAACCAGTCCTACATAACCGGTGCCTATAACTGCTATGTTCATTTTTTAATGGTGTTTAATTTCCTGCAGGACAATCTTTTTTCCCTGCCGGAGGTGTTTGAAATTCCCCTTTCAGAAGGAGGGTTATAGCGCTATAAATGTTCTCTGCGGCGGGGGGCATGCTATATCAACGCCGGAAAACCGCCTTTGCATGCAAGGCGGCCCGGCGCAAATATTTTCATTTTTCCTATGTTACGGATGTATGAACTGAAAGTTACATCGGGATGAAATGTTTTGTGAAGTGGGAAGTGCGAAGTCGGAAGTCGGAATAGGGGAACCGTCCGCTTTCCCACTTCCGGGAAGTGTTCAACGTTTTGTGTTTAAGGTTCGGCTACTCGTTGGACAGCCGGGTGGACCCCGTACATCGTACACGACCCCGGCAACTTATGTCCAATGTTAGGCGGATACCCTAAAGTCCAATGCCGTCCCTGATAATCGATTATTTCTGATTGAAGCGACAAACTTTTCTGAAAAGTACCCCACTTCCGCCTTCCCACTTCCAATTTCCGGCTTCGAGACATGGCTTCGCCGCAGATAAGTCGCAGGGGCTTATCTCCCGATGAAAAGGTATGTGCGCAATTCCCGTCATATGGTGCCTCCCCGGGGGAGAGGCAATAATTGTATTCAGGCAGCGTCAGCAGGATTTGACAGGCCTTAGCGACGTGCGATCAATAACTGTCGGTTTTCTAGGAGTGCTTTTTCCTTTATCCGGCGTTGAGGAACCGCCTCCCTTAGCGCTGCTAAGGTCGGGAACCCTCGCCTTGGCTAAAGAAAAAATCACTCGCCTATCGAAACACGACACTTATTAATCTCACGTCGCTAAGCGCTTTTATGGCGCAAACCACTACATCCTGTCTGTTCAGCCCCCCTCAATCCCCCCGAAGGAGGGAAGTGGCCGGAACAGAGCTGCCGAATCCTGTCAATCCTGTCCACTTCTTGCCCGGCCCCGATGGCAAAACGAGGCTGGCTGGTGCAGTTTCCCGATGTTTGTCCTGTATCCCTGGGCCTCGGCCTTGTCCTGAACGAATGCCGCCTACAGATATTTTTCAAAATCCCCTCTGTTCTGCTGAGGAGCGGGGCCTCCGGCGCCGGGCCGGATGCGGCGCAGCAGTACCGGGTCGACCTGCATGAGCAGGGAGTAGCCGAGGCTGTCCAGCTCGATGACGAAATTTTTGTCGCTGCGGCGTTCCAGGAGGATGCCCTTCAGGCCGGTCAGCTGGCCGCCGATGATCTCCACGGCGTCGCCGGGGCGGAAGCTGCCGGGCTGCACTTCGATCTCTACGTTTTCGCCCACTACGCGGCGGATGATGTCGATCTCCCGTTCGGGGATGGAGATCAGGTTGCGCGAGAAGCGGACGAACTGCACCACGTCCTGGGTTTCCAGCACGGGGACGTATTCCTGCCGGGTGATCCGGGTGAACAGGTAGCCGCTGATGAGAGGCAGTTCCACCTTTTTCACCTTGCGCGTATAATAGCGGGTGAGCCGCTGCAGGGGCAGATAACATTCAATGCCCTTCTCCTGCAGGCGCCGGGCCACCAGCTTTTCCCGCTTGTACCGCGCGTACACGGCGAACCAGCGGGCTTCTTTCGCGTCGAGATGGTCTTCGTACCGGGGAGCGGTCGTGCTCATGGTTGAATCGGTTGATGGTTGAATCGGTTGATGGTTTACAGGCGCCAATACGTAATGGAGTCATCCCCGGGCCGGCCGTACAGCCCCTTGATGTCCATCAGGATGGGGTCGCCGTTGGTGATGGACCGGAAGTAGTCCAGGCCCAGCTTTTTGTATTCGTTGTGGTTGACGGCCACGACGACGGCGTCGTAGTCGTCGCTGATGTTGTCCACGATGGTTAAATTGTATTCTTTGGCCACCTCGTTGGGGGAGGCGTAGGGGTCGGTGATGTGGACGTTGATGGAATACTGCATCAGCTCCTTGGCCAGGTCCGCCACTTTGGAGTTGCGGATGTCGGCCACGTTCTCCTTGAAGGTAATGCCCATGACCAGCACTTTGGTGTGGCTGGGGTTCTTGCCCTTCTGGATGAGCATCTGCACGAGGCGCTTGGCGATGAAGCCGGGCATGCCGTCGTTGATGCGGCGCCCGCTGAGGATGACCTGCGGGTCGTAGCCCATCTGCTTGGCCTTGTGGGTCAGGTAGTAAGGGTCGACGCCAATGCAGTGGCCGCCGACCAGGCCGGGGGTGAACTTCAGGAAGTTCCACTTGGTGGCGGCCGCGTCGATGACCTCCTGGGTGTCGATGCCGAGCTTGTCAAAAATGATGGCCAGCTCGTTGACGAAGGAGATGTTCAGGTCCCGCTGGGCATTCTCGATGACCTTGGCGGCCTCGGCCACCCGGATGGAGGGCGCCCGGTAGATGCCCGCATCGATGATGGAACTGTAGGTCTGGGCGATCTCCTCCAGGGCTTCCGCATCGCAACCGGAGACGATCTTGAGGATCTTCTCGATGGTCCGCTCCTTGTCCCCGGGGTTGATCCGCTCAGGGGAGTAGCCCAGCTTGAAATCCCGGCCCAGCTTCAGCCCGGACTCCTCCTCCAGGATGGGCAGGCAGTCCTCCTCGGTGCAGCCCGGATAAACGGTCGACTCGTAGATGACGTAATCGCCTTTCTTCAGGGCGCGCCCGACCACCCGGGAGGCGCTCAGCATCGGCCGCAGGTTGGGCACCTTGTGCTCGTCGACCGGCGTGGGTACGGCCACCACGTGGAAATGGGCTTCCTTCAGGGCGCCGGCATCGGTGGTAAACCGGATGTCTTTGCCTTCAAAAGCACTGCTTTCCAGCTCTTCGGACGGGTCCTCTCCCTGTTTCATCATCTCCACCCGGTCGGCGTTGATGTCAAAGCCGATCACCCGGAAGCGGGCGGCAAAGGCCAGCGCCAACGGCAGCCCGACGTATCCGAGGCCGATGACGGAGATGGTTTTTTCCTTGTTTTTGAGTTCTTGGTACATGTTTTCGGTATTCGGTATTCGGTGTTCGGTGTTCGGTGTTCGGTGTTCGGTGTTCGGTGTTCGGTGTTCGGTGTTCGGTGTTCGCTTTGGGGGTTGCCAACCGCGAACCGCCAACCGCCAACCGCCAACCGCGAACCGCCGCCAACTCACAAACGCGACATAAACTTATTGATCTTTCTCTGTTCTTTATCAATGAGTTCAAACACTTCTTCCAGCTCAGAAGATTCATAAAACCCGATGCGTTATGTTCTAAGCGTTTTAGGTGTTTATGGATTAGTTTTCTTGCCGGAGTTCAGCGTTCGCTGCGAACCGCGAACTGCGAACACCGAACCGCGAACTGCGAACACCGAACCGCGAACCGCGAACACCGCTACCCCCCCCCCTTCCTCACCTCCCCATCCTTCAGCTCATACGCTTCCCCGCTTTCCGGGCAGACCGCGCGGCCGGCGCCGTCGAACGACAGGCGGTGGCCGTATTCGCTCATCCAGCCGATCTGCCGGGCGGGGTTGCCGGCCACCAGGGCGTAGGCCGGTACGGTTTTGGTGACCACGGCGCCGGCGCCGACGAAGGCGTACGGGCCGATGTCGTTGCCGCAGACGATGGTGGCGTTGGCTCCGATGCTGGCGCCCCTGCCGACCCGCGTTTGCTGGTACTGGCCCTGGCGGACGACGGCGCTGCGCGGGTTGATGATATTGGTGAACACCATGGACGGCCCCAGGAAAACGTCGTCTTCGCAGGTGACGCCCTCGTAGATGCTGACGTTGTTCTGCACCTTGACGTTGCGCCCCAGCGCCACGCCGGAGGCGACGAAAACGTTCTGCCCCAGCTTGCAGCCTTCGCCCAGCACCGCCCCGCTCATCACGTGGCTGAAATGCCAGATCTTGCTGCCGGCGCCGATCTGCGCGCCCGCGTCGATGACGGCGGTTTCGTGGGCGAAGTAGTCCTTGTTCATTTATGCTTTTTTATGCGTTCGCGTCTCTTGTCAACCTGAATTTTTGCGATCCAAACGTGCGCTCCGGCATCCATAGTATGCCTGGCCCGTCCTCATCCCCCGGCCGGGTAAACATCTATAGCATCTATTCAAAAAACGCCTTCACTCCTGCACAGATATACCCCAGCGTTTCCTCATCCAGTTCCGTGTGCATGGGCAGGGAAATAACCGACCGGCAGAGGTAATCCGTGGCGGGCAGTTTATCGATTTCGTTGGCCATGCTCTGGCGGTAGGCCTCCTGTTCATACAGGGGCACCGGATAGTAGATCATGGTCGGGATGCCCCTGCTGCTGAGGAAGGCCTGGAGCTCGTCGCGCCGGCCGTCCCGGACGATGAGGGTATACTGGTGGAAAACGTGGGTGGAGCGTTGGTGCCGCACCGGCGTTTGCAGCTGCCCGATGCCGGCAAAGGCCCGGTCGTAGTGATCGGCGGCGGCGCGGCGGGCGGCGGCGTAGCTGTCCAGGTGTTTCAGCTTGATGTCCAGGATGGCGGCCTGTATGCTGTCGAGGCGGGAGTTGACGCCCACCAGGCTATGGTAGTAGCGTTTGTTCTGGCCGTGGTTGGCGATCATGCGCAGTTGTTGGGCCAGCTCGTCGTCGTCGGTGTAGATGGCGCCCCCGTCGCCGTAAGCGCCCAGGTTTTTGGACGGGTAGAAGGAGGTGCATCCGATGTGGCCGATGGCGCCTGTCTTGCGGGTGCTGCCGTCGGCGAAGGAATAGTCGGCGCCGATGGCCTGGGCGTTGTCTTCCACGACCCACAGGTTGTGGCGGCGGGCCACTTCCATGATGGGTTCCATGTCGCAGCTCTGCCCGAAGAGGTTGACGGGCACCACCGCCCGGGTGCGGGGCGTGATGGCCTGCTCGACGAGTTCGGCGGTAATGTTAAAGGTGTCGGGGTCGACGTCCACCATGACGGGCCGCAGTTGCAGCAGGGCGATCACTTCGGCGGTGGCCACATAGGTGAAGGCCGGCACGATCACTTCGTCGCCCGGCTGCAGGCCGGTGGCCATCAGGGCGACCTGCAGGGCGTCGGTGCCGTTGGCGCAGGGGATGACGTGCTTCACGCCCAGGTACTGCTCCAGGTGGGCCTGGAAATCGCGGACCGTCGGCCCGTTGATGAAGGCCGCCGAACGGATCACTTCCAGGACCGCCGCGTCGATCTCTTCCTGCAGCCTGGCGTACTGCGATTGCAGGTCGACCATTTGTATGTTCAGAGTAGTTTCTTTCATAGGTGATTTGTATTGCTGTTTCATAACAAAATAATCCTACTGGACTAACTCCGCATTCCGGCCCCGACAAAAATCGGGGCAGGCTCACCTCCCTTTTAGATTACGGCCCGCTGGGCCTCGGGGAAGCGGCGGCTGCTTCTTTCTACCAATATTATGGCCCGCTGGGCCGACGGCAGGCCGTTTAGCCCTGGATTCGCATAACAATATAACCATTCAACGAATCAACCAATCCCCCCTACAACTCCCCCAACCCCTCCAGCGCCTGTTCCGCGATCGTTTCTCCGATGGCCAGGGCGGCGGTAGCTGCCGGCGATGGGGCGTTGAGCACGTTGATCACCCGGGGGCGGCTTTCGATGAGGAAGTCATCGATGAGGTTGCCCGCCGCGTCGCAGGCCATGGCGCGGACGCCGGCGCCGCCGCGCTGCAGGTCCTCATAGCCGACTTCGGGGATGAGGTGTTGCAGGGCTTTGACGAACGCCCGTTTGGAGTAGGAGCGGTGCATCTCTCCGAGGCCGTCGCGCCAGTAGCGCCGGGCGATCTTCCGGAAGCCGGGGAAGGACAGGGTCTCCATCAGCTCGGCGCTGTCGATGTCCCAGCGGCTGTAGCCTTCCCGTTTGAAGGCCAGCACGGCGTTGGGTCCCGCCTCTATGCCTCCGCCGATCATTCGGGTGTAGTGAACGCCGAGGAAGGGAAAGTTGGGGTTGGGCACCGGATAGATAAGGTTGTTGACCAGGTATTGCCGTTCCGGCGCCAGTTCGTAGTATTCTCCCCGGAAGGGGAGGATTTTGATGTCGAGGCCGGGCATGGTCATGCGGGCCACCTTGTCGGAATACAGGCCGGCACAGTTGACCACCAGCCGGCTGTGGGCGGGCTGCCGGTCGGTATGCACGGTTGCCTCCTCCTTGTTGATGGAGATGTCGGTAACCCTGGTGTTGAAAAAGGCTTCCCCGCCTGCGCCGAGGGCCAGGTCCAGAAGCTTTTGGGCAACTTCCCCGTAGCTGATGATGCCGGTCTGCGGCACCAGGATGGCCTCCAGCCCCCGCACGTGGGGCTCGATCTCCCGCAGCTCTTCCGGGCCGATCTTGCGGATGCCCTCCAGCCCGTTGGCCTGCCCGCGCGCCAGGATGGCGTCGAGCCGCGGCCGCTCCTCCTCGCTGGTGGCGACGATCACTTTGCCGCAGACCTCGTGACGGATGTCGTGCATCCGGGCGAATTCCAGCAGATAACGGTAACCACGCAGGCAGTTCAGCGCCTTGGCGCTCCCCGGCTGGTAGTAAATGCCCGAATGGATGACGCCGCTGTTGTGGCCGGTCTGGTGCCGCGCCGGCCCTTCCTCCTTTTCGATGATGGCTACGGCCAGCCCCGGCCGCTTCTGCGTGAGCTGATACGCCGTCGCCAACCCCACTATTCCTGCGCCGATGATCGTGATGTCGTAGTTCAAGGTTCCTGGATTTTGGTTTTCCGCGCCTGGCTATGCCTTTTTTATTTTACAACAGTCCTAAACCGTTATGTTTATAATGATTACTTTTATAGCCATTATGTTTGTAATGATTGCTTTTATAATCGTTATGAAAATAACCTTTTCGTCTCCCCATCTCCCCCATCTCCCCCCTATCTCCCCCCCTCCCCCCTCCCCCCCCCCCCCCCCCCCCACCCAACCCCCCCCCCCCCCCCCCCGCCCCCCACCCCCCCCCCCCCCCCCCCTCTCCCCCCTCCCCCCCTTCTCCACTCCCGCCCCCCTT
>JAGFJD010000379.1 GCA_024102975.1 Phaeodactylibacter sp. | reverse complement strand
TCTGTGGGCCCTTATTACAGCCCCTCCAGCTCCGCTCTCTTTTTCTTCGGCAGGCTGTTGACCACCAACTCATAAGAATGGTCGACCAACTCCCGCAGGAATCCGTCTGCCAGGCCAGTTTCAAACTCCACCGTATTCCAGTGCTGTTTGTTCATGTGCCAGCCGGGGCGGACTTCCGGGTGCTGCTCCCTTAGCTCGATGGCCCGGCCGGGGTCGCACTTGAGGTTGACGGCGAACTCGGCGCTGTCCAGCCCGGTGATGGCAAATATCTTGCCCATCACCTTGAAAACCAGGGTGTCTTCTCCGAAGGGGAAGGTTTCTTCCACGCCTTTTTTGGAAAGGCAGTATTCGCGAAATTCTTCGATGTTCATTTTTTTAGAGGTTTTGAGCTGGAATGGAGAGGCGGAATCTACGGCCAAAAATCGCTCCATTCCAACTCGGGCTTAAGGGCAAAGATAGGAAAGCCGCAGCGCTTGTCCCCCTCTTGACAATCTTGTTAATCCTGTCTATCCTGTCCTCCTGTCCTCAGTTCGACACCGGCAACACCTCCTCCGCATACAAAGCAAAAACCCCAAAATTCCGGTCGAAGTTGGAGTACCGCCCCCTCCCGCCCTGAAAGGGTTCGAGCAGCGGCTCCCCGGGATTCACCAGGCTCTTTAGGTAGAGGTAGTAGGCTTCCGGAATATAGCGGATGCTCAGCCAGGGCTGTTCCAAATCCTGGATGGGGTAAAGGGTTTGAAAGGCAAGGGTAAAGGCCTGCCCGTCTATGCCCTCGTCGCTGAAGAGCCAGCGGTCGGCAATGCCGAGAGAGGAAGCCGGGTAAAAAGAGGTGTCCGCCGTTTGTATGAGGAAATGAGACGTAAGAAAAACGGCATCAAGCGAGTCAGGCGGCCCGTTGAGCAGGGCCAGCTCATAGTAATTGCGCCCGCCCTCCGGGTCCTGGATTTTAACTTCCAGCACGCCGTTGCGCCGGCTGCCGTCGGGCAGCACATATTCCGGCAGCAACCGGGCGGAAAGCACCGTTCCCGGTACGGGCGGCCGCCCCTGGGCACGGGCTTCGCCGAAGTCCGGATGGGAAACCACCATTTCCCACTCCTGCTGCCCCAGGCCGATCGGCGGATGGCGGGCGGAATAGTAAACGCTCTGCCCTTCCTGCCCGTATTCTGCCCACAGCTCCCCGGCCCGGAAGAGTTGCACCGTAGCCGGGCCGTCCAGTTTGGATCGGTTCAGGTTGAACGTCTCTTCGAAACCGATGCTGGATTCGACAATGGCTGCCGTGGCGCTGTCCAGGCAATTGAACAGGGCGTAGGTTACCAGGACTTCCTCTTCCGGTTCGAGTTCAACGTCGAGCCGGACCGTACAGGCGGAAAGGGAAAGGAACAGCATTGTCGGATACATTATCCGGAGCAAAAATGCCCGTCTCGGCTGGAATGGGATTCGGAGTTCGGTTTTCGGAGTTCGGAGTTCGCGCATCCGGACGGCATTCCGCCCCGACCGAACACCGAATACCGAACACCGAACGGCTGCCCCCCCCTTATACTTCCATCTTTCCATACCTCAGAATTTCATTTGATAACTGACCGAAGGGATCAACGGGAACAAGGCGATGCCGAGCAGCCTCCGCTCCGATCCGTTGTACCGGTCGAAATACAATGCCGGGTTTCGCCGGTTGTAAGCATTGAAAAAGCCGATCGACCACTTTCGGAAATAAGTGCGCCGGCGCTTTATAAAATCGAAGCTCACGTCGAGCCGGTGGTAAACCGGCGTTTGAAAATTGTTGACAACCTCGCTCAAAGGGGCTACGCTTTGCTGCGGCCTGCCGCCGCCCAGGCCGGGTACGGACGTCAGGATGTACCGGTTGGGCACCGTGATGTAATTGCCGCTCAGGGCCGTCCAGGATACCGACCAGCTGAACTTCCGCCCTGCCCGGTGGTTGAAGGCGAGGGCCAGTTGGTGCCGCCGGTTGTTGCGCAGCGGAAAAACCTCCCCCCGGTTCAGTTCGTCGAATTGCCGCCAGGCCCAGGAGAGGTGGTAACTCAGCAGGCCCGTCCAGGCACCCCGGTGCCTGCGCAGGAAAAGCTCCAGGCCGTAGTTCTCTCCCCTGCCCTGCAGCACCTTGTCTTCCCAGCGCTGCCCTTCGGCGAAGCCGCTGCCGGGCAGCAGGGTGGTCAGGTTGTCCATCCGGGTGTAGTAGGCCTCGGCGGTGGCCGCCCAGTAGGGCCAGCGGCGCTCCACGCCGGCCGAGGCCTGCCAGGCTTTCTGGGGCCTGACCGCGGGGGTAGACGGGGCCCACAGGTCGGTCGGCAGGTTGATGAATTCGTTGCCGATAAGATGGGCGTATTGCTGGTTCTGGGAAAAGAGGAGGAAGTATTTTGCCCCCCGCTTCGTCGTGTACACTGCCTTCATCCGCCCCTGCAAAGAGGACCAGAACCGCTGCCCGCTGAGGAAACCCGCCAGGTGAAAGCCGGGCTCCAGGGCCCAGGCGCCATACCGAAGCTGGGCTTCGCCGTAAAGGCCCGACTCCAGGGCGCGCAGGTCGAGCGGGCGCAGGCGGATATCCTGGTTGTCGGGCTCCTCCCCGGTCAGCGGGTCCAGTTCGACGGCGCCCAGGAAGCTGCCGCCCGATTGCGGCTGGTACTGATGAGCGGTCAGCACGCCTCCCAGGCGAAACGACTGCTCCGGGTTCCGCGCCCAGTCGACGTCCAGGCGCAGCCCCAGGTCTTTCACTCCGGAATAGTACAGGGCGTTGAAATAGCGCTCATAGGGGTCTCCGTTGCGAAGGCCTTCCTCTTCGGCCAGCATGCTCAGCTGAAAGCGGTATTCGCTGTAATACAGGACAGCCCGGGAAAACAGGCCGGGGTTCCAGGCGCGGTTCCACTTCAGGGAAGCCGCCAGGTTTTTCCAGAACAGGTCGATGTCGTATAGTTGCCGGAATACCTCGACGCTGTCGCCGTCGCGGTTGTAATTTACGAAGACGCCGTCGGAGGTATCCTGGTCCTGATAGTACTTGAAGCGGTCCTGGCCGGCATAAAAACTGGCCTCCCAGCTGTCGCGGCTGCTCAGTTTGTGCTTGAGCTTGACGTTGAGGTCGCCGAAATGATAGCCCACCTTCAGCGACGGATCCACCGCTTTGAAGAGGGGCGCCAGCAGCAGGTCCCAATAGGTCCGCCGCCCCGAAACCAGCAGAGACAGCTTTTCTTTCAGGATAGGCCCTTCTACCAGGGCTTTGCTGACGGCCATGCCCAGGGCGCCTTCCCCCGTCCAGCGGTTGAAGTTGCCCTCCCGGCCGTTGACTTCGATGACCGACGCCAGGCGCCCCCCGTAGCGGGCCGGCACGGCGCCCTTGATCAGCTCCACGTCTTTAACCGCCGAAGCGTTGAACACCGAATACAGGCCGACCATGTGGTTGGGGTTGTACACCTGAGCGCCGTCCAGCAGGATGTGGTTGTGGCCGGCGCTGGCGCCGCGGACATTGATGGTGCCCAGGTTGGCAGCGCCGGACTGTACGCCCGGCAGCAGGTCGAGCGCCTGCAGCACGTCCGGTTCTCCCAGGAAGGCCGGCACGGACTGTATCGTCGCGTTGTTCATTTGTTGCCGGCCGACATCGGCGTTGGGCACGGGCAGCTCGGCAACCAGCGGGGTGGCTTTCACCTCTACTTCCGCCAGCTGGGCAGAGGGCTGCAGTTTAAAGTAGAGTCCCTGATGGCTGAAAAGCCCTATCCGGCGGACGACGGATTCATAACCCACATAAGAAACCACGACAGACAGGGAGTCGGCCGGCAGGGAAAGGCTGAAGAAGCCGTCAGCATTGGTGGCTGTGCCCCTCTGGGTGCCGGCCAGGTACACATTGGCCCCCATCAGGCGTTCGCCGGACGCGGCATCCTCCACCCGGCCGCTCAGGGTATAGAGGATGGGCGCCACCGGCGCTTCCCCCGCCTCCGGTTCCCGAATGACCACATATTCTCCCGCCTGAAAATAAAGGAGCGGCGTGCCGCGAAGGAGAATATTGAGGACGGTTTCCAAAGGAATAGATTCGAAGCGATAGGAAAAGTGTTTATCCGATGGCAAAGCATTGTTGCTGTAGCTGAGCTTCAGCTGATTTTCCCGGCCGAGGATGCTCAGGGCTTCGGAAAGGGTAGCGTTTTGCAATACAGCGTTCACCGGCTGCTGCAAAGAAGCCGGCTGCCCTGCCAGAGAACGGGCGGCAAACCAACAGAACCATAACACGAACCACCTCCTGAACTGCATGTCGGGAATTTTAAGCACATGCAAATATAAGGCCTCTTTGAAAAGGCAGGGCGTGGTGTGCAATGGAAATATATTGAAATGCAGGCCAATAAACCGCCGTCCTTTTATTTCAAAACAACCCGTTCTCCTTTGCTTTCGACGGAAAACCCGAAGGTGGCCTGCATAACCTTCAGGCATTCTTCCAGTGATTGGTTGTCGAAGGCAGCGGTGTAGCGCTTTTCCTGCAGGGCAGTTTGGTCTGAAATTTTAACGGCAAAAAAGCGCTCCAGGCAACGCACCACTTCCGGCCAGGGGGTATCGTCAAAAAACAGGACGCCCTGTTGCCAGGCGGCGGCTCTTTCATCATAAGGAAGGCTGCGGATAGCGCCGGAGGCCTTGTCCATCTCTGCCGCTTCGCCGGCGGCGACGGGCCGGGCGGCTTCCTTTTTCGCGGAGGAAAAGCGCACGCTGCCTTCGGTGACGGTTAGCCGGACCGCACTGCTCTCCGGATAGGCCTTCAGGTTAAACGCCGTCCCCGTGACTTGCACCCGGGCGCTGCCGGCTTCAATGATGAACGGCCGGCCAGCATCGGAACTCACCTGAAAATATCCTTCTCCCTCCAGCCGTATGCGCCGCTCCTCTTCGCCGAACCCCCGGAGTACCTGCAGGCGGCTGGCGGCATTTAGCGCGACGAGCGTGCCGTCCGGCAACTGTACCTCCTGCTGTTCCCCGGCCGGGCTGGCGTATTCCCGGGCGATAGCCGGCCCGCCCCGCCCGGTAAAATAAAACGCGATCAGCCCAAGCAATCCCGCCAGCAGGACGGCGGCGGCGGCAAAGCGCCAGTGCTGGAAACGGATCACCCGCCCCGGCCGTGCCCCGGCACCGCCCGGCAGTTGGCCTTCGAGGCTTTCCCACCGCCGGTCCGTTTCCGGATCCAGCCCGAAGTCCACCCCGGCGGCGGCGTCCCACAGGTTTTTCACCTGGTCGTACTGCCGGCGGTGCGCTTCTTCCCGCAGCCAGTCCCGCAGCGACCGCTCCTCTTCGGCGTTGGCCTGCCCTTCCAGAGACCTGATGATGATGGCTTCTATATCGTTGTTCTTATCCATTGCTGTAAAGATGAAAAGCAGTCATAATAGTCCTTTTTTTATGGTTTTTTTCTCGCCACGAAAACACAAAACACAAAACTCCACGAAAGGATTTTGTGCGGATTTAGTGTTTTTGTGTTTTAGTGGCATATACTAAACCCAATTTTTGAATAATGCTACCCCTCAATAAATACTACCGGACTTTTGGCAGCTCCCCCTAAAGCCATGCCAGATTTTCCAATAAGAACAGTAAAAGCCACAACAAAAATGCCAGGGAGATAAGGTTCCCGCTCTCCCCTTCGCCGTAAACCCTGGCCCGCAAACGTTTGAGCGCGATGCTGATCTGGTTCTCCACCGTCTTTTCGGAGAGGGAGAGCCGTTCGGCGATCTCCTTGTAAGACAATCCCTCGCTTCGGCTCAGCAGGAATACCTCCCGGCAGCGCTCGGGCAGGCGGTTGACCTCGTCGTAAATGACGGCCTGCAGTTCCTCGGCCTGCAGCTGCTCCTCCACCCCCGGGTTTCGGCTTTCCTGCTGATAAACGGCTTCCAGCGGAACGGCCTCAATTTTGCGCTTTTCCAGGTAGTTGAGCGCCTTGTTCCGCGTGGCTGTGAAAAGGTAGGAACGCAGCCCCTCGTCCAGCTGAAGGTGGCCGCGGTTGTTCCAAACCCCCAGGAAAACATCCTGCACCGCTTCGCGGGCGTCTTCCTCCGAGCGGAGATACCGGTGCGCGTAGGCCACCAGCATGGGCTGGAAGCGGTAAAAAAGGGCCTTTAACTGTTCGGTAGCGTTACGTTCACTCACGGTGGAGCGTTTTGGGGGCAAGATAGGGGTTTTTGGGGGAAATGGGGGGATGGGAAATGGGGAGATGGGGAGTGACCGGTTACAAAAACAATGATGACATTTATAATCATTATAAAAGTAATGATAATATTTATAATGATTATGAAAGTAACGATTTAGTTTTTCCGGTTCATCAAGCGTGCTGCCCGGCTATTTATTTCTACTTTGCTACTTTAGAAAATTAACCGCAGCAGACGCAGGCTTGCCCGCTGTACTTAGGTACTAAGGCAGGCGGGGAAACCACAGAGGGAAGGTGCCATGAGGCGTATCCGGGAGTTTTGCGTATATACATGCCGCCTGCGCAGCGGAGTTGCGATACTCTCCTCGGCGGCCCTCTGCGTCTCCTGCGGTTCAAGTTCCAGCCGCTGTTCCTGATTTTTAACAGTCCAAGCCGCATTGCCTGTAAAAGGGCAAAACCGGAAGCCGGAACAGGGAGCAGAATAAGCGTCGGGCGCTCATTTCCCCCCTTCCGACTTCCGGTTTTCGACCCGTCTTCGCTGTCGCTCTTCCGGGCAAGCTTCCGGCTTGGATTTACTGCACCACGAGCTTCGTCACCGCCACCTTATTGTCCGCCTGGAGGCGAACGATGTAGGCGCCGGGCTGGAGGCTGCTGACGTCAAAGCGCAGTTGGTTCCGTTCAAAACCCTGGGCTGCGGCAATATCCGCTACCTTCTGGCCCATAAGGTTATGGAGGCTTAGCGCAAAACGGGTATTGCCTTCCAGGGCAAAGCTGGCCACTACCTCATTGCGGGCAGGGTTGGGCTGGATGGCCAACCGGAAGAAATCCGCCGGGACGGCCTCTTCCGTTTTCACCAGGCCGATCTGCTCCGGCGTGAGGGGCACGTGGTTGATGAAGTTCGTCTCCGGGGCGTCCTCATCCCCGCGCTGGGACATGCCGGGGCGGAAATCGCCCTGGTAGGTCAGGTCGATGGTTTCGCCAACATCGCCGGCCATTGTGGGGAAGACCGCTTCTACGAAGTCCACCAGGTCCGGCTCGAAAACGACCTCCTCGTTGATGATGTCGTAGGGTTCCGTCCAGGTTTCTCCGCCGTCCGGCGAGGCCATGAGGTAGACGTGGCGGTAGTGTTGGTTGTCTTCGATGTTGAGGTAGCGCTCGCCTTCCATAACGCCGGCGTAGGCCATGAAGATATTGCCGTTGGCATCGATGCCGGCGCTGGGCTGAGAGGTAAGCGAGGCTTCGTAACCGGCAATATTGTCGGCCGTAGCGATGTCCAGCGTGTCATTGCCGTTCAGGTCGATCACGTCGGTGATCACGCGGCTGCTGTCCGGGCCGAAGGATTCGTTCCAGTAGTGCAGGCCGCTGGTTCCGGGGAAGAAGCTGGTGTTGCCATCGGTCAGGTCGTCGTCCATGATGTACATCCTTCCCCAGAAGGCATGGGCCATGCCATCATGGTCGATGAGGATGGCACCGCATTCGTCGGAGGTGAGAATAGCCAGGGAGTCGGGCTGGTCCGGGTCATAGGGCGGCAGGTCTTCGACGGAGTAGCCGGCATCCTGAACGTAGAGGTCCAGAGGAAAATCGTGCATGATGGTTTTTTCCCAGCTGTCGCCACCGTCAGTAGATTTCATCAGGATCTGGTCGTTCCAGTTGTTGAAAAAGCCGACGGCCACGACGTCGCCTCTGGCGTCGATGGCGTAGGCGTCGCCGGAGTTGGCCACCAGGGCGGTGTTGTCCAGCCCGGGCAGGATAACATCCACCATATCCCAGGTGGCGCCGCCATCGGAGGAACGGTAGTAGAGCGGATGGCCGTCGACGCCATTGTATTCGGCGCCGCCGTTGGCTATGGGCTGAGTAATGGCCAGTACGTGGATCGCCTCGCCGCTGACGGCGACGCGGGGCCAGAGCAGCCCCGGCCCGCCGTTGTCTTCATACACGTCAGACGGGATGTCGTATTCCTCCCAGCCGTTGCCGCCGGCCTGCCGGCGCAGGACGTGCAGCTTGGTGGCGGAAGAGTGCGAGATGATGACTTCCGTGCCGCTTGCCGTCACCACGTGGTTGGGCCAGCCGGTGCGGGTGGAGGCTTCCAGTCGCTGGGTGGGCGGGTCGCCCCAGCCGCCGTCCACGGTGCGGTTGTAGCCGGTGCCCCGGTCGGGATAAGCGCCGGCATCGTCAAAACCCATGGTCCATACGGCCATCAGGCTGCCGTCCGCGCTGCGGGAGGTGCGGTCCGCCACGGAGTTGTTGGACTGCAGGTCGTAGATCGTCGTGCCGATCGGGAACTCCCTGCCGCTGCGGAAGCTCACCGGGGACTGCACGTTCAGGGGATGTACCGCCACAGGGCCTTCCGGCGCCACAGGAAGAGCGTCGATGCATTCGGAAGCAAGAGCCGGAACGTTTACGCCGGCCTTGCGGGCCAGCTGTTTCTGAGCCGGCGCAGCACTGGCCAGGGTGAGGGCAATGCCCATGAGGAAGAGTTTCAGTCGAGTTAATTCCATCACAAATAATTTTGGTTAATAATGATTGAAGTTGCATGCGCAGCGGGAACCTGGGGAGGGTGCTGCGCATGCAACTTCGGCTGGAAGACCAGCCATGGCTGAACATAGGGGGCTTAACCGGTTTTCGATATGTAGGCCCCAACCTCGGCGGACGGTTAACGGCTGACGGCCGACGGCGGACCGCAAACACTGGCCTAGTGAAAAGTTGGGGCCTACATATCGAACTTGGGTTAAGCCTGCTTTGGGATCAATAAGGGCATAAACGTCCCATGCAGGCCCAAAGGCAAGTGCCAGTCCTTTGAAGTGGTAGGTTTACAGCTTAAACGAGGAGTTTGTGCGAGGAAAGCGAATAACAGGAAAGAGAGTCGATCTTACTTTGCGAGTTTCGGGGGGAAATATAGGCAAGCTGCGCTTAAGGCGCAAACGGAGTTTAGAGAATTGACGCGGTCCCGACCGGATTCAGGGTTCATAAGTTCCAGGCAACTACTCAGCATCATTGATGCCGGCAACAGAAAATACCCTGTTTTGCCCCAGCCCTAAAGCAAGTTTCGCGCCGCCCAGTGCCGGCCGACAAGGCAGCAGGCAGCAAGGTGACATCTTTTTCCCCTTTTGGTCCCGGCAGAGAGGAAAAAGGTGTCATCTTGCTGCGGAGTATCCCAACAGGTTTTCGTTTGGGCCTTTACGCCCCGTCTTCGCTGCCCCTCTTCCAGGCAGGCTTCGTATTGCTCACTGCCCGCGAGATGACACCTTCGCCCAAAAGGAACCCCCGGAAGATGTCACCTCGCGGGTGGCGCCGGCCGGCAGTACCTGCGAGTACTACTGCTACCGCACCATCAGCCGGGCCGCAGCCACCTTATCCTCCGACTGAAGGCGGACGAGGTACAGGCCGGCCGGCAAGCCGCTCAGATCGATGCGCTGCAAGCTGTGCCCATAGGCGTCATCCGTTTCCACATCCGCCACTTTCTGGCCCATGAGGTTGTGGAGGCTCAGGGCGTAGCGGGCGTAGCGCTCCAGCTCAAAGCTCACCCAGGCTTCATCGCGGGCGGGGTTGGGTTGAACCTCCAGTTGGAAGTATTCGGGCGATACCGTTTCCTCTGCTCCTATCGTGCAGAGATAGGGTGATGGAATGCTGACAAAATTGATGAAATTAACCTCAAAAGGGTCCATGTCTCCCTGTACGGCCAGGCCGGGCCGGAAATCCTGCTGGTAGATCAGTTCCATATTCATGCCTACATTCCCGGCAATCGCCGGAAAAGCAGCTTCGTAAAAGTCCGCCAAATCCGGCTCGAAGACGATATCCACGTTGATGATATCATAAGGCACCTCCCAGGTTGCTCCGCCATCCGGAGAAGAAGTAATATATACATGGCGGTAGTGCTGATTGTCCTCCGGCGCAATAAACCGCTCTCCTTCCATCACCGAGCTGTAGGCCAGAAAGATATTGCCGCAGAGGTCGATGCCGACGCTGGGGTGAGAGGTGAGCGACAAGCCGTAGTTGGCAATATTATCGATCGATGCGATATCGATGGTGTCATTGCCGTTCAGGTCTTCCACATCCACGATGGTGCGGATGCTATCCTCGCCGAAGGATTCGTTCCAGTAGGCAATGCCGCCGGTACCGGGGTAAAAGGTCCAGCCGCCGTCGGTCAGGTCGTCGTCCTGGAGGTACATCTGGCCGAACCAGACATGGGCCATTCCGTCGTGGTCGAGCAGAAGGGCGCCGGCGTCGTCCGATGTAAAAATGGCCAGGGAGTCGGGCTGAGCCGGATCGTAGGGGGGCAGGTCCTCAAAGGTGTATCCCTGGTCGATCTCGTACCTTTCCAACGGGAAATCGTAGGCGGTGATAGTTTCCCAGGAATCGCCATTGTCCGTAGACTTGTAGACGTTGACGTCCGCCCAACCGTTGAAGACGGCGATGGCCACGGTTTCGCCGCGGGCATCTATCGCATAGGCGTCGGCTGTCATGAAGCCCATGAACTCGCTGTCGAGCCCGGGGATGATGGCGTCGGTCACGTCCCAGGTGGCGCCGGCGTCCGGGGAGCGGTAGTAGAGGATGTGGCCATCGACGCCTTCGTACTCAACGCCTCCGTTGGCGATCGGGAAAGTAATGGCGATCATGTGGATGGTCTCTCCATCGGGGCCGCCAACGGCAATCCGGGGCCAGACGGTTCCCGGGCCGGCAGCGGTGGGCACTTCCGCTTCGATCCAGGGTTCATCCGGGCTGTCCCGGCGCATGCTGTACGGATTTATTGCGCCGAAATCGTGGCAGACGATCAGCTCTTTCCCGCTGGCGGTCACGACATGGGCGGGCCATCCGGTGCGAAGGGATGCCTCAAGGCGGGTTGTGGGCTGGTCGCCCCACGCTGCACCGTCGTAGCGGTTATAACCGGTACCCCGGTCGGGAAAGGCGGGCGCCTGCTCCAGGCCCTGCGTCCAGGTAGCCATCACCTGGCCGTCGTCGGTACGGCTGACCCGGCGGGCCATGCTGGAGTTGGTCTGCAGGTCGTAGGATGTCGAGCCAATCGGGAACTCAGTGGCCGACCGGAAAGTAACGGGAGGGATGGGATTTGAAATGGCGCCGCCGGCCGGCGCCCGCTCTCCCTCGGCACAAAGCTCTGCCACTGCGGGTTTTGGCACGGCCTGGTTGAGCGCCGGATGGCGCTTCAACTGGGACTGAGCCACGGAACGGGGATGGAACGCAAAGGCGGCCAACCACAGGAAAATGGTAAGTTTAAATAGCCTCATAGGACAGGTTATTTTGGTTATTTAATTTTACCCGGCTCGATAGAGACGGGGAGTGAGTAATTAACGGCCAGAGTTCTAAAGCAACTAATCCGGGAAGTGATGATACAGGAAGTTTTCGGCGGATTAAGATAGGAAGGCTTTTTGAAATGACCAAACGGAAAAATGGCGCGCTCCGGCCGTTTGCCGGGGGCGCGCCATTGGCGGTTGTTCGGTATTCGGATATTCGCGGTTCGCGGTTCGGTGATCGGAGGCTTGCTGGCCCGGGCAACCGCCCCCTATGGCCCGCCTGGCGAACCGCGAACAGCGAACAGCGAACCTCCGAAAAATTACCGCACCACCAACTTCGCCACCGCCACCTTATCCTCCGCCTGCAGGCGCAGCAGGTATATGCCGGGCGTGAGGCTGCTGACATCGACGCGTACCTGGTTGGAGCGTAAGCCATTGGCCGTTTCGATGTCCCGAACCTTTTGCCCCATCATGTTAAGCAGGCTCAGACGGTAGCGGGCATTATCGCCCAGTTCGAAACTGGCCAGTGCCTGGTTGCGGGCTGGATTGGGCTGCACTTCCAGTTGGAAGTAATCCGGGCGGACCGCTTCTTCTGTGCCGATGACTACCCCCAAAAGTTCAGGTTCGAGCGTGACGTGGTAGATGAAGTTGACCTCTTCCGGGTCGCCGTCGCCCCGCCAGTTCATGCCCGGGCGGAAGTCGCCCTGGTAGACGAGGTCTACATTTTCGGCCACATCACGGGCCAGGGAGGGGAATACCGCCTCGACGAAATCAACCAGGTCCGGCTCGATGGAAATGTCGGGGTTGATGATGTCATAGGGAGGCAGCCAGGTCTCTCCCCCATCCAGAGAAACCATGCCATAGATATGGCGGTAATTCTGGTTGTCTTCGATAGCGAGGTAGCGGTCCGTTTCCATCACGGCGCTATAGAACAGGTAAATATAGCCACTGGCGTCGACGCCGCTGCTCGGGAAGGTGGTCATCGACAGGAAATAAGTGGCGACGTTGTCGCCGACAATGTCCAGGGTGTCGTTCCCATTAACGTCTTCGACGTCAGCGATGGTGCGGATGCTGTCCGTCTCATAGCTTTCATTCCAGTACCCGATGCCGCTGGTGGTCGGGTAGAAAGTGGTGTTGGCATCGGTTAAATCCGCATCGGACACCCACATTTCTCCCCAGAACACATGAGCCATCCCTTCATTATCGATGATCACGCTGCCGCTGCCGTCGGAAGTAAAAATGGCAAGAGAATCCGACGCGGTAGCATTTTCACCATTGATGACAGCTGGGTGGTCCGGTACGAAAGGCGGCAGTTGATCGAGGGTATAGCCGTCATCGATGGCGTATTTTTCCAGGGGGAAATCCAGGACGATCGTTTTTTCCCAGGTGGTGCCGTTGTCGGTGGACTTCAGCAGGGAAAGGTCGTTCCATCCATCGAAAAAGGCAATGGCTACCGTTTCGCCGCTGGCGTCGATGGAATAAACGTCTCCGCCGAACTCGGCAATGGTGGTGTTATCCATTCCCGGCAGGATGACGTCGACCAAATCCCAGGTAGCGCCGCCGTCGGTAGAGCGGTAGTAGAGCGGATGCCCGTCTATCCCTTCATAAATGGCGCCGCCATTGGCCACGGGGGTAGTCACTGCCACGACATGGACGGTATTCCCGCTGACGGCCATCCGGGGCCAGAGCAGGCCCGGGCCGCCGTCCGCCGGGTAGATGTTGGATGGGATGGAACTCTCTGTCCAGGCAGTGCTGCCGGCTTCGCGGCGTTCTACTAATAATACGAAGTCTCCTGTAGTGCTACCCGAGGTATGCGCAACCGTCAGCTCCGTGCCGTCTTCCGTAATCCCGTGGTTGCCCCAGCCGGTGCGGTCGCTCTCCAGGCGGGCGGTGGGCTGGTCGCCCCATACACCGTCGGCAAGCTGATTGTACCCCGTACCCCGGTCCGGCGCATTCGTCTGCAGGGCCATGGTCCAGACGCCCATCAGGCGGCCATCGGCGGCGCGGGACATGCGGTCGCCCACGCTGCCGTTGCTCTGCAGGTCATACAGCGTAGTGCCGATCGGGAACTCCGACCCGGCGCGGAAAGAAACCGGAACCTCATGATTGATGGGATTGACTGCCTGCGCAGCTCCTGTTGCCGGAATATAATGATCAATGCACCGCTCTTTTACGGCGGCCGGATAATGGGAGCGAACCAGCCTGGACTGGGCGTTCACCGCCAGGGAAGAGCAAAAAGCCAATAAGGCAAACAGAGTAAATAGTCGTACTAGTCTCATAATTATTGGTATTGTATTGAAAAATCCATCCGAGCATCAGAGGCAGGCGCCGGGCAATCTCAGAGACAAGTGATCTGTTTTTTTCGCCGGGTGGAATAAAGAAGCTATCTAGCGAGGGAAAATTCCTGATGATACGGCTGGAGCCGGTGCCTGGCAGGCTTGCACTGATGAACCAGGCGACAATGATTGATTAAGATACGAAAGCGAAACCAAATGACCAAATAAAAAAATGGCGTTCGAACGACATGCGTCCGAACGCCATTGTGGTTGCTAGCTATTCGCGATTCGCTGCTGGCAGTTCGCTCGGTTGGCAATAAGCGCTTAACCGCCAACAGCGAACAGCGAACAGCGAACAGCGAACCTACAAATGACTACTGCACCATCAACTTGGTAACAGCCACCTTATCCTCCGCCTGCAGGCGCAGCAGGTAAACTCCCTGGTTCAGGGTGCCCACGTTGATCCGCACCTGGTTGGCGCTGAAGCCATTGGCCGTTTCGATGTCGGCCACCTTCTGGCCCATGAGGTTGAGCAGGCTCAGGCTGTATTGAGCGTTGTTTTCCAGTTCGAAGGAAACCAGAGCCTCGTCGCGGGCGGGGTTGGGCCGGACTTCCAGCTTGAAGTAGTCGGCCGGCACTGCTTCTTCCGTATTGCTGACCAGGCCCAGGTCTTCCATGGGGTCCAGCGAAATGTGGTTGATGAAGTTCGTCTCCCGGGCGTCCCCGTCGTTCTGGGCGTTGCCCGGCCGGAAATCCTGCTGATAGAGCAGGTCGACCGTTTCGCCCACATTGGCGCCGATGCAGGGATAAACGGCTTCCATGAAGTTGACGAGATCCGGCTCGAAGACGACATCCGGGTTGATCACGTCGTAGGGTTCAGTCCAGGTGGCGCCGCCGTCCTGAGAAGCGACGACGTAAACATGGCGGTAGTGCTGGTTGTCCTCCAGGTTGAGGAACAGGTCGCTCTCCATGATAGCCGTATAAGAAATGAAGATATTTCCATCGGCATCGATCCCGGCAGTAGGCTGGGCAGTCAGGGAGAACCCATAGCTGTTCTCAAAGTTGTCAATGCCTCCGATATCCAGGGTGTCGTTGCCGTTTTGGTCCACCACATCGGCGATGGTCATCAGGCTGTCGGCGCCGAAGGATTCGTTCCAGTACTGCAGGCCGCTGGTTCCGGGGAAGAACGTCCACCCGGCGTCGGTCAGGTCGTCGTCCACCACCCACATGGGGCCAAAGGCGACGTGGGCCATGCCGTCGTTGTCGACGAGCACCGTCCCGGTGCCGTCACTGGTGAAGATAGCCAGAGAGTCCGGAGAATTCGGGTCCATAGGCGGCAGGTCCTCGAAGCTGTAGCCGGTGTTGATGACGTACCGGTCGAGGGGATGGTCGTTGACGACGGTCTTGGTCCAGGTTTCCCCATTGTCGGAGGATTTCATCAGGATCACGTCCTGCCATTCGTCAAAGAAGGCGATGGCCACGGTTTGGCCGTTGGCGTGAATGGAATAGCTGTCGGCGGCCATGTCGGTAATCTCTGTGGTGTCCAGCCCGGGCAGGATGACGTCGACCTTATCCCAGGTAGCGCCGGCGTCGGTGGAGCGGTAGTAGAGCGGGTGCGGGTCGAGGCCGGCGTACGCGGCGCCGCCGTTTCCGGACGGGGTCGTCACGGCGATGACGTGGATGGTGTTGCCGCTGGCGGCGGCACGGGGCCACAGCAGGCCCGGGCCGCCGGCTGCCGGGTAGATGTTGGAAGTCATGACGGCTTCTGTCCAGGTGGTGCTGCCCGCTTCCCGGCGCATGGTGATGAGTTCGTTGGTGCCGGCGTGAGCGATGGTCAGCTCCGTGCCGTTTTCGGTGACCACATGGCTGGGCCAACCGGTGCGGACGCTCTCCAGGCGAACGCCGGGCTGGTCGCCCCATACGCCGTCCACCTGCCGGTTATAACCGGTACCCCGGTCTCCGAGGGCAGGATCCTGCGCCATGGTCCAGACGCCCATCAGGCTGCCGTCTGCCCCGCGGGAGAGCCGGTTGCCCATGCTGGCGTTGGTCTGGTAATCATAGACGGTCGTGCCGATCGGGAACTCGGACCCGGCACGGAAAGAGACCGGCAGGTCGATGTTGACCGGGTTGACGGCAATGTCGCCGACATCCTGCACTGGGAAGGGATCCAGGCATTCTTTTTGTTTGAATGCCGTTTGCGGGCCGTAGGGCGTCACCGCCACTTTGACCTGCGCCTGCACAGAGAGGGTGAAAAAGAAGGCCGGAACGGCCAGCAGCGTAAATAGTCGTACTAGTCTCATATAAATTTAGAATTGGTTGATGAAAAATCTTGATTTTTTATCACCGGGTGATAGGTGTGCCTGAGGTACCTGATAAGAAAAAAGCTGGATGATTAGGCTTGCAGTGACGTGAAGAATTCCACCTCAAATATACGAAGGGCCCGCCCAACAAACAACAAAAAAAAATGGCGTTCGAACGACATGCGCCCGAACGCCATTGAGGTTGTTTGTGGTTCGCGATTCGCTGTTTGCAGATCGTTCGGTTGCCGATAGCGCCTACATGCGAACAGCGAACAGCCAATAGCGAACCTCCATGACTAACGTACCATCAGCTTAGTCACCGCCACCTTATCTTCCGCCTGCAGGCGCAGCAGGTAAACCCCCTGGTTCAGGTTGCCTACGTTGATCCGCACCTGGTTGGCGCTGAAGCCGTTGGCCGTTTCGATGTCGGCCACCTTCTGCCCCATGAGGTTGAGCAGGCTCAGGCTGTACTGAGCGTTGTTTTTCAGCTCGAAGGAAACCAAAGCTTCGTTGCGGGCCGGGTTAGGCTGGACTTCCAGCTTGAAGTAGTCGGCCTGTACCGTTTCTTCTTTCGTCCCGGAGGTGGGGAATTCGATACCCAGGTCCTCTCTCGGAGACAGCGAAATGTGGTTGATGAAAGAAGTTTCGAACGGGTCCATGTCGCCCCGGACAGCCAGGCCCGGGCGGAAGTCCTGCTGGTAGAGGATATCCATGCTGGCTGTATCCACATTGGAAGTCACCGACGGGAACACCGCTTCATAAAAGTCCACCAGGTCCGGTTCGAAGACCACGTCCGGGTTGATGGCGTCGTAGGGATCGCTCCAGGTCTCGCCGCCATCCGTCGAGGTGGTGACGAAGACGTGGCGGTAGTACTGGTTGTCTTCGATGGCGAGGTAACGGTCTCCTTCCATGACATTGGTGTAAGCCAGGTAGATATTGCCGAATTCGTCCACCCCGGCATTGGGCTGGCCGGTGAGGGAACAGAAGTAAGAGGATACGTTGTCGCCGACGATGTCGAGGGTGTCGTTGCCGTTGATGTCAACGACGTCAGCGATGATCCGGCTGCTGTCCGCGCCGTAGGTTTCATTCCAGTACATCACGCCGCTGGAAGTCGGGTAGAAGTTGGAGGTGCCGTCGGTGAAGTCGGCGTCGGTTACGTACATTCTGCCCCAGAAGACGTGGACCATGCCATTCGGGTCGATGATCACCGCGCCGGCCTCGTCATTGGAGAGGATGGCCAGGGAGTCGGAACCGTCGGCATTTTCGCCGTTCAGCACAGCGGGGTGGTCTTCTTCGTAGGGCGGAAGGTCGTCGACCGTGTAGACTTCGTCGAGCTGGTAGAGGTCGAGCGGAAAGTCGTGAACGACGGTTTTCGTCCAGGTCTCCCCGTTGTCTTCCGACTTCATGAGGATGACGTCGCTCCAGCCTTCGAAGAAGGCGACGGCGACAACGTCGCCGCGGGAGTCGATGGCGTATCCGTCGGCCGTGCCGCCGACGATGGAAGTGTTGTCCAGGCCGGGCAGGATGACGTCGACCTTGTCCCAGGTGGCGCCGCCGTCCGTCGAGCGGTAGTACAGCGGGTGGCCGTCGACGCCTTCATACAGTCCGCCGCCGTTGGCAATGGGATACGAAATGGCAATAACATGCACGTTTTCGCCGCTGGCTGTAGCGCGGGGCCACAAAATACCGACGCCACCGTTAGCAGGCAGGATGTTGGAGGGGATATCCGCCTCGCTCCAGGTAGCGCTGCCGGCAGTGCGGCGGGCAACGTGGACGGCGGGGGCGCCGACGTGGGAGATCAGGCATTCCGTGCCGCTTTCCGTAACCACATGGCTGGGCCAGCCGATGCGCACGCTTTCGACGCGCTGGATAGGCTGGTCGCCCCATACGCCGCCGGTCGTTGAGTTATAACCGGAACCGCGGTCGGGTGCCGCCACGTCGCCGTTGAGGCTGAACGTCCAGGTACCGTGGAGTTCGCCGCCGGAACTGCGGGAGATGCGGTCGTCCACCGAGTTGTTCGACTGCAGGTCGTAAGTGGTAGCGCCGATCGGGAATTCAGACCCGGCGCGGAAGGATACGGGCATTTGAACGTCCACCGGGTTGGCAGTTACTGCGTCGGCGGGCACGTCCAGGAACGGCTCCACGCACCTTTCGGCGGTTGCCGGCTTCATAAGGCTGCTCCTTTTGAGCTTCGACTGGCCGAAGACAGTCACGCTCGAGGCCATGGCAAAGATGGCCACCATAGTGAGGAGTCGAGTTAATTTCATAAACTAATCTATTTGGTTAAACAATACTAATCCGAGACTTTACATTATTTGGCGGTGAAGATACGAATTTGCCGGGAAGGGCTTTATGGGTAATGTTTGCCTTTTGTTGGCTGCTTTACAAATAGCATTATTTGTATTGGCCACCAAAGAAAGCTATTTTTTCGTAGAAAAAAAAATTTAAAGCAAAAAGGCGAATCCCGGCGGGAGGCTGTTGAAATTCGCCTTTTTGCTTTCCGGCAGGCTCAACATGCCGGGTTTCGCGCGGGTTCCCGCACTGCTGAACCCGGCAGCGCCCGCCTACCTGGCCTACCTGCGGTACGCCGGTATGGCCGGCAGGTTTGTCGAAGGCGCCCTTCGCCGCCAGGCAGCATCTCCGATAAACACAGCCGGCTTATTCATTCCCGGGCCAAGTCAAAACCCGTCTGGTGAGGCCAGGCTGTTCATATCATATATTTAAAATACATGCTGAACAAAATGATGGCTGCGAAGAACCCCATCAGGATTTTTGCTTCCCGGGTGAACAGCCATCGGGGGTCGACGGTGAAGTCGATGGCCACTTTTTTGGGTTTGCCTGGCAGCAACAGGCTCAGGCCATAACCCAAAGACAAGGTGATGGCTGCGCCGATGAAATTCCACCAGAACCAAAAGATATCTTCTACCGCCAGCCACAGCAATATATTGACAACAACACCGGCAGCCAGGCCTATGTTCGCGCCGAGGGCATGCGTTTTTCTGGTCATGATGGCCAGCAGGAAGGTGGCCAGGATGGGGCCGAAGAATACCGAGCCGACCTTGTTGATGGCTTCGATCACCGTATCGGCGATGTTGCCGGCGTAAATGGCGAGGAAGATACAAACCAGCCCCCAGAACAAGGCCGTGAAGCGGCTGTACACCATGTAGCGCCCGGCGGGGATGTCGCGCCCGCGGCTGATGAAATCTTCCATCGTCACCGCTGAAAGCGAGTTAATGGCAGAGCTGAGGGAAGACATGGCGGCCGAAAGGATGGCCACGATCAGCAGCCCGATCATGCCGTGAGGCAGGTAGTCGCGTATAAAGACCGGGATCATCATGTCCGGTTTATCGGCCGGCACTTCGGCCTGGAATTCCGGCGTGATGGCCACCATGGTGCCGATGATCAGGCCCATGAAGCAATAGGCAAAGGTGAGCGGAAAACGGATCACGCCATTGAACAGGAGCGTCTTGCGCACGGTGGCCAGGTCGCGGGCGGACAGCATGCGCTGGGCCTGCGACTGGTCGGTGCCATAGTAGGATACATAAAGGAAAAAGCCCCCGATGACCATGGGCCAGAAGCCGAACTCCTCGCCCTTGCTGAATCCCAGAGAGGAAAAATCGACGGCCTCCAGGCGGCTGCGGTCCAGGTTGGCCAGGAAGTTATCCCAGCCGCCGACTTCCACCAGGCCGAAAACCATGCAGGCGATGATCCCAATGAAAAGGATGATCATCTGGATCATATCGCCATACACCACGGCTTTCATCCCGCCCTGCAGGGAATAGATCAGCGTGATCACGCCGATGAGGGCCAGGGTGCTGAAAAAAGAAATGTCCAGCACGCTCTCCAGGATAATGGAAACGGCATAGATCATGACCCCGGTGGCAAACGCCCGGCTGACCAGAAAGACAAAGCTGAGCAGCAGGCGGCTCGAAGCGCTGAAACGCCGCTCCAGGTATTCGTAAATGCTCACCACGCCGGAATTGTACAACGGCGGAAAAAGAATGGCCATCAGAAAGATCATGGCGACCGGCACCGCCAGCTCGTAACTCAGCCACTCCAGGCCGCCGCCCTCCCGGATGCCGACAAAAGCCGGCGCCGAGATGAAACTGATGGCCGATAACTGAGTGGCCATTACCGACAGGCCGAGCGGCAGCCAGCCAAAACTTTTGCCTCCCAGAAAATAGTCCTTCCCGTCTTTCTGGTCTTTGAAAATGTAACCGAGGCCCAGGAAGCCCACGGCATAAACGATGACAATAACGTAATCCAGGGTGTTCATATAGTGAGGTCGTTGGTTTTCCGAACGTTTTGGTGCCGGGGTGTGTCCATGGGCAAAGTTACCAAATTTGATTCATTTTCTAACCCTGAAAGCCGAATCTTATATGGCTTCCGGAAGCCTCCGGGCTGCTGGCACAGGCGGGGGATACCTTTCCCGGATAATAATTTCTTCCGGCAGCGCCTGGAACGGGCACAGGCGCAGCTCCGCAAAAATACCCGGGAGGAAGGACGGCACTGCAAAAACAATGTGGCAACACTAAGCGTATCATATTGTGGATAATAACCCGGGAAGCCCGAAGTGAAAAGCTGTTCGTTACGGCCTGAAAGAGGATATGAGAAGGCAGGGCTGCCAACTTTGCTAAAAAACAAAACCCACGAGCAATGAGGATCGAGGACGCCATACAACAAACCAGGCCCTTCCGCAATGCGCGGCATAAAGCTACGGTGAACATCATTTTTACCAACAACTGGATACAGGAACAGATCAAAACCGAGCTGAAGCCCTACGGAATCACCATGCAGCAATACAACGTCCTGCGGGTGCTCAAAGGCGCCAAAGGGCCCATCAGCACCTCGGTGATCCGGGAACGCCTGCTCGACCGCATGGCGGATACCTCCCGGATGGTCGACCGCCTGCACCAGAAAGGCCTCGTCCTGCGCCAGGTTTGCAACCACGACAAACGCCTGGTCGACGTGAGCATCAGCCCGGAGGGCGAAAAACTCCTGGCCGGCCTGAAAAGCATCAACCCCGGCCTGGACGGAATCCTGGACAACCTCACGGAGGAGGAGGCGGAACTGCTCAGCGGGCTGCTGGATAAGATACGGGGGTAGGGGAAATGTATGGAAATACGTGGAAATACATGGAAATATATGGAAATGGCGTTCTGCCCATTGTGGTTCCGGGCATCCGGGTATTGTATTCCTGGTCATGAAGTTCCACCAATGCACCTATACACAATCCGGAGAGCGCCCGTTACCTCCTACCTCAACTCGCCTTCCAGCTCGGAGAAGTTCACCTGAAAAGCTTTCGGTTCCGGGTCCATCACCTCCGGATAGAGGACCTTGTAGAACTCCAGATAATCCGGGCCGATGACGAAGGTTTGAAGGTCATCATCTGTCACCTCCGCCTCTATTTTAAACCGGGATCGTATCTTTTCCGCCAGCCGCTTCCGCAAAAGAGGCCGGTGGCCGACTCCATCCCGGAACAGGCTTTCCAGGGAGATCAGCTCTTTCGCCTCAGCATTGTAATTGACGTTGTGAAAGCGGTACAGCAAGGTGGATACCCCCGGCACAGCCCACTCATACATCTGCCGCACGCTGGTCACCCGGCTGGTATTCTGCACCAGCTGGTATTCCGAACGCATCTCCCGCCCTTCGCTGTTGAAATCCCTGATGAATTCCGTAAATTCGTCGATCGCCGTTTCCAGGCCGGCGCGCACCGCCCCGTTAAACACCTCGTGTTCGCGGATGGCGGGATATTTGATATCCAGGGCGTAATGCAGCACCGTGTCCTCCCGGGTAAAACCGATAGTGGTGATCTGCGGGCCGGGCCCGGCAGCCGGCTGTGCTGCGGCTTCCCCCTGGCTTTCTTCAGCAGTTTTTGGATCGGAACGGCAGGCCGTCAATGCCAGCAATACCATTGAGAAGAATAAGCTTGGCCTTGTCATGGTCGTTGGATTGTGTGACGCATTATTTTTTTACCACCTGCCGCACCACTTGTTTCCCTTCCCGTTCCAGCCCCAGCAGGTACGTGCCGTCGGCCAAACCCGGGCTGTTTATCCATTCTTTGAAATGCCGGCTGACATAGCGGGTTTGTTCGAAAAACAGCTTCCCGTCGGTTGTCGCCAGCCAGATGCGGAATTTCCCGGGCCCGGCGGCGTGAAACTCCAGTTGGATGCCCTCCCGGAAGGGGTTGGGGTAAACGGCCAGCTTTTCCAGCCCGATTTCTTCGATGGCGTTCACCATCACGGCCACCGCCCCGGAAAGCCGGATACAGCCGTTTTCGTCAGTCACCTCGACGGCGTAAGCGCCGCTTTCGGTTGCAGTATAGGTGTTGCCAAAGGCGCCATCGATGAGGGTTCCATCCAAAAACCAGCGGTAATCGGCATAGCCTGCGGGCGCGGCCAGTTCGAAGCCGTTCACGGTGATAAGTTCGTCCGGCCAATCGGGAGCGGCCACTTCGAAACCTTCGGAAGGGGCGGAATTGCACCCCTCCGGCCCGTTGGCCCAGAAGGCGGCGGTATAAACGCCCCCTTCGGTTGCGAAGTAGCTCTGTTCATCGCCGAGGGCTGCCAGCTGGCCGTCCCGGTACCAGGCGTAAGCATAACCGGCCGGCGCCGCGTTGGCCTGCAGCACGGCCGGCTGGTCCGGGCTGCAGGTCAAGGCTTCCCCCTGGATGGCCGGCGGCGGCGGCGAGTCGCAGGGGGCGGTTACGCGATAGACCTCGCCGGCGCTGATCGCGGCGACGTACAGCTCGCCGGCGGCGTCTTCCCCGAACGTTACAAACTGGTTGTTGTTCAGGTTGGCCAGGTCGGCGTTCTGCCAGCCGCCCTGCCCGTCGGGGGAAAGGGCCCAGAACCGCCCGGTGCAGTAATCGGCGTAGATATAATAACCGTACATGTCCGGATACAAGGAGCCGCGGTAAACGTATCCGCCGGTAATGGAACAGCCGAGGTTGTTGGTATTGCGGTAGGTGGCCACCGGAAAGGTGTATTCGCTCTGGGCGGCACAGCCGGAGAGGTTGAACGCCTGGTCGCCTTCATAACAGCGCCAGCCGTAGTTCTGCCCGCCCGGGCTTCCCGGCGGCTGGTAGTTGACCTCTTCCCAGGTGTCCTGGCCGACGTCGGCGATCCACATCGCGCCGGTCAGGCGGTCGAAGCTGAACCGCCAGGGGTTGCGCAGGCCGATGGCCCAGATTTCGTCGAGGGTGAAGTCGTCAAAAGCAAAGGGGTTATCTGCCGGGATACTGTAGGGGCTGCCGTTGTCGACGTCGATGCGCAGCATTTTGCCCAGGAGGTTCAAGCGGTTCTGGGCCCGGTTGCCGGGGTCGTTGGCGGAGCCGCCGTCGCCCATGCCGATGTACAGGTAGCCGTCGGGGCCGAAGCTGAGGTCGCCGGCATTGTGGTTGGCAAAAGGCTGGGCCACCTCCAGGAGGATGAGCTCGCTGCCGGCGTCCGCCCGGTTGGCATCATCCGCCAGGACGCTGAACCGGGAAATCCGCGTGTTTCCGGAATTGTTGGTGTAATTGACGAAGAAATAGCCGTTTTCGGCATATTCCGGGTGGAAAGCCAGGCCGAGCAGGCCCCTTTCGCTGGACTGAGAATTGACCCTGGGGTCAATATCGAGGAAGGGCTGCGGCAGTATCTCTCCGTTGCTGTCGACAATGCGGATGCGCCCCGCTTTTTCGACAATAAACAGGCGCCCGTCGCCGGCATGGGCGATGTCGACCGGCAGGTTAAAGCCCGAAGCAAACAGTTCCAACTGCAGGTTGGGCTGGGCGCAAATCAGGAAATTAAAAGAAAGAAAAGCAAATATTAAAAGGGGCCTCATCGTTTTTTGGGCGGCAATATACCTAAAAACAGGGGGAAATCCCACGGGCTTTTTGTCAGCCAAACGCCAGCTCCCGGAAAGCCTTTGGCATTCTTCCTTGGCGAAGCCAGGACAAGTAGCTACCTTTGAGCCGGGTTTTGACAGGACGTACCACTTTTAAGTGGTGCGTAAATATGCAAATATACCAATGATACCAAAAAAAATCCTCTTTTGCCTTTTGGCTCTGAGCCTCGCCTTCGGCGCGCTGGCCCAGCTTCCGCGGACGAACATCTACCTCTTCGACGTCAAGCAGGGAGACGAAGGGAAACTTTCCTTTACCAAGCCCCGGTTCCTGACGGACTTCAACCGCAACGGCTACAACGGCGACCCGTCCTTCTTCAGCAACACGGAGCTGTACATCTCGGTGAAAAGGCCGGGAGACGCCCAGGCCGACCTGTTCCGCCTCGACCTGGAAAAGAAGGCCAAGCAGCGGGTGACGGAAACACCCGAAAACGAATTTGCGCCCGAACGGATGCCGGAATACTATACCTTTTCCGCCATCCGCCTGGAACAGCAGGGGCGGGACAGCGTCCTGCGCCTCTGGCAGTTCCCCATCAACCAACTGGTCGACGGCAAACCGGTCTTCAAATACCTGACCGGCATTAAGGCATACTTCTGGCTGAACAGCAAGGAGGTGGTCGTGTATAAGGACGAAAACCCCAGCACACTCGCCATCGTGAATACGGACGACGACAAGATCACCACCATCGCCACCAACGTCGGCCGCTGCTTCACGCGCCTGCCCAACGGCAACCTGGCCTTCGTCCAGAAAAGCCGCTACGACGGCTGGAAAATCATGGAAAAGAACCTCTACCGGAAAAACGAAGCACCCCGGACCCTGGTGGAAACGCTGCCCGGGGCCGAACATTTCGCCATCCTGCCCGACGGCACCATGCTGATGGGCAAGGGCAGCAAGCTGTACAAATACAACAAATTCATCGACGACACCTGGAAAGAGGCGGTCGACCTGCGCTTCTACGAAATCCGCAATATCTACGACCTGGAGGTGAGCCCGGATTTCAAGCTGGCGGTGGTGGCGGATTGAGTAACCGGGAATTTCCGTTTCCGGCCCCGATAAGACACCACGCCAAGCCGGAAACGGAAATCCCCGCCCCTATGACGCGCTTCTTTTGCTATCAAACACTGACCTTCCTCATTGCCCGGTTTGAGCAAAGTGATTAATTTGACCTCTCTTTAAGGAAGGAGTGCCATACATTCTATCATCATGTTACCAAACCAAAAGCCATGAAAAAGCTAATCATGCTGGCCGCCCTTTTCGGCCTGCCCCTCTTCGCACTCACCGCTTCCGCCCAGGAAGTCAAAAACAAGGAAAAGACCGAACAGGAAGCACTGAAAGAACAACAGGAAAAGGAAATGGCCAAACAGGAAAAACAGCTGCAGAAGCAAGAAAAAGAACTGGCCAAACAGGAGAAAAAACTGAAGAAGGAAGAGAAAAAACTGGCCCGGCAAAAACGGGATCAACAAAGAGCGCAAAAACGACTGGAAAAGGCCGCCAAACAGCAGCGAAAAGCCCAAAAGCAACAGGAGAAGGCGGCTAAGGAACAGAAAAAGGCAGAGAAACAGCTGAGGAAGGATTAGGAGGAGATGGGGGGATGGGGAGAAGGGGGGGGTGACCTAACGCTGGACAACCGGTGGAACAGCGAACAGCAAACATCCCCATCCGGCAATCCCTTCACCTACTCCCGCCCCAGGCGCCGCCGGCCCTGCCAGATGACCTCCACATCCTTGCTGACGTGATAATCTTTGGCGTACAGGAAGTTGAGGCGCTGTATGGTCCGTTCATCGAGGTTCTTCATGGGGAGCGCGTCGAGGGGAGAAAGCACGCCCGGGCGGAGAGGCGGCAGGTTGCTGTCGCCCTGCACAGTGGCGGCATAGCCCACCCAGGTGAGCCGACCGGCCAGCACGCGGAAGGCATTTCGGACAAGCCCGGCCGGCCGGCCGGCGACAAAGGCCAAAACCGGAAAAAGGAAGAAAAACGCAACGGCTATGAAGACGTCGGCAGTCCGTTTGTTCCGGCGGTTCCGGGGTTGGGCGATGCCGTAGCGGATGTCTATGGTGTACAGCTCTCCGGCTGTGTTTTTGGAGCTGCTGCCAATGATGGTCAGGCTTTCCTGCGGCACGATCTTATACTCGACCGAAGGGCCCAGGCGGGCCATCCAGCTCATGATATCCTGGGCGCTGACGTCTTTGGAACAAAAGATGACCTCTTCTATCTTGTAGATCTGCACGACCTCCGCCAGCTGGGGCAGGGAGCTGAGGTACGTCCGGGTATCGGCCGCAGCCCGGGGCGCCACCGTGCCGATGAAATTCTTCTGCACCTCGGCAAGGTGGAGCAGGCGCTGTACTCGTTCGCTTTCTTCCCGGGAGCCGACGATCACCAGCTTTTTCATCTTGTCGCGGCTCAGGTTAAAATTGCCGGATTGCAAAAAATGGATCAGGAAACGCAATGCTGCCGTAGATAAGATGGCCCACAGCGCTCCCAGGACGATCAGCGCCCGCGAAGACCGGTACTCCAGGTCCAGAAACCCGTAAACGGCGGCCAGCAAAACCGTCCCCGCCAACAAGCCCCGGACCAGCCGGCCGAGGCCGGATGGCGTGTCGTAGCCTCCGCTGAAGTATACGGTGCCCAACCAGATGGCGATGTACAAAGGAGCGTTGAAATACAAAAAGGAGTCATCGTAATAATCGGGATCCCGAAAATGATACGCCGCCCAGAAGTTCTTCAGGAACACCAGGCCGCCGAAGATGACGGCGGCGTCGAGAACCGGAAGATATACCCGCCGGACAAAACCGGCGCCCACAGTCAGAAAGGCCCGGAAGTATATGGCGGCCTGCAGCATCAGGACGAACAGGCGCGCCTTTTTGCCCCGGAAGTGCTTGCGGGCAAAAATGATCATCGCCGTGTAGAAGGCCCTGACGTAGTTCAGGCTCCCCTTTTTGGTGCTCTCTCCTTTATAGTGGATGATGGTGGATTCCGGAAAGTAATAGTTCTTATAGCCGGCCTGAATGATGCGGTAGGACAGGTCGATGTCTTCCCCGTACATAAAAAAGGCTTCGTCCAGCAACCCGATCTCGTCGAGCACCGAACGCCGCAGCAGCATGAAGGCGCCGGCCAGCACTTCGATCTCATGTATCTCCTGCTCATCCAGGTAGCCCAGGTGGTAGTGGTTGAACAGGCGGGAGGAAGGGAAAAGGCGGGACAGGCCTACCGTCTTGCAGAAGGCCACCCAGGGCGAGGGAAAACCGCGCTTGGACTCGGGCAGGAACTTTCCGCTCCCGTCGATCATGCGCACCCCCAACCCGCCGGCCTCCGGGTGGGCATCCATAAAGGCAAGGCACTTTTCAAAGGTGTCTTCCTCGACGACGGTGTCCGGGTTGAGCAACAGCACATATTCCCCCGCAGACCGGCGGATGGCCTGGTTGTTGGCAATAGAAAACCCAGGGTTGTGCTGGTTGGCGATGAGCTTCACTTCCGGGAATTTCTCCCGCACCATGGGCACGGAGTCGTCCACCGAGTTGTTGTCTACCACCCATACTTCCACCGCCAGCCCCTGCGACGCCCGCCGCACCGACAGCAGGGCCTGCTCCAGGAAATACTTGACATTGTAGTTGACGATGATGATGGAGAGTTTCATCGGCGGGAACGCAGCTTCTTTTTCAAGTAATGTATTGCAGCCTGGCAAAACTCGGGGAAACGGCCGTCCTGATTTAATTCACTCCACCGGTTAATAGCTCGCCTGATCTCTCCTTCGCTCCAGCTTTTTAAATTTCTCCGCACTTGATCGATCGCAATTCTCCTGCCTTCTACTAAATATCGGGGCTTATTTAAATTGAGCGTTTTATCGAGATCATTATTCACTTCCAGATCATCGGAATAAATCTCACCACCATTTGTGTACTTTATCAAATCCTCACACCTTACCAATCTTGGATCTATCTTTAAAGGTGTATTTCCCCTACTTCTGTCACAATGTTGAAGATGCTCCGGATACCCGTCATTGCCATTACAGACACCCAACATGTTCAAATAACTCAAGCTCAAGGAACGATCTTCGCTTTGAGTAATATAATGTTCTATAAAAACTTTGGGACGCCCGTTTTTATCACGCTGATCATCAATTCCGCGCATGCAGTAGGCACAAATAAAACCTTGCTCTTTTAGTAGAGCCTGACGAATATCGTCTCTATTACAGTAGTCGAAGGAGGTGCCGGGTGTAGATTGTACTTCCTTTAAAGAATTAGGCTGGTTAGTAATATCTTTTCTGATGTACTTCATTCTTCATTCATGAATTCCTGGTGCATCCGCGCCCGGATGATCTCCGGATCATCGCTACCATATTTACCCTCCATTTCTCTGAGCATATTATTCGCTTCTTCAACCATTTCCGGATCATCCATCAACCGGTAAAGACGGCGAAATTCTTCTTTAGCCCTCTCGGGACGCTCCGCAACATTAAATAAATCCTGAAGCAAAGAGTTGGTATCCCTGCCAAAGGTATGAGGTGTTTTTTTAACCAACTGAAAATCTTCAAGGATAAAGACATTTTCCTGTTTCAGGCTGCTGAGTACCTGCGGGGAGTGAGTGGTAACAACAAATTGAATATTCGGAAAGGTAGCCTCCAAAGCAGGTATGATCGAACGTTGCCAGCTTGGGTGAAGGTGGAGTTCAATTTCGTCAATCAATACAATTCCTGCGCCTTGAAGTTTGCTTTTTAAAGCTGGGTTTGCTAAAGTAAGCCTATGAGCTATATCCCCAACAACTGTGATTGCCATTTTCTCACCATCTGACATCTGCGTTAGATTCAAATCCGTACCTGATTTAGTAATCACTAAAGAACTGGGGGCCGAAGTAAATTTGTTAAAAGACCGTTCTTCAACTCTTAAATTCTCATATTCTTCAGAGGAAAAATTTTCAAAAAAAACCTGAAGTGCTTGCCTGACGATATCAAGATTCAGATTAGTATATGACAAATCCTTACGTTTGACTTTTTCCCGGTTTTCATTGTTTTCTTCTTCCACGAACCACTCTATAAATCCATTGAAATCTAACCTATTATCAAATGCCGCTTCAAAAGATCTCATTTGAGGAACAGGATACCTTTTAAACCCTGAATGTTCTACCCGCTCAGCCAGAATTCGATTTGGGCTATAGCTACAGAAAATCGGAAAATCAATTTCATGCCAGGCAATATCTTTTATACCCTCTGCTTGAAGAAACCCAAAATACATATATAAATAATCATTTTTAACTTCGAAAGCCTCTCCATTTTCCGCATTCAAATTCCTGTTGACTTTATATTCGTACTTTTCACTTGAATCAGATAAAACAAGTTCTACTTCAGCACTCAGCGCCCCCAGACGCACGTCCCATTCTGTTAGAAACTCCCTGACCGGCTTCTCTCTTTCAACAATTTTTGCAAAAACCATTTTGATCGCCGCTAAAATGCTTGACTTCCCCGCCCCATTCACCCCAATAAATACAGCGCTACCCGCTTCGGGAAACTCCACCTCCAGCTTCTCAAAGCCCCTGTAATTCTCCAGGCTAAGATGTTTAATCTTCATTTTCCAATAGTTTAAACAGAATGGCCGCCAAGCCCCGGAAATCATTCCTTCCCCGTCCTCGTGCCTCGGCCGGGTAAAATTCCATCACTCATTCATTCCTTTGTAGGGCACCCTTGCCACAATAGACCTCCCCAGCGTCAGCTCGTCCGCATACTCCAAATCGCCGCCGAAGGAAATGCCCCGGGCGATGGTGCTGACCTGCACCCCGGAATCCCGCAGTTTTTTCGACAGGTAAAAAATCGTCGTTTCCCCCTCAATAGTCGGGCTGATGGCCATGATGACCTCTTTGACGCCTCCCGCCTGTACCCGCTGGATGAGGGAGTCGACATTCAGGTCGGCCGGGCCGACGCCCTCGATGGGGGAAATTACCCCGCCCAGGATGTGGTACAGGCCGCGGTACTGGCCGGTGTCCTCGATGGCCATGACGTCGCGGATGCCTTCCACCACGCAGACAAGGCTCTGGTCGCGGTGCGGGTTGGCACAGATGGCGCAGCGCTTTTCGTCGGAAATATTGTGGCATTGCTCGCACTCCCGGATGTCGCGCCGCATCTTCACCAGGGCGCCGGCCAACTGCTGCGTCATTTCCGGAGGCTGCTTCACCAGGTGCAATACCAGCCGGAGGGCTGTCTTCCGGCCGATGCCGGGCAGGCTGGCAAAGGCATGGACCGCTTCTTCGATAAGTTTTGACGAGAAATTCATGACGGCAAAAATAAGAATAATGCCGGGGAATTAAGCGGATAAGATATTCTAAACTGCAGGGCCGCAGATTTGTGCCAGGGGCCGCAACTGGTTTGTAAACCTTCCCTCCGCCCGGCTGTTCAATCGTTAAGGGTCCGGGGAAAAATAAGTTCCCCGTTTCAGGCGAGCTATTTTTTCACCAGGCAAGGCGCGAGGAGGGAGCATAGCCCAGCTACGTGACTGATCGAGCAACGCAGCATGGTGGAAAAAGAGCCGGATCAAATGGGGAAGTTATTCTTCGCCGGACCCTAAGGAGGGAAAAAGTTGTTGTGCGAACACTAATTCCCTGCAATAGGAACCTTCAGGGGTTGGGGAAACGGCCAATATTCATTTTCTTTGTAGTCCCGGCCATTTACAAAACCAAAGCACGAAACCTAAAAACACTCAAAATCAACGATCATGGCAGAAGTCATACGCATGCCCCGCATGAGCGACACAATGGAAGAGGGCAATATAGTCAGCTGGTTAAAATCTGAAGGAGACGAAGTGGAAGCCGGGGAAACCCTGGCAGAAGTGGAAACCGACAAGGCGACGATGGAACTGGACAGTTACTTCGACGGTGTCCTGCTCCACATTGCCGTCAAAGAAGGCCCGGTGCCTATCGACGGGATCATCGCAGTGATTGGCAAGAAGGACGAAGACTGGAAGAAGGCCATCGAAGAAGCAGAAGGCAGCGAGAACGGCAAAAGCAACGGCGAAGCTGCCGCTCCATCCGGCGAAGGCAAAAAGGAAGCCCCGGAACCGGAAACTGCCGCCCCCAAAGAGGAAACGCCGGCCGAAGCGGCCTCCGGCGACAAACGGCTCAAAGCTTCGCCCCTGGCCCGCAGCATGGCCAAAGAAGCCGGCATCGACCTGGCCAACGTCTCCGGCTCCGGCGACGGCGGCCGCATCGTCAAGCGCGATGTCGAAGAAGCCATAGAGCAGCAGGAATCCGCTCCCCAACCCGCCGCCGCCCCTGCCCCGCAGCCGGCACAGCCGGCAAAACAGGAGGCACCGGCCAGAGAAGAACCCAAAGTCGCGCCCTTCGCTTTCTCCGCCGGCGGCGCCAACTATGAGGAAAAGCCCATCAGCCAGATGCGCAAAACCATCGCCCGGCGGCTCAGCGAAAGCAAGTTCACCGCCCCGCATTTCTACCTGACCCGCGAGATCAACATGGACAAGGCCGTGCAGCTGCGCGAACGGCTCGTCGAAGTGGCCCCCACGAAAATCTCCTTCAACGACCTGGTGATCAAAGCCGTGGCTGCCGCCCTGCGCCTCCACCCGGCGGTCAACTCCTCCTGGCTGGGCGATAAGATCCGCGTCAATAAGGACGTCAACGTGGGCGTCGCCGTCGCCGTCGACGAGGGGCTGCTCGTGCCGGTCATCCGGTATACGGACATGAAGACGCTCTCCCAGATCAATATCGAGGTCAAAGAACTGGCCGGCCTGGCCAAAAAGCGCAAGCTGCAGCCCGACCAGATGGAGGGCAATACCTTTACCGTCTCCAACCTGGGCATGTTCGGCATCGAAGAGTTCACCGGCATCATCAACCCGCCGGATGCCTGCATCCTGGCGGTGGGCGCCATCATCCGGAAGCCCATCGTTAAAAACGGCGAGATCGTCGTCGGCAATATGATGAAGGTAACCCTCTCCTGCGACCACCGCGTAGTGGACGGCGCTACCGGCGCCCAGTTCCTGCAAACGGTGACGGAAATCCTGGAGGACCCGATCCGGCTGCTGGTGTGAGACGACACAGCATATACCTTGCTGAAATACATAGAAATACGTTGAAATGAAGGAAATGTGCTGAGAGCCGGGCCCGGCAGGCATTTCTATGTATTTCTGTGTATTTCTGTGTATTTCTACGTATTTCTACGTATTTCCATGTATTTCCATGTATTTCTATCTATTTCTATGTATTTCCACATGTCCTCTATTTCAGCCCCGGCAGTTAGAAATCTCCTGGATCAGCGTGCTGTTTCACCTTGTCAGGAAAAACTCCTGGAAACGTTGCATTTCCTGCATTTCCTGTTCCACGAACCGGCCGAACAGCCGGTCGCCAACCTGATGGCGCAGGGCGGATATCCCTACGTCAATCAATCGCACCCCCTTTTCAGTCAGAAATATGTTGTCAAATGAAAACCCGGGCATATCCGAAGGGCGGCGCAAATCCCGGTGAACGAAACCAGCCCTGTGCAATTGCCCCAGTTCGTCTTCAAAAACGTCCAGCCACAATTCCCGCCGTTCGTATTCATAGGCCCGGAAATCCAGAGGATAGAGCCGTTCCATGACCAACATATCGGTGTCCAGGTTCTCATCGAAATCCAGGCGGATGAAGCGGACGACCAGGCCGTTCACTTCATTGGCAAATTTCATCTTCTCCGCTTCGGAACCAATATCGGAGCGGGTATCCCCGCTGAACAACTTGGCCACTTCTGTCTCAGACAAGGCTATGACCGTGTTGTTCGCCCCGCGGGATAATGTCTTTGGATACCGTTTCGTCATGACGCTTTTTTGCATTCCCCGGCAAGATACGCATGATTTGAACAGGATGAACAAGTTTGGACAGGATTTGCAGGCTAAACGGGACTTGTGGAGGGCAGCGTTGCGTTGCCCGGAAACCGCTTCCCCTCTCCCGGTTCGCCGAAGCATTGCGGAGGAGAGGGGGGATTGAGTGGAGCTTAGAGACAGGATTTACAGGATTTACAGGTTCCCTTCTCCCGGTTCGCCGAAGCATTGCGGAGGAGAGGGGGATAGAGACCTAAGGTTGGACAACAGAAAGGGGAAAGCCGAGCGGAGTCGAGGCCGAGCGTGTGCAGGAGGCATGGAGTGTCCAACATTAGACGGGTAGCCAATAAAATATTTATTGTAACTATTTATTATTAAATTATAGTTTCCATCGTTCCATCCCCGTCCTCGTTCCTCGGCCGGGTAAAGTTCCATCGTTCCAATAGCAATTCCAACTCATTGCCCAGCCCTCAACCTTCTCGTCTGCTTGTTGTTATTCTACGGCGGGAGGATTCCAATCGTATCCTGACACCCGGCATGGCCTGAAGAGATCGCGCAGGGGCCAGGCAAACACGCTGCCCCGAAAGCGAAAAGGGCGAAGGAATGCTTCCGGCCGCCGTTCCGGCTTCGGGGCAAAAAAAATAAACATGAAAAAGACTCTGGTTCTGGGAGCATCGGACAACCCCATCCGGTACTCCAACGCCGCCGTCCGGCGGCTCGCCAAGGAGGGGTTCGAAGTGGTTCCGGTAGGCACCCGGGAAGGAGAAATCTCGGGCGTGCCCATCCAAAAAGGCCAGCCCCTGCTGGAAGGCATACATACTATTACCTTATACCTCAACCCGCAGCGCCAGGAGGAATATTACGACTACATCCTCGGCCTGCAGCCCCGGCGCATCATTTTCAATCCCGGCACTGAAAACCCGGAGCTGATGCGGCTGGCCCGGGAAAAAGGCATCGAAGTGGAAATGGCCTGCACCCTGGTAATGCTTGCCGTCGGGCAGTATTAGGATGGGTTCACGGGCTCATGGGCCCCCTGAACCCATGAGCCTGTCCCCTACGCCTTAGCCCTCTGCTGGCCAACCTCCGGCATTTTGCACTCCTCGTCCGGCTTTTTTCCGCAAACACTGCACTCGCCTATCTGGTTTTTCAGCATAGGATTGTTGGTGGCACAGGTGCCCCTGAACTCCTGGCCGGTAAAAATCTGCCGGATATTGATCAGGGCAAAAGAAAGGCCGAAGACAAAAAAGATGATGGCTAAGACATATAGGAACTCCATAAAAACCAGGTTTATGTTTTGTCAAAAGTACGCTTACTCAACAACGGTTCCGCTATATTAGTTTACTTTGCAACGCAGACCGGGAACCAACGGAACCGGCGCAAAATTAAAATAAAAACCGAAACCAATGCAGCGCAAACTCGATGCCTTCGCCCGCCTGCTCACCATCATGGACGAATTGCGGGAACAATGCCCCTGGGACCGGAAGCAGACCTTCCAGAGCCTGCGCAACCTCACCATCGAGGAGGCCTACGAACTGGCGGACGCCATCCTGGACGAAAACCTGGAGGAGATCAAAGAAGAGATCGGCGACCTGATGCTGCACATGGTGTTCTACGCCAGGATCGCCGACGAGAAAGGCGCTTTCGACATAACCGACGCCCTGCACCATATTTGCGACAAGCTGGTCCAACGCCACCCGCACATCTATGGCGACGTGGAAGTCGACAATGAAGAGGACGTGAAGAAGAACTGGGAGCAGCTCAAGCTCCGGGAGGGAAAGAAATCGGTGCTCTCCGGCGTCCCCCGCTCCCTGCCCGCCATGATAAAGGCCTACCGCATGCAGGAGAAGACCAGACAGGTGGGCTTCGAATGGGAAAACAGCGGGCAGGTATGGGAAAAGGTGGAGGAAGAACTGGCGGAATTCCGGGAAGCCATGGACCTGGAACTGCCGCAGGAAAAAAGGGAGGAAGAGTTTGGCGACGTCCTCTTTTCCCTGATCAATTACGCCCGTTTTCAGGGCATCGACCCGGAGACCGCCCTGGAGCGCGTCAACCAGAAATTCAAAAAGCGGTTCGAATACATCGAGGCCAACGCCACCAGGCGCCTCGAAGAGATGAGCCTGGCGGAAATGGATGCCTTGTGGGAGGAGGCCAAAGGCAAATAATTGCCCATCGCCCGTACTGTTAAGCGGCAATTTCTTACCTTTGCGCCTCTGGAATCTGTTTTTTTGCCTAAACTACCGTTTAGCGCCAATTGTTGAGATTACAGCATTTTTTAATTACCGGCCTTCTTTATGAGAAAAATAGAACTGGACATAGTCGCGTTGTCGCATAGTGTTACTCAATCCCACAATTACGCCGTGGTGTTGGGCGAACAGGGCGGCTCCCGCCGCTTGCCGATCGTCATCGGCAGCTTTGAGGCGCAGGCGATCGCCGTGGCTATGGAACGCATGACCCCAAACCGCCCCCTGACCCACGACCTGTTCAAAAATACCCTGGAAACCTTCAACATAGAACTCAAAGAAGTCATCATCAACAACCTGCTGGACGGCATCTTCTACGCCCGCCTGATCTGCATCAAGGACAGCGAGATCATCGAGATCGACTCCCGTACCTCCGACGCCCTGGCCATGGCCGTCCGCTTCAACTGCCCCATCTACACCTACGAGTTTATCCTCGACGCCGCCGGCGTCGTCCTGGAAGAAACCGAAGAAGAAGGCGCCCCGGCAGAACAGCGCAACCAGCCGGCAAGCCGGCCGGCTGCCCTCTCCTCCTACTCCATCGACGCCCTGAACAAAATGCTGGAAGAAGTACTCGCCGAAGAGAACTACGAGCGCGCCGCCGA
>JAGFJD010000372.1 GCA_024102975.1 Phaeodactylibacter sp. | reverse complement strand
CAATATTGCCTTTTTCTCCATTCAGCTGGGCTGTAATGTGCTGGTCGGCATCCTGGCCCTGGTGTTCCTGCCGGTGATCAACCGGGATTATCAGCCGCTGGAATCGGTGGCCGCGCCGGAAGAGCAGCTGGCAGCGTAGGGGAGGAGAGGCGAACTTGTTTTTTAATCACTGCTATGCTTGAAAAAATAAAAGCCAAAATCCAAAACTGGGGACAAGCCCGGCGCACCGTCGAGGACTGGAAAGGGAAAGGCCAGCGCGTCGTCTTCACCAACGGCTGTTTCGACCTGTTGCACTACGGGCATATCCACTACCTGGCGCAGGCTCGCGAGCAGGGAGAGCGGCTGGTGATCGGCCTCAACAGCGACGCTTCGGTGCGCCGCCTGAAGGGCCCGAACCGGCCCATAAACGAGGAGGCCACCCGCCAGCTGATGCTCGCCGCCCTGGAATGCGTCGACCTGGTGGTTAGTTTTGAACAGGATACCCCTTTCGAACTCATCCGCCTGCTGCTGCCCGACGTCCTGGCCAAAGGAGGGGACTACCGGCCGGAGGACATCGTCGGCGCCGATATCGTGGCCGCTCACGGCGGAGAAGTCAAGGCGCTCCCGTATATTGAAGGATACTCCACCACGGCCATCGAGGCCAAAATCCGGGAAAAGGATTCCTGATCCTCCCGGTAATGAACCTGCTGTCCATCGGGCACCTTACCGGAGGCCCGCCAGGAGCGCAGGTAACAAAGCCTCCGCTTCCGGGCCAAACCCCGGCCGGTTGTGCCTGCGGATGAACCCAATTTTTCCTATCTTGCCGGAAACAGGATGCGAATGAAAAAACCGGCCCTTACCATTTTCAGCTGCCTGATTGCCCTGATCCTGCTGATGACCTCCGCCCCCGGCCTTGCCCAGGTGCCCTACGCTCCGGAAAAACTCACCGCCGCAGACTACGCCCGGGGAGAACATGCCTTGTCCGCCCATACTTCTCCTCTCCTTTTCCGGGATGAGGTACGCCCCACCTGGATCGACGGCCATCGCTTCTGGTACCGCAACGCCATCCCGGAAGGGAAGGAATTCATCCTCGTGGACGCCCGGGAAAAGACCAAAAAGCGGGCCTTCGATCATGAAAAACTGGCGACGGCCCTCAGCGAAGCCACCGGTTCGGAATACGGCCCCTTCAGCCTGCCCTTCCCGGAGTTTGAATTCCCGAAAGGCGGCCAGGCCATCGTTTTCAACGCCAAAGGCGAGCGATTTACCTGCAACCTGAAAACCTACGCCTGCACTCCTGAAGAAGCCCCCGAACGCCTGGGCCGACAATGCTTCCTCTCGCCCGATGGTGCCAAAGCCGCCTTCATCCGCGACTTCAATCTCTGGATTAAGGATGTGGCCACCGGGAAAGAAATGCAACTCACTACCGACGGCAAAGAGGACTTTGGCTACGCCACCAACAACGCCGGCTGGATCAGGAACGAGCGCCCGGTGCTGCTCTGGTCGCCCGACTCCCGGAAGATCGCCACCTTTCAACACGACGGGCGCGGCGTGGGCGAGATGTACCTGGCCACCACCAACGTCGGCCGCCCCAAACTGGAGGCCTGGAAATATCCCTTGCCCGGCGACAGCCTCATCTTCCGCATCCACCGGGTGGTGATCCATCTGGATGGTCCAAGAGTGGTGCGCCTGCAGATGCCGCCCGACCCGCACCGCTCGTCCGTCACCGACCACGTAGCCGGTTGGGACGGCACCTTCCTGGACGTGGAGTGGAGCGCCGACGGTTCGCAGCTGGCCTTCCTGTCCAATTCGCGGGACCATAAGGAAGCTGTGCTGCGCGTCGCCGATCCTGAAACGGGAGAAGTCCGCAAAGTACTGGAAGAACGGGAAGAAACGTTTTTCGAATCCGGTTACCGCCAGAGCAACTGGCATGTGCTGCGACGATCTGATGAGGCGATCTGGTTCTCGCAGCGGAGCGACTGGGGCCACCTCTATCTTTACAGCCTGAAAAGCGGCGAGTTGAAAAAGCCCATCACTCAGGGCAACTGGAATGTGCTGCAGGTATTGAAAGTCGACGAAGAAGAGCGCGTCATTTATTTTACCGGCGTAGGGAAGGAAGCCGGAGACCCTTACTTCCAGTATTTGTACCGCGTCAATATGGACGGTTCGGGGCTGGAGCTGCTCAGCCCGGACAGCGCTAACCACGTGATCTCGCTGTCGCCTTCCGGCGAATATTTCGTGGATAGTTATTCTACCCCGGCCACTCCCCCCGTCACGGTGCTGCGGGACAATAAAGGAGAACTGTTGCTTCCCCTTGAGGAGGCCGATATTTCCCGGTTGCTGGCATCCGGATGGGTGCCACCTGTACCCATTACCGTTAAGGCCAGAGATGGGGTTACGGACCTCTACGGGCTGCTGTTCAAACCCGGCAATTTTGACCCCGGCAAAAAATACCCCATCATCAACTACATCTACCCCGGGCCGCAGGCCGGCAGCGTTGGCAGCCGCAGTTTTTCGGTTTCCCGCCGGGACAACCAGGCGCTGGCTAACCTGGGTTTTATTGTGGTAGCAATCGACGCCATGGGCACCCCCTTGCGTTCGAAATCCTTCCATGCCGCTTATTATGGCAACATGGGCGACAACGGCCTGCCCGACCAGGTGGCGGGCATGCAACAGCTGGCCCGGCGCCACCCCTGGATCGACCTGGAGCGCGCCGGCATCTACGGCCATTCCGGCGGAGGTTTCGCCTCCACCGACGCCATCCTCCGCTACCCCGATTTCTTCAAGGTGGCCGTCAGTGGCGCCGGCAACCACGACAACCGTAACTACGAGGACGACTGGGGCGAAAAATGGCAGGGGTTGCTGGAGCGCTTTCCGGATGGAACGACCAACTACGATAATCAGGCCAACCAGCTGCTGGTGGAGAACCTCAAAGGAAAGCTGCTGCTTACTCATGGCACCATGGACACCAATGTGCCGGTGTATAACACCTTACTTGTGGTGGACAAACTGATCGGGGCCAACAAGGATTTTGACCTCGTGTTGTTTCCAAACCGGGGGCACGGTTTTGCCATGGAGCCTTATATGATGCGGAAAAGATGGGATTATTTTGTGAAACACCTGCTGGGGGCAGAGCCGCCGGTGGAATACGAGTTTGGCCTCACCCAGCCGAGGCCCTGACCGGCAAGCCCTCAAAAACCGCATTACAGCAGCTCCTTATGCTTTTCCATTTCTTCCTCCCTGGTCAGGCGATACACGTCCTTTGGAGTCAGGCAGAGGACGGCGTGTTCTCCCCGGATTGCGATCGGCGCTTTGATCAGTTCCGGGTTAGTGCGCAGGATATTAAGCCATCCTTCCTCGTCAAACTCCCGCCCTTTGATGTTGGCCTGAAAATACGGGTGGTCTTCATTGAGCAATTCCCTCGGTTGGAGATTAAGAGCGGCCAGCACTCTGCACCATCCGGTGTTGCCACGGCAGGGGTTTTGCTGGAAAGAATAAGCTTTCACGTAGCGAGAAAGGCTCTGAGCGTAGGCCACTGTTTTGCGGTCGCTACTGGATTCGGGATTGTAGTAGATCGTGATTTCCCGCTTGCTGGTTTTCATGGCATTCATTTTAGTGAAACAATAACATCTTCCAAATGCCATTCATAATTTACCTCATCCTCCTGAAAACAACAATGACTTGGATCATTCCGGCATAGATAATGCTTACGATCTTTTTCATGGTTACAATTAGAGATTAGTAAGGAGAATAAGGTAAACTTTTTTCTCTACCTTTAATTCATGGCATCAACAGAACAGAACCAACAACTCCAGCGCACCCTCAGCCCCCTCATGCTCTGGGGCCTGGGCGTCGGTTACGTCATCTCGGGTATGTACTTCGGCTGGAACCTGGGCCTGGAAAAAGGCGGCACTCTGGGGCTGGCCGTAGCGACGGGCTTCATTATTGTCATGTACCTCACCTTCACGTTCAGCTATACCGAGCTGGCCTGCGCCATCCCCAGGGCGGGCGGTGCGTTCGACTATGCAGTACGGGCGCTGGGTAAAGACTGGGGCTTCCTCGGCGGCATGGCGCAGAACATCGAGTTCGTCTTTGCGCCGCCGGCCATCGCTTTTGCCATCGGCGCCTATCTGAACATCTTTATGCCTTCCGTGCCCATACTGGCCATCGCTATTTTTGCCTATCTAATCTTCACCGGGTTGAACATCTACGGCGTACAGGCGGCGGCCTCCTTCGAGCTGGGCATAACGGTGATAGCCGTTATCGGCCTGCTGTTGTTTGCGGCGGGCGCCCTGCCGGCGTTCGAGTGGAAAAACATGGCGCACAACGCCCTGCCCAATGGCTGGGCCGGCGCTTTCGCCGCTCTGCCCTTTGCTATCTGGTTTTTTCTGGCCATTGAAGGGGTAGCTAATGTGGCGGAAGAGGCCGTCAACCCGCAGCGCAGTGTGCTGATCGGGTTTGGCTCCGCTATTCTGACCCTGTTGGCGCTCTGCCTGCTTACGTTCATATCCGCCGTCGGAGTAGGCGGGTGGGAGGCCATCGTCTTCCCCGAACCGGGAGCTACTGCTTCCGATTCTCCCCTGCCGCTGGCCATGAGCCAGGCGGTTGGCACGGGCCACCTCCTTTATAATGCGGTGGCCTTCATTGGCCTTTTCGGGCTGGTAGCTTCCTTCCACGGCATAATACTGGCTGCCGGGCGCGCCACTTTCGAGTTCGGGCGGGTCGGTTACGCACCGGCTGCGCTGGGGAAAGTACATCCGAGGTTTAAGACCCCGGCCAATGCCCTGCTCATCAACATGGGTGTCGGCATTGTCGCCCTGCTGACCGGCGAAACGAAGGCCATCATCACCATCGCCTGCTTCGGGGCGCTCAGCCTTTATATTATCTCTATGATTGCTTTGCTGCAACTGCGCAAAAAGGAACCGGGGCTGGAACGGCCATTCAAGGTTCCCTTTTACCCCTGGCCTCCCATCATCGCCCTGGTGATCGCCTGCATTGCATTTTTAGCCATCACGATCTATAACCTTACCCTTGCTTTTGTGTATTTTTCGCTCCTGCTGATCGCCTACATCTGGTTTCGGTTGTTTTATGGGGAGAAGCAGAGGATGGAATGAGGGCAGAATGGGGATATGGTTCCATGGGTTCACAGTTTCATGGTTGAAAGGCAGCCCATGACCCCGTAGAACCGAGTTGCCATAGAATACCTCCTCTCCTATTCCCAATTTTGTTGAAAAAACATTAAACTCATGGAGCCCAAAGGCATGCTCGACCTCCAGCACCTGAAAGACCAGGTCGCCAACGAAGAGATAGAGACGGTCATCGTCGCTTTCACCGACCACTATGGCCGGCTGACAGGTAAGCGGTTCGACGCGGATTTCTTCCTGGAAAGCGCTGCCCGCGAGGGCACCCACGGCTGTGATTATCTGCTAACCACCGATATGGAAATGGAACCCGTGCCCGGTTATGAATTTGCCAACTGGGATCTTGGTTACGGCGACTTCCACCTGGTGCCCGACCTTTCCACGCTCCGCCTGGCCAGCTGGCTGGAAGCCACTGCCCTGGTGCTCTGCGATGTGGTCGACGAAAAGGCCCATCAACGGGTGCAGGAAGCGCCTCGTTCTATCCTTTACCACCAATTGGAAAAGGCCGGGGAAATGGGCTTTGACTGTTATGCAGCTTCCGAATTGGAGTACTATCTTTTTGAGGATGGCTACCGGGAAGCCTTTGAGCAGAACTACCATGCGCTTAAACCTACCGGCTGGTACCTCGAAGATTATCACATCCTCCAGGGTACCCGGACCGAGCCCTTCACTGCCGCCGCCCGCTGGCACCTTAAGAACTCCGGCGTACCGGTGGAGAATTCCAAAGGGGAATGGGGGCTGGGGCAACACGAACTCAACATCCGCTACGCCGAAGCCCTGGAAATGGCAGACCGGCACGTCGTCTTTAAGCAATGCCTTAAGGAAATCGCCGACGACATGGACATGTCCCTCACCTTTATGGCCAAGTTCGACGCCGACCGGGCTGGTTCCAGCTGCCACATCCACATGAGCCTCTGGCACGATGAATTTAATGCCTTCGCCGGCAACAGGAAGTTCGGCCCGGTGGAAGGCTCGGATATTTTCCGTTGGTTCCTGGGCGGATGGATGGCCCATGTGCCGGATGTGATGCCCTTTTACGCGCCCACCGTCAATTCCTACAAGCGCTACGTCGACGCCTCCTGGGCGCCGACGCGCCTGGCCTGGAGTTACGACAACCGCACCGCCGGCTTCCGGGTAGTGGGCAAAGGGCAGAGCCTGCGCATCGAATGCCGCATCCCGGGCGCCGACTGCAACCCCTACCTGGCCTACGCCGCCGCCCTCGCCTCCGGCCTGGACGGCATCCGCAACCGGATCGAGCCGCCGGCGTGTTTTGTCGGAGATATCTACGAGGCGAAGCACCTGCCGCACGTACCCCATACGCTTAAGGAAGCAGCGGGCTTGTTCGGGAACAGCGCGTTTGCCCGGCAGGCATTTGGAGAAAAGGTGGTGCGGCACTACAGCCACTTCTTCCAAAAGGAAGTGGAGGCCTACGAACGGGCGGTGACCGACTGGGAGCGGAAGAGGTATTTTGAACGTATTTAAGGGGTAAGTGGGGGGGGTGGGTTTTGGGGTTTGGGTTTGGGTTTTAGGGTTTAGGGTTTTAGGGTTTAGGTTTTGGGGGTTTTGGGGGGTGGGCAGGCGGGTGCCGGGTCGGCGAAGTTGAGTAAAGCAACGCAAAAAATTGTTCCAAATTCTGAGCCTTCGTGGCTAAAAAAAACGCTCATGCGCTTAACAAATAAAGTCGCCCTCATCACCGGGGGCAGCAGTGGCATTGGCCTGGAGACGGCCCTGCTCTTCGCCAAAGAAGGCGCCAGGGTCGTCATTGCCGATATTAACGGCGAAGGCGGCCAGCAGGTCCTGGCCCGCATTAAAGAACAGGGCGGAATAGCAGCGTACTGCCGGGCCGACATTTCCAAAGCCACCGACTGCGAGCAGATGGTGGCCTTCGCCGAGAAAACCTTTGGCAAACTAAATGTGCTTTTTAACAATGCCGGCATCATGCACAGCGACGATGGTGATGCTGTCTCTACCGGGGAATCCGTATGGGACCTGACGATGAACATCAATGTCAAAGGAGTGTTCTTCGGCTGCAAATACGGCATCCCGGCCCTTCGGCGGGCGGGCGGCGGTTCCATTATCAATACGGCCTCCTTTGTGGCCCACCTGGGTGCCGCCACGCCGCAGATCGCCTACACGGCCAGCAAGGGCGCCGTATTGTCGATGACCCGCGAACTGGCCATCATTCACGCCCGGGAAAATATCCGGGTGAACGCTTTGTGCCCGGGCCCCCTGCGCACCGACCTGCTGATGAAATTCCTGAATACGGAAGAAAAAAAACAGCGCCGCCTGGTGCACATTCCGATGGGGCGCTTCGGGGAAGCCCGGGAAATGGCCGCCGCTGCCCTGTTCCTGGCTTCCGATGAATCGTCTTACATGACCGGGGCGGAATTTCTGGTGGACGGGGGGATCACGGCGGCTTATGTTACGCCGGAGTGAAGGGAGACGGGGGGATAGGGACATTTATCATTCCAAAAACAATAATTATAAAAGTAATCATTATTTTTATAATCGTTATAAATGTGACGACCTGGCAATGGAGCCGCTATAAATATATCCGTTCATGAAACAGCTATTTCAGGTGGTCAGCCCGGCGGATGGTTCCGTGTATGCCGAGCGCCGGCTGGCAGAAGATAAACAGGTAGAAAGCGCCCTGGCGGCGGCGGAACGGGCGCAGAGGAGCTGGAAAGCCAGTCCGGTTGCTGAGCGGGCAGCTATTTGCCGAAAGGCCGTTTTATATTTTCTGGAAAACATTGATGGCATTGCCGAAGAGCTGAGCTGGCAGATGGGCCGCCCCGTCCGGTATACACCATTTGAGATCAGCCGGGGCTTTCAGGAGCGGGCCCGGTACATGATCGACATCGCGGAGGGTGCCCTTGCCGACATCTGGCCGGAGGAGCAGGCCGGCTTTCGGCGGTTCATCCGCCGGGAGGCGCTGGGCACGGTGCTGGTGCTGGCACCCTGGAATTATCCGTATCTCACCTCCGTCAATGCTGTCGTCCCTGCCATCATGGCCGGCAACGCCGTCATCCTGAAGCATGCCCAGCAAACACCGCTCTGTGCGGAACGATACGCCAAAGCTTTTGAATATGCCGGCCTGCCCGCCGGCGTTTTTCAACACCTGCACCTCTCTCACGAACAGGTGGCTGCTGTCATTGCCGATGCCCGTATTGCCCACGTCGCTTTTACCGGCTCTGTGGAGGGCGGCAGGGCCATCCAGCAGGCGGTCAGCCGGCGGTTCATAGCTGCCGGGCTGGAACTGGGCGGAAAGGATCCGGCCTACGTGCGGGCAGATGCCCCTCTGGAGCACAGCATTGAAAACCTGGTGGACGGTGCCTTCTTCAATTCCGGGCAATCCTGTTGCGGAGTCGAGCGCATCTACGTACACGAGCGGCTTTTTGACTCCTTTGTGGAAGGCTTCGTGGAGATGACAAAGCAGTACGTGCTGGGCAACCCCCTGCTGCCGGAAACGACCCTGGGGCCGATGGTGCGCGCCTCTGCCGCCGCCTTTGCCCGGGGACAGATAGAGGAAGCGCTCGCCAAAGGCGCCCGGGCGCTGATCGACCCGCAGTTGTTTCCCGCCCACCTGGAAGGAACGCCCTATATGGCGCCCCAGGTGCTGATCGGCGTGGACCATTCCATGCGGTTCATGACGGAGGAGAGCTTCGCCCCGGCCGTTGGCATCATGCCGGTGAAGGACGATGCGGAAGCCGTTCGCCTGATGAACGACAGCCGGTACGGGCTTACAGCTTCGATCTGGTCTGATGATTCCGAACTGGCCGTCCGCCTCGGCGAGCAGTTGGAGACGGGCACCTGTTACCTCAACCGTTGCGACTACCTCGATCCGGCCCTGGCCTGGACGGGGGTGAAGGACTCGGGGCGAGGGTGTACGCTGTCGTCCCTGGGTTATGAATCGCTGACGCGGCCTAAATCTTACCACCTGAAGCTCCCGGAGATTTGACCGGGAAAAGCGTTAAATGTAAAATTACTGGGAAACCATGAAAGTCGGTTTGCTGGAATGCGATCACGTGGCGGCGCCGTTCCGCCACATTGGAGGGGACTACCGGGATATGTTCCCTGCCCTTCTTCCGGGCCTGCAGTTCGAATTGTTCGATGTATGCAACGGGCACTTCCCGGAATCGGCCCTGGCGTGCGATGCTTACATCTGCACCGGCTCCAAGTACTCTGTTTACGACGACATTCCCTGGATCCACCAGCTGAAGGAATTCGTGCGGGAAATCCACCAGGCACAGAGGCCGTTTGTCGGCGTGTGTTTCGGACACCAGATGATGGGCGAAGCGCTGGGGGGTAAGGTCCGGAAAGCAGCAGCCGGCTGGTGTGTCGGCGTGCATTCATTTACCCTGCTGAGACAGGAGAGGTGGATGGCGCCGCCCGAAAGCGAATACAACCTGCTGATGTTGTGCCAGGATCAGGTGGAGGAGTTGCCTCCCGGCAGCCGGGTGCTGGCCCGGGCGGCGGACTGCCCCGTGGGCATGTTCACCGTCGGAACCAACATGCTGGGGATTCAGGGCCATCCCGAATTTTCGAAGGGCTACGTTGGCGCCCTCATTCAGGACCGGGTGCAGCGGATCGGCGAAGAAAAGTCTCGTGCCGGACTGGAGAGCCTGAGCCAGGCCACGCACACACCGGCCATCAGCCGGTGGATCAGCAATTTCCTGGAGAGAGCAGTTGGGGAGGCTGATGACGGAAGGAGATAAATCTGAACGAGGCGCGAGGAAGGAGTATAGCCGGAGCTACGCCACTGACAGCTCGAAACGCGACACTTATTAATCTCCCGTCGCTTAATTTTCCTTTTGCAGGGGAATAGGGACGGGATTTACAGGGTAGTGTGTTAAATCCGTTGATCTATCCGGCGGGCCAAGAGGTCCACGCTCCATTTGCAACACGGCTTCAACGGATTTAATACACCACCCTTGTGGTTTTCAGGGCCTCAAAGGTTTTTTCTGTCCCATGCGACAATTCTATAAACCTTTGCAACATACCCTTAAGCGCACCATCCCTTTTAGCCTGACCTTTGTGGTGATATTTTTTTAACTAAAACTATCATCATGAAAACGATTGTATGGAACACCTTTTTCCTGGTTCTGGTTGCCTCTGCCCTTACTGCCCAAAACTCCCTGGCCGGCACCTGGGTATGCCCGCTGGATAAGGCCGAAGGCTTCGACAGGGAAACCACCATCTTCACCGAAGACGGCTATTACTACTCCATCCTCAGCTACCTGAACGGCACCGAATATGGCATCGGCCCGGATATTTTTCTGGGGGTTTACGAGTTTGATGGGGCCACCTTAAGCCTTTACGATATAAAAAACGATACCCGGAAGAGCTTCCCAGCCGTTGTTTTAGATAACCGGGAGTTTCAGTTGACTGACCCGGGAACGGGCGAGAAGTTTCAATACCACTACCGCAGAAAAGGCGAATTGGACCAGGACCAGCGAGCCACCCTCCTTTCCTGGGAAAATTACCGCAAGCTGGGCGGCACCTGGGCCTCTTCCGAATCCATCCTGAAAGTGTTGCCCAGCCTGGGTATCGTGATCATCCGGGTGCCGGGCAAACCGGGTTCTTTTAACTGGGGGCATTATATCGTCAACGGCAATGAACTGAAGTTGAAGGAGATCAGCGCCGAAGAGGCGGTTTTTTACACCGGCACCATCACCGAATTCAACCGACAAGATTTCACGATCGTAAACAATGGCGATGCAGAACATTTCGAATTCAAAGGCGCCCCCAACCTGGACGAAACGGAAACCATGATGGTCAGCCAGTATATGAACATGACCCACCGCACGAACATGACCCTGATCGATATGATGGATGGCCAGCAGGACTTCATCTGGAAACGGGTAGATGAGTATGGGAATGAGCGGTATTGAGGGCTGCCCGGGCTATCAGTCGGAGGACTTCGGCCTGAGCTCGGCGTTCAACCGTGCTTACGCCGAAGTCCGGATAAACATCGTGTACACAGCCCACGCTGCCGCTGCGCCTGTACATCCCAGGCCGATAGCGGCACTGAAAGAAAATAAAAAAGAATTGTTTTTGAAATTTATTGTTTTATATTTTTATAAATAAAAACAAATTGAATTATATTTGTGGGGAGTAAAAACCTCCTCCCAAAAAAATGAGAATACTGAGTCACAAATACCTTCAATGGCGGATCGGGCAACTGGGGTCGTTGTTGGATGAACTGGATACATACAATTTGAGCCGCTTGCTCAAAGCCCTGGATGGATTGGAAATGCTCATCGAGGATTTAACTGAGGTTTTGGCCTGTAGCGGCAATAAGCACACCTCTCCCTATGAAGTGGCGCTGCTGGTAGAGGAAAAAAGAACAATGCTGAAACAATTGCTGGAAGAGCCCACCGGCAATGACGAGGAACTGGAACTGAGTGCCATTCACCTCCAAAGGGCCATTTACAAACTGGCCCGGTCGCTACAGGCTACGTCTGCCGTCGCTTTTCCGTTTTCAATGAATTGATCGCCACCCGATCCCTGTTTCGCTCACACAAAACCGCCCGTCGCTTACGGGCGGCAGGCTTCCGGGAAGTAACCTCCGAGCAGCTCATTGCCACTTTGCACTACCCAACCGCCAATGCAGCGCTGTCAGCAGTTTTTGCCGGCGGGCCGGTGGCCATGGCGTACTTCCGCTTTGATGAAACAACTAAAGCAGGCGCACACGCAGAATACCTGTAGTCCATCAAGAGTTTCCGGCGGGGAGAAGCGCATTTTATTCCCGGAGAATTTGTGGTTGTTATCGGGAAAAAATAACTTGTCGAGCTATTTAAAGATTCCTTAACTTTAGCTTCACTTTGGTTTAATAGATAACGCATATATTGCTCAGTCAAATAAGGGCAATTCACTATGCCGGAATATTATCTCATCATTGTAATCCTTCTTTTTGCACTGGCGATCTCTGACCTTATCGTAGGGGTAAGTAACGATGCGGTAAACTTCCTCAACTCGGCCATTGGCTCCAAAGTTGCGCCCCGCCATATTATCATGATCGTGGCCAGCCTGGGCATTTTCGTAGGCGCGACCTTTTCAAGCGGCATGATGGAAGTGGCGCGCAAAGGTATTTTCAATCCTGAGTACTTTGTATTTGCCGAGGTCATGGTTATCTTCCTGGCGGTAATGCTGACGGACATCATCCTGCTGGATTTGTTCAATACCTTCGGTATGCCCACTTCCACGACGGTTTCTATCGTCTTCGAACTCCTGGGGGCGGCGGTTGCCGTTTCTCTTTTGAAGATAGCGGCTGCCGGGGGTGATTTTTCAGAATTGGGCGAACACATCAATTCATCCAGCGCACTGGCCATAATTTCGGGTATTTTCATTTCGGTTGGGATCGCCTTTGTAGTTGGCACTTTCCTGCAATACCTGAGCCGGCTGCTGTTTACCTTCCAGTACGAACGCCGCATGGACTGGGTAGGCAGCCTGTGGGCAGGCCTGGCGCTTACTTTCCTGACCTATTTTCTGCTCATAAAAGGCATCAAAGGAGCTTCATTCGTATCCGAGGCATTTGTGGATTGGGTGAAGAACAACACGCTGCTGCTGATCTTTATTTCCTTTGCTTTCTGGTCGGTCCTGATGCAGGCCTTTATGATGATCTTCAAGATCAACATTCTTCGCATCGTCGTCCTCTTCGGAACATTCTCCCTGGCCATGGCCTTTGCCGGCAACGACCTGGTCAATTTCATTGGCGTACCCATCGCCGGCTTTGAATCCTTCAATGCCTGGTCGGCTTCCGGGGTGGGAGCGGAGGATTTCAACATGGAAGTGCTCGGCCGGCCGGTACGCACCAAAACCCTGCTCTTGCTTTTGGCCGGCCTGATCATGATCCTTACGCTATGGTTTTCCCGGAAAGCCCAGTCCGTCACTGAAACGGAAGTCAACCTGGGAAGGCAGGATGAAGGTTCAGAACGCTTTCTGCCCAATGCGCTTTCCCGCAGCATTGTCCGGTATACCCGCCAGGCCGGCATGGGCGTGCAAAAACTACTGCCCGAAGCCTGGCTGGAGAAAGCCGAAGAGAGTTTTCAACCGGCAGAGCAGGCCGGCAAAAAAGAAGGCGACAAAGACCCCGCCGCTTTCGACCTCGTCCGGGCTTCCGTCAACCTGACAGTGGCCAGCATGCTCATCGCTTTTGCCACTTCCCTGAAGTTGCCGCTGTCCACGACCTATGTGTCTTTCATGGTGGCCATGGGCACCTCCCTGGCCGACCGGGCCTGGGGCCGCGACAGCGCCGTCTACCGGGTTGCCGGCGTACTCAATGTCATCGCCGGCTGGTTCCTTACTGCCTTTATCGCCTTCAGCGCCTCGGCACTTTTCGCCTGGGCGATCTATTCCTTCGACGGTTGGGCAGTGGGCGGGCTAGTCCTCCTGGCTGTTTTTCTCCTGTCCCGCACTTTCCTGCTGCACCGGCGCCGGGAAAAGGAAAAGGCCGAAGAAGAGTCCTTCGAGCGGCAGGCTCAGGTGATACCGGCGGTACAGGTACTCCGGGAGACGTCTTCCGGCATTAAAGAGACGCTTTCCGGGATTCGGACGGTTCTGCACGATTCCCTCTTCGGTTTGCTGCAGGAGGATGAACTCCTCCTGGAAAGAGCAGAAAAGGCCATCCACCGGCTGGAAAAAAGTAATAAGAGCCTCCGGAAAAAACTTTTCAGCGCTATCCGCCGTATCGAAGAGGACAACGCCGAGGCCAGCCGGGCCTACCTCCTGGTCTACGACCTGGAACAGGATATCCTGCAATCCGTCAAGCTCATCTTCGACGCCTGCCAGGAACATGTCGAAAACGTTCACAAACCGCTGGATGATGAGCAGGGAGAACTGCTTTACAGGATGCAGGAAGAGGTGAGCGATTATCTTCAGAATATTGAAGAACTGATGGGCAATGGCGCCTATCAGGGTATTGATATGGTCCTTGAAGAAAAACGAAACCTGTTCCTGCAGTTGGAAAAACTGATCGCCCACCAGGTCGAAGGCGTAAAATCACACAAATATGGCCGCCGGAACAGCATGCTTTACTTCAGCCTGCTGCTGGAGCTTAAAGACCTGATCGCCGTGGCCGCCCGGTTCGTCAAGTTGTATTACCGGGTCCAGCAATCCGTATCGGAGGAAGAAATGTCGTTGATGGCAGGAAAGTAGGGACGGTTAATGGTTGTCCTGAAAATACGCAGCGTTCGTCAGGCCAACCGGCAACAGCCTCCCCCCTTACCGCCGGATATTCGACTTCAGAGAAGAAAGGATCTGATGGGGGTCGATCGGCGGCCCCTGAGCATACTTGCTCAACGCCGCTTCGTTGATAATGCCCAATCCCGGGGTCGAGAATATTCCCCCGGTTTCCAGTTTTCCGTCCAGGCCCATCATGATGGGAGGAGTGGTGATGTCCTTCTCCAGCAAGAGTTCTCCCATGGCACCCTCATAGGCCGTCATCTCCCCTGCCAGGCCGCATAAGAGAAGGCCGGCGGCAGTCAGCAAGCTTGTCTCTCCGAAGTGGGCGCCCAACTGGGAGGGGATGCCATGCGCTTCCCCGAGCCGGTATACTTCCAGGGAGTTGAAGATGCCGCCCAGCTTTGATATCTTCAGGTTGAAATGGTTGACGCAGCCTTTTTCGATAAGCAACCGGGCCTGCTCCGGGCCGAGCAGAGACTCGTCGGCCATGATGCGGGCCTGGCCTCCGAACGCCCGGGTTAATGCGGCCAGGCCGTCCCACTGGCCCGGGGGCAAAGGTTGTTCAAATGAGGTGACGCCCTGTTCGATCAGGCGGGGGATGATTTTCTCGGCCTGCTGGAGGGCCCAACCTCCATTGACATCTACCCGTATGGGCAGTTCCTGTCCGAAAAATTCTCTGATGAGGGTGATTTTATGGATGGTTTCCTCCAGCTTGGCGTCCACTTTCAGTTTCACGGCAGGGGGAGAAAATTGTCTGGCCAGGTGCAGGGCCTGCTCCAGGTCGGCAGGCCTGGCCAGGGGCAGGACCAGGCTGTAACGCAACACCCCCGGAGGGTTGGAACCGAGGAGTTCGGTGAGCGGCCTTTCCCGCGTTTTGCTCCAGGCATCGAGCAGGGCAAGCTCCAGCGCGCAACGGACGGAAGGCCCGACCTGCGCTTTTTCCCAGGCTTTCAGCTTGCCCCTTATCTCTTCGGCTGAATCCATAGAGGCGCCCTTAAGCCCCGGCGAAAGGGCGCGCAAGCCGGCCTGGACGGACCTCATGTCTTCCCCTGTCACGTAAGTGCGCGGGCAGGACTCGCCGTAGCCGACGGCTCCCCCTTCGGTGTGCACTTCTATGACGGCGGCATGGGAGTGGTTCGCCCCGGCATTGTTGGACTGGGAAAACCGGACGCGCAGGGGGATTTTTACTTCCCACAGCCTTGTTTGTATGATCTTCATTGGCAGTTCGTTTTGTATCAGGGAGGAAGATACGGAAAACTGCCCGCTGAAGGGTTGTAAGCGGCCACTTAAAAGTGGCCGCTCCGGGTCATTCCAGGACAAAAATGTTTTTCTTCCTGCAGATATCCTTCAGTTTCTCCGGCCATACGGTTACGCTGACCTCCCCGATATGGGCCTTTTTCAGCAGGAGCATGATCACTCTGGACTGGCCGATGCCGCCGCCAATGCTCAAAGGGAGTTCGCCGTTGATGATGGCCTGGTGGTAGGGCAGTTCCAGGAAGTCGAGCTGGCCGGTGATTTTCAGTTGCTGGCGCAATGTTTCCGCATTGACGCGGACACCCATGGAGGAGAGCTCGTGGCGCCTTTTGGTGACGGGGTTCCACACCAGGATGTCGCCGTTCAGGCCGTGCATCGGCCGGCCTTCCCGGGAAATAGTGGGCGTCACCCAGTCGTCGTAGTCGGGCGCCCGCATCTCATGGGGATAACCGTCGTCCAGCGTCCAGCCGATGCCATAGATGAAAACGGCGGGATACTCCTGCAGGATGCGTGTCTCGCGCTCCTTGCGGGGCAGGTCGGGATAACGGGCCAGCAGATCTTCTGCGTGGATAAAGGTGAGTTCCCGGGGCAGGTCGGGGTAGCGGCTGTCCTTCAGCTGCGGGAACTGTTCCTGGATGAAAGTTTCGGCCCCTTTGAGCACCTTCCAGATCTTTTTGACGATCATGGTGAGGAACTCCAGGTTGCGTTCCTCGGCGGTGATCACCCGCTCCCAGTCCCATTGGTCGACGTAGGCGCTGTGGTCGTGGTCCAGGAAGTAGTCTTTGCGCACGGCCCGCATGTCGGTATTGAGGCCTTCGCCGGGCTGCATGTTGAACTGCTTCAGGGCTACGCGCTTCCATTTGGTGGCCGCCTGCACGACCTGAGCCTCGATGGGGTTTTTGCCGCGGTCGTTGGAGATGTAGAACTCAACCGGCGTACGGGAGCCGTCGCGGTCGAGGTAGTCGTTGACGCCGCTGTGTTTGTCAACGATGAGGGGGACGGTGACCATCATAAGGTTGAGCTCTTCGTTAAGCCCGTCTTCAATGTACCGCTTTACCGCCATGATGGCCTTTTGCGTATCCTTTCGGCTGAGGAGCGATTTGTAATCCTTTGGCAGGACTTTCTCGACTTGCTCGTAAGTGCCGATGCCGGGGCCGGCCAGGTCTGCTTTTTTGTCTGCTATCATGATTCAGGTTTTAAATGGTTAAGGCCGGAGCGGGTTTGCCGTGCCGTTAATGGAGGGGCATGCAAACCCGCCCCGGCCAGCCGCGCATAAGATAACCTGAATCTTCCTTCGTTTACATGAGGATCATCATGCCGGGAGGCTGATTTTGGTCAGTGCCTGACCAGCACTCTCCGGCTGACAGCCTGCTGCTGTGTGGAAATCCGGACCAGGTAAAGGCCTTCGGGCAGGTGCCCGGTGTCCATTGCCAATTCGTGGGCCTGGGCACTCATTTGTTGAGTTTTCAGGCGTTGGCCGCTGGCGGAAAACCACTCAACCTGCAGTTCCTGATCAATGGGATGAGCAAAACTTAACCGCACGGACGCGTTGGTCGGATTGGGGTACAGCCTGAAGCTGTTGCCGCCGATCTCGGAAATGCTCGTGGTTGTTTCGGTGGTAAAGGAAAAGACCAGCGAAAAGCTGTCGCCACATTCACCGGAAGTGACGATCCGCCAGTAATAAGTCGTTCCTTCCTCCAGTTCGAAGGGCAGGGTGAAGGAGTTGCCGCTCACCGCCGTTTCATAAATGATGCCGGCTTCAAAATCATCGGCATCGGCAGAAATCTGAATCCGTTTCGGCAGGAGGCTGCCGGGGCCCGCCCCCGTCCAGAAGAATAACGGATTCAGGCGGACATCTTCCCGGCCATCGCTGGGGGCCTGCAGGGTTGCCGGGGCAGGAAGGCCGATTACGTGTACCGTAATCTCCACCCGGCTTTCCGCAACGCCATCGGTGGCATTGATCACCAGGGTGGCGTCCCCCGGCTCGATCCCGCTTACCGATACGTCAACGATATCGCCGGGGCTGGCGTCCGTAACGGCCAGTTCCACTACCAGGCTTTCGGAGCTCCCTTCCGTGGAGAGCGTAACGCCCGAGGCCAGGAAATCCGTCCCTACCTCAATGGAAAAGTTGCGGGCAGCGCCTACGCAGGCATTGATGCCGGTAATATTCGGAGTGACAGAAGTATAGGGCGGCAAATCTATGGCTTCGAAGAAGTAAAAGCCATTGTTCATATCCGAGATCAAAGCGCGGCCGGAAGGGAGGACGAACACCCCCCAGGCGCCGGCAAAGAATTCGACATCCGGCCCGTCATAGGTGTCATAATAGGCGACGCGGCGCGGGAACAGCGGGTTGGAAATATCATAGACCTGAAGGCCGTCGTAATAGTAGGAAACGAACAGCAACCCATCTTTGGGATAAACGTTATGCGGGATTTGCCCGGGGAAAGATTTGGCATCAAAAGTAGCAACCACCTTCATATCAGACAGGTCGCTGACGTCGACGATTTTGATATCGCGGCCGTGGGTTTCATCTGCCAGGTAGTAGTACTGCCCGTCTTCCGACAACCAGCCGGAGTGGTTGTACCCCTGCTCGGGATATTCGGTCATCGTGCCCAGCAATTCCGGGTTAGCGGGATCTGTCATATCCATGACGATAAAACCGGCGGGCCCGGCGTTGAGGTAGGCGATATTATCCCGGACGTAACAGTCGTGGATATAAGGCAAAGGCACGCTTGCCGTAGGATAGGAAGCCAGCAGTTCCGGCTGCTCCGGGTTGTCCAGCGACAGAATTCGGAGGTTGAACCCGCTGCCGCCGACGGCGTACAGGCGGGCGTTGTCTTCGTCGATAAAGATATTGTGCGTCGTCCGGATAAATTCGTCCGACTCGTAAACGACCTCAACCGATTCCGGCAGGTTGCTCATGTCGATGACCTGCAGGGTGCTGGCGCCTTCATCAGCTACGGCATAAGCGTAGTGGAGATAGGTTTTCACGTCCCGGTGCCCGATGGCGTTACCCTGTACGGTGGCCGGCGCGAAAGCGACGGGTTCGAGAGCCGCTTCCGCATTGCTCAGGTCGAAGAAGTGGATGCCCAGGGTGGAGGTGATGATGCCGACCTCCTTGTCATTGATTACTGTCCCCCAGACATCGTGATAAGGGTTGGCGAAGAAGGCCTGCGGGATGCTTTCGTCATTCCAGTGGCCCAGCAAAGTGGCCTGGGTGGCCTGGCTGAGAGCAAAAAAGGGGGTACAAAGGAGTAGTGCGAGTACACGCTGTTTCATAACGGGTGATTTTAGTGAAGAATGAAATCTTTTCGCAGGTGTGAGTAAAAAAAGCGGAGCCGGTCGTTCGGCTCATGCACTGCCACACTTGCGTTTATAAAAGTTAAGGACAACGGCTGGTGAAAATAGCTGCATTCCTCAACCTCTGCAAACCCAATCTACCAAATGGCCCAATTTTGGTATCAATGGAGGCGAATCTGTTGGTAAAGGCTAAAAAAGGACAAGTCGAAAAAGCTTTGGAGGACAGGAGCCATCCGGAAAATTCCGGACGGCAAATCCGGATGGCTCATGTTGAAGATCAGCGTTGAACGATTATTTTTCTGCTGACGGCGCCCTTACTGTTGGCCAGGCGCAGCCAGTAGAGGCCATCGGGCAGGCCGCTGGTATCCAGTTGCAAAAACTGCGCGTACCGATCCATCCGCGTACTCTGTACAGGTTGGCCGTTTGCCGCTACGCATTCTACCTGCAGCGCCTCCCCCAAAGGCTGGTTGAAGGCAATCTGTAAGAATCCCGAAGCCGGATTGGGATAGAGTTGAAATCCGTTGCCGGCTATTTCCGCTTCGGTACCCACCGTCCCTCGGGTGGTGAAGGAGAAAACGGAAGAGGGCAGGTCTCCGCATTGGCTCGTGGTGAGAACTCGCCAGTAATAGGTGGTCCATTCTTCCAGCGTCTCGGTGAGAAAGAAGTTTTGGCTCAGCGTAGCCGCTTCAAAAAAAATGTTCTCTTCAAAATCATCCGGATCGGTGGAGATTTGTATGCTTTTGGAGGCAGAGTTGGAAGGGACTTCCCAGCGGAACAAAGGCCGTAGCGGAGCATCGACCGCGCCGTCGGCAGGCAGGGTCAGAAGAGCGGGTTCCGTCAACTCAAAACTGCTGACATTGAGCTGCAGCTCGCTTCCTGATACGCCGTCGGTAGCGTTGATCACCAGGTAGCCGGCACCGGTTTGCAGGAGCGTGACGTGGGCCTGCACCACCTCGCCGGGTACTGCCTGCGTAGAGCTGAGTTGTATCTCCAGGGTGGGCGAGGTGCCATCGGTGTTCAACGTCACGCCGGATGAAGAAAAATCGGTGCCCACCTCAATGAGGAACTCGACGGTTTCTCCCACACAAGCCTCGATACCGGCCAGATTTGCCGTGACAGAGGTGTAGGGCAGGGGCTCGATAGCCTCATAGAAAAAAAGGCCATTGGCCATATCAGAAACAAGGACTCTGCCGGAAGGCAGCACAAAAACGCCCCAGGCGCCATAGTAGGAAAACGAACTGTTCGGCCCCTCATAGGTATCATAGTATGCTGCTTTCCTGGGAAACCGTGGGTTGGAAACGTCGAACACCTGAAGGCCATCAAAATAATAAGAAACGTGGAGCAGGTTGCCGTAGGGGTATACATTGTGGGCGATCTGGCCGGGAAAGGACTGCGCATTCATTGTGGATACTACGTGGATGTTGGAGAGATCACTGACATCCACGACCTTGATATCCGTTCCGTGAGTTTCGTCGCAAAGAAAATAGTGTTGCCCGTCTTCGGAAAGCCACCCGGAGTGGTTGTAGCCTTGTTCGATGTATTCGGTCATTGTCCCCAATAACTCCGGGTTATCAGGATCACTGAGGTCTACGACCATTAAACCCAGATATGCTGCATTCAGGTAAGCAATATTATCCCGCACATAAAGGTCATGGATATAAGGCACAGACAGGTTGTCATTGGGAAATGAGGCCATAAGTTCAGGCTGTTCGGGATCATCCAGGGAAAGTATCTGGAGCGTCTCATTGAATCCTCCGACAGCATAGAGGCGGGCGTTGGCCTCATCTATAAAGATATTGTGCCGGTTGGCAAAGAACTCGTCTGAATCGTAGACAATCTCTACGGCGTCCGGCAGCCCGCTCATATCGATGACCTGCAGGGTGCTGGCGCCCGCGTCCGATACGGCGTAAGCATAGTGTAAGTAGGTCTTCACGTCACGCCATCCTATCGCCGTGCCCTGGTCTGCTCCCGGCACGAAGGCTACCGGCTCCATATTGGGCGTTTCGCCGCTGAGGTCAAAAAAATGAAGCCCGGCGGTAGACGTAACAATGCTGATCTCCCTGCCGTTCACAACGGCGCCCCAGACATCCTGATACGGCCCGCCGAAAATGGACTCGGGAATGCTTTCATCGTCCCAGCGCCCGATTACGGTAGCTTCGATGGCCTGGCCCTGAGCAAAAAAAGGAATGCAAATGAGGAAAAAGTAGAATAACTTTTTCATGACAGGAGGTTTTAGGTTTGAAAAAATAAAAGACTAATGCTCTGAAGTTAAATAACTTATGCCCTTTCAAGTTATTCATTTTCAATTCAAAGCACAAGGACAAATTTCCCAAAACCCAGGACAAATCTGCCAGAACCTCCGAATCCGACGATTTTCTCAGTAAAACAGCACTTTCGCCTCGTCCAGGTTGCCATCTGTCATGAAGAAGCGCACCCGTTGCAGGTTCTTGCTCTCGTCCAGCAGATCGGCGCCGATATGGCCCTCCAGGGCGTTGAGGCGAATGGCGGTAGCCACTTCCTGAATGGAATTGGCCCGGTAAAAATGCCCTCGCCCGTAGCTGTCTACTGCTCCGATGCCGGCGATGCCGTACGAAATCTCACCCTGTTCCACTTCAAAAGTGGCGTTGTCGGGAGGATGGACATCCGATTTGGCCACCTCGATGCGGTGGTAACTCCTGACGGGGTTTCCGGTGAGTCGAACGCCCTGCGCGACGGCCTCTACGTCATAATCGGTGAATGCCCTGAAAAAATGGTGGGCCGTTTTCTCCAGGTTGGCGGCGGTGAGTTCGCCGGCTATTACCGTAGCTTCCGGTGAGAGTATTCCTTTTTTGAGGTCCAGCGATATGTCCTGCCCCGGATCGCAGGCCTCGAGCGTCCGGACAATGTCCTGCAGCGTTTTTACCGGCTGGCCGTTGATGGCAGTGACGGTAAAGCCAATGCGGCCCTCCAGCGCTTCCGCCGCCGGGCTTCCGTCCAGAATGCTGTGTATAACAGGTGGAGATTCCGCCCCGCCGAGCAGGCCCGGCGAGGAAGAAAAAACAATGCCCAGGAAAGCCCGGCGCACCCGCCCTCCGTTTTCCATCATTTCCTGGAAAAGGCGGTAGGCCAGCCCTCCCTCCAGGGCAAAATTCAACTGGGAGAAGAGGTAGTTCTGCCCCTGGTCGTTGCGGGTATGAATCCAGGTGTTAATGCCGATCACCTGCCCGCCCTCGTCGACCAGCGGCCCGCCGCTGTTGCCCCAGATCAGGGTGGCGGTATGCTGCAGGAAGCCGAAGCGGCCCGTCGTCGGCCGGAAGAAGAGGCGGTTTTTGCCGCTGATGATCCCTTCGGTGATGGTATAGGGATACGTGCCCAGCGGGTTGCCGATGGAGTAGGCCTTCTGGGCCAGCTCTGCCTCCTGCCGGCTGAAGGACAAGGGCTGTATCTCTTCCCCCGGCGCCTTGCCGTCGAATGCCAGGATGGCGAGGTCGTAAAAGCTGTCGCCGCCTATCACCTTCATGGGGTACTGCTCCCGGGTGATGCTGAAAACCATGATCGAGCCCGGCTCTCCCGAAGCCGCGTCGATAACGTGCACATTGGTCAGGACGTAATAGCTGCCTCCGTATTCGACAACGAAGCCGGAACCGTTGGAGAAGGCGTCGCTCATGTCCGGCGCCTTTTCATAGGCAATATCGGCGTATCGCCTTCTGGCTTCCGCGTAGCCCAGGACCTGGTCTTCGTCTGCTGCGTCGAACACGGCAACGGTTACAACTCCGGAAAGGGCGCGCTCCAGCGGGTTGGCGGCAGGCTCCTGCCCCAAAAGAGAACCGGCACAAAGCAATGCGATCAGAATGACAGGAATGCGGTTGAACATGGTGTTGTTTTTCTTTTGTGATTTGAATTTGAACATCCGGCAAAAGGTTACCCTACTCCCTCTCCGGCCCCACATCCAGCAACTGCCAGTTTCCCTGCCCATCCCAGCCTGCTGTAAGGGTGATCCGGCTGCCGGCGTCGAGGTGGGCGGCTGCCGCCTGAAGCACTTCGACGCGGAATTTCAGGGCGTCATCCGTCGACCGGTCCCGCAGTAATTTCACCCGGGCTTCGAAACCGCCGGTTTTGAGCAGATACTCTCCGCCAATGGCCAGCCAACCGCCGGAAGTCCGGATTTGCCGGTGTTGATATTGCCTTCCCTTCATAGGCTCGCAAAATAATTGTGCCCCCTGAGTAAGTCAGAAGATAAGGATTGGAAAATTAAAAAAAGTTCTCCGGCTTGCCGAATAAAATAATGAACCTTCCCATCTGACAAGCGTTCCAGAGACATGGAAAAGCTACAAGGAAAAACAGCACTCGTCACCGGCGGCAGCAAAGGCATTGGCCTGGGCATCGCCGAATCGCTCATCAGGGAAGGCATGAACGTCGCGGTGACCAGCCGGTCAAAGGAAGCCATCGACCAGGCTGCCGCTCAGCTCAACCGGATCGGCCCGGGCAAGGCCATCGGCATTGCGGCCGACGTGCGCAACCTGGGCGCCCAGCAGACCAGCGTCGAACGCATCCTTCAGGAATGGGGGCGGCTGGACGTCCTGATCGCCAACGCCGGCCTGGGCCATTTCGCCTCCATAGAAGACCTTACCCCAACCCAATGGCAGGATACCATTGATACTAATCTCACCGGGGTGTTCAACAGCATTAAGGCTTCTATTCCAGCCCTGAAAGAATCCGAGGGCTACATCATCACCGTTGCCAGCCTGGCGGGCACCAACTTCTTCGCCGGCGGGGCCGCCTACAACGCCAGCAAGTTTGGCCTGGTCGGCTTCACCCAGGCCATCATGCTCGACCTGCGCCACCACGGGGTCAAGGTATCTACGATCATGCCCGGCTCGGTGGCTACCTATTTCAACGACCACAACCCCAGCCCTGCCGACGCCTGGAAGATACAGCCCGAAGACCTGGGCCAAATGGTGGTTGACCTGCTGCGTATGCACCCGCGCACCCTGCCGAGCAAGGTGGAAGTACGGCCGACGCAGCCACCGAAGCGGTGAGTTTGACGAATGGTATTTGTTTTATTCTTGATGGGGAGGAATGAGATACCGGCCCGCTGGGCCGGGGAAACGGAATGCTGTCCATATTCTACAAAGATGTTGGCCCTCTGGGCCAGAACGGGAGCTTGTAGCTTGGAAAATGTGACTTAAGGTAGCCTGTCAAACTGCTGTGGTCAAAGAAGACTGATTTAGATTTAGATTCATGGTGCGGTCCGTAGGACCGTTATCTTTGTAGAAAACCCATTTTGGGTGATGCGGCGGCCCAGCGGGCCGCTATCTAAATGCCCATATCGCGTACAGGGCTTGAGGTAAAATATTATGTTTGTAAGCGTCGTTCAAAATTATCTTTATGAGTTAACTCTCTATGAAAAGATGGTTCCTGCCTCGAAAAATTTGCAGTAAGCCAATAATTCCCGTTCTTGAAAGAAAAAATTATGGCGAACACCTATACCCAATTGTACACTCACCTGGTCTTTGCCGTTAAATACCGGCAGGCGCTGATCAGGCCGTCTTTCCGCGAAGAAGTGGAGCGCTATATGACTGGCATCTTGCAAAACAAGAAACACAAATTGTTAGCTATCTATCTCATGCCGGACCATGCGCATATCCTCGTCGGGCAAAACCCTAACATCTCCCTCTCTGCAACCGTCAACGTCTTGAAAACGGAAACCACCAAATTTATTAAGGAGAAGGGCTTTTCTCCCTTCCGGTTTTCCTGGCAGGAGGGCTTTGGCGCATTTTCCCATTCCCGAAAGGAACTGGACCGGGTCATAAAATACATCCTTAACCAGCCTGAACACCACAAGAAGCGCACTTTTCGGGAGGAATACCTCGCTCTCCTGCGCCGCTATGAGATCGATTTTGACGAACAGTATTTGTTCGATTTCTTTGATAGGGAGGAATGAGATATCGGCCCGCTGGGCCGAGGTATCCTTTCTGGATGTCTTGCGTTTCTATGCTTCGTTGCAACAGGTTCTCCGGCAAGTCGGGACAAGCGTACGCTTCCTACCCCTAACAAAAGCCATCTGCCACAATTGACATTGATCATTGTCTGAAGCCTCCGCCATACCTACCTTGCCCCCGAAAAAAGGGGCGTTCACACGCTGTTGCTGCCCCGCTTCCACGCTTATGGAAAATGAGGAAACAACCAACGGGCGCCTCCTGGCAGTGGAGAACCTGCTGCGCGTTCATCAGGTAGAAGTTACCGGAGCGGTGTCGCCCGCTACCCTGGTTTTTCTCCATGATGCGCTGGGGTCTGTAGACCAGTGGGGAGATTTTCCACGGGAACTGGCTTTGCGCTGCAACCTCAACGCAGTGGTATATGACCGCGCCGGCCACGGAGGTTCAAGCCCTATGCTCCACACCCGCGACGGAGCGTACTTACACCGGGAAGCCCTGGAAGTATTGCCGGAGCTGTTGCAGCAGCTGCGGATCGAAGTTCCCATCCTGGTCGGCCACAGCGACGGCGGCTCCATTGCGCTCATCTACGCCGCTTATCACCAGCCTCTGGCCATTATCACGGAGGCAGCTCATGTCTTCGTCGAAGAAATAACCCTCGAAGGGATTAAAAAAGCGCAATTACAGAAAGATCGCTTCATCCGGAAGCTTTCGCCTTTTCATGGAGATAAAGCGGAAACCCTGTTCGGCGCCTGGGCGGACACCTGGACAGAGGATGGGTTCCGTAACTGGAACATTGAAGGGCTGTTGCCCAGGATCACCTGCCCAGCCCTGGTCATACAGGGTAGTGAGGATCAGTATGGCTCGGATGAACAGATAAGGGGCATTGTGAGCGGCATCGGCGCCCGGGCCGAAGGGTTCAGGGTGGAAAATTGCGGACACGTCCCGCACCGGCAGGCAGAACAAGTTGTGCTGCAAAGAATGAGCACGTTCATTGAAAAAATATTGAAGGGCGAATGAGGCATCAGATTCTGGTGCGAAGTGTATCCTGCTATTGACGCCCGGCGAGCTGACCGGGTAGCCGGCAGCCAATAACCAATAACCCCACCCGGCTTCGAGCCGGAAAGATAACCAATAACCAGGCTCCTTCGTTGCCCCGCTCTTCCAAATAAAACCTGATCTTATGAAGGAACAACTGAGTTATGCCAGCGGCATTTGCAATCAACCGCTTATTGGAAAGACGATTGGCGATTTTTTTGATGAGATCGTAGCATTGTATCCGGACAACGAAGCACTCGTCGTCCAGCATCAGGGCATCCGCCTGACGTATCGGCAGTTAAAGGGCCAGGTAGATACATGCGCCCGTGCATTGATCGCTGCCGGCTTGGAAAAGGGCGAACGGGCCGGCATCTGGGCCCCCAACTGCGCCGAATGGGCAGTTTTTCAGTATGCGACGGCCAAGATCGGCGCCATTTTGGTAAACATCAACCCGAGCTACCGCCTGCACGAACTGGAGTATGCGCTCAACCAGTCGGGCTGCCGGTTGCTGGTCATTGCCGGTCAGTTTAAAAAATCCGATTATATAGAGATGCTCAACGAGCTGGCGCCAGAGCTGGCAACCAGCGAACCGGGCCGGTTGTCGGCTGATAAGCTGCCGCACCTGAAGGCCGTCGTCCACCTCGGAGAGCATCCGCAACCGGGGATGTGGAGCTGGAGCGGCTTTCTGGAAAAATCCCAAACGGTGGCACCCGAAATGCTGGCGGAACGCCAGGCCCGCTGCTGCTTCGACGATCCCATTAATATTCAGTATACCAGTGGCACGACCGGCTTCCCGAAGGGGGCCACTCTCAGCCATCACAACATCCTGAACAACGGCTTCTTCGTTGCCGAAACCATGAATTTTAAGCCGGAAGACCGGCTGATCCTTCCCGTACCACTCTACCACTGCTTCGGCATGGTGCTGGGCAACCTGGGCTGCCTGACCCACGGCGCCACCGTCATCTACCCGAGCCCGGGCTTCGAACCGGAAGCTGTGCTCCGCGCGGCCGAACAGGAACGCGCTACCGCCATTTACGGTGTGCCTACCATGTTCATCGCTGAACTGGAAGAACCCGGTTTCGGCAAATACAACCTGTCCAGCCTGCGCACCGGCATCATGGCCGGGGCACCCTGCCCCGTCGAAGTGATGAAGAAAGTGAAAACCATCATGCATATACCCGAAATCCAGATCGCTTATGGCATGACCGAGACCAGCCCGGTGAGCACGCAAACCCGCCCGGGCGCCTCGCTGGAGAAACAAGTGAGTACCGTCGGCAGGGTCCACCCCCATCTGGAAATAAAAATCATAAACCCGGAAAATCAACGGGTCGTACCCCGGGGAACGGCCGGCGAGCTTTGCACCCGCGGCTACAGCGTCATGCTGGGCTACTGGCGCGATGAGGCCAAGACCAGGGAGGCCATCGACCAGGCCCGCTGGATGCATTCCGGCGACCTGGCCATCATGGATGCCGAAGGCTACATCAACATCGTGGGGCGGATCAAGGATATGATCATCCGCGGAGGCGAGAACATTTACCCCCGGGAGATCGAAGAATTTCTGTTCACCCACCCCAAAGTGAGCGAAGTGCAGGTTATCGGCGTCCCTGACGAAAAGTACGGAGAGGAAGTCATGGCCTGGATCAAACTTAAAGAAGGAGAAATGGCGACGGAGGAAGAGATCAAGGCTTACTGCCGGGGAAATATCGCACACTATAAAATCCCCCGATACATCAAATTCACCGAATCCTTCCCGATGACGGTTACCGGCAAAATCCGCAAGATCGAAATGCGGCAGGTCAGCGTTGAAGAACTGGGGCTTGGCAAAGAGGCGAAGATCGAAATGGCATAAACAGTGTTTTTATTCCGCTGACCTGCGGCCAGTTCATTCCCGCGCTGCTGGAAGGCTATGGCGATATCGTGGTAGGCGGCCTGACTGTCACCTCCGAACGGCAGAAGCTGGTCGATTTTTCCGAGCCTGTTTTTACCGGTGCCCGGGAAGTACTGGTCACCGGGCCGGGCGCCCCACCCATCCGGAACATGGAAGGCCTGCAGGGACAAACGGCCTTTGTACGCGAGGCGAGCAGCTTCTACGAACATTTGCGGAGTATCAACGATTCGCTGCAACGGGAAGGGCGGAGAGAGATCGGCAAAGCGTTTGTAGAAGACCGGATCGAAGACGAGGACATCCCGGAGATGGCCAACGCGGGCTGTTTCCCCTGGCGATCATCGACGAAGAAAAAGGGCGTTTCTGGGCGCAGGTGTTCAGCGGCATCACCATACGCCACGATATTGCCATTCATGAAGGGGGAAAATTGCCTGGGTGATACGCAAGGATAACCCCGAATTCATGGCTGTATTGAACGACTTTATAACGCGCAACCGAAAAGGGACATTGCTGGGCAACACAGGGCTTGCAGGAGTCGCGGCTTACGCCCGGGCTCGTCAGCCCTGCCGGAGCGGCAGGAATCATGCAGGTCAAATCCAGTACGGCAAACGGCCCTGATGTCGATACCATACTGTGAAAAATATTAACTTTATCCTTGGGAAAATAACTTCCTCGTTATAAGCAGCCGGGACTTGACAAAATTTCGAAACTTGTCAGGCCCAAAAAACCTGATACCCATGCCCTTGAAATCCCTCTACGCCGTCCTGATCGGCATCAACGGCTACCGGCGCAGTCCGCTGGAAGGCTGTATCAACGACGTGCTGGCCGTCAGTGGCTACTTTGAACGGTTGTGTAAAGCGCAAACCGAAGAAAACGGAGGCCCCTTCGAGTGGAACCCCCTTTATTTGCTGGCACCGCTCGACGAAGAAGAAGCCGCCATGCTCCGGGAGAGCGGGATAACCTACCAGGCGCCTACCCGGCAGAATATCATCAACGCCTTCGGGCACTACCAGGGCGCCAGCCCGGAGAACGGGGATTATGGGTTGCTCTACTACAGCGGCCATGGCTCCTACGTCGAAGCGCCGGAAGTTTTCAGAGACATTTCTCCCCTGGGCGTAGTCCAGACAATGGTCTGTTACAACAACCGGGAATCCGGCGATCATGACCTTCTGGACAAGGAACTGGGATATTTAATCGCCCGGGCTTTGCATAAAAAGACGGCTTTCGGCCGAAAAGAAGAGGATCCGCCCGGCGTCCACTTCCTGTCGATCATGGACTGTTGTTTTTCCGGCAGCAATACCCGGAGCGATGAGCAGGACATCAAGGCGCGGATGGACGAAACGGGCCTTGCCGTATCCGAAGAAAGCAGTATCCTTGGCTTCAGCCGGGAAGGCAACGAGTTTTACGTTCCGTTTGAAGCTGGCCAGGAGCGGGTCCGGGCAGGAGGGCTCACCCACGGGCGTTACGTCAACCTCTCTGCAGCGCGGGACTCGGAGAAGTCCCATGAGAAATCCATTGAGGTAGCAGAAGAAGGCAGGGCTTCCCGGAAAAAAAAGCACGGCATTTTTACCTACAGCCTGCTGAAAACCCTGGAACAAAGCGGCAGCAAGATCAGCTACCGGGAGTTGATCCGAAGGGTGGAAATGGAGGTGCGCAGCAACATCGAGGGGCAGATTCCCATCCTGGGCATGTCGCAGGCGCAGGATGACAACCAGCACTTCCTCCGCAACGAATTCAACCCTCCCGGCCGGGAATACGAAGTCGGCTGCCGGGAGAAGGACGGCCGCCGGGAGTGGTACCTCCGGGCCGGGCGGATACAGGGCATCGTCCCTCCCGACGCAAAGCATCCTGTTTCCTTCAAGCTAACGGACGGTACGGAAAGGGCGGTGAATGCGCTGGAGGTCCGTTCCAACGAGTCGATCCTCGACGAAACTGCCTTTTCGGAGGCGGATAAGGAGAACCTCTTGCTGAAGGCAGCCATACAGGAAATGCCTTTCCCGAGAATAATATTGGGTTTTGGCAGGAAACTGCCGGTCCCGATGCGGGCCGCCATTGAAGAGGCGTGGAAAATCAACCCGCCGCATTACGCCCGGATGGCAAAAGGCCGGGAGGTAGCCGAATTTGAAATTCAACCCATTGGCGACGGCACCGGGCTCCAAAGTTTTATCCTGACCCGGCCCGGGAGCGAGATACCTTTGTTCCTCCGCAGTGAAACGGCGAGAAATTTTCTCGCCGATGTGGATAAAGTCGGTAAGTGGGAGAGCGTCCTGCGCATGAGCAATCCCCACACAGGAATCCCCGGAGAGGATATCGTGATCGAGGCAAAAAAACTGGAAGGCACGGCGTTCAACCTCCGAACCTTCGGCCAGATCGGTGAGGATCAATATGAGCCTTTGCCGGATGACCCGGGCGCTATAGAAGTAAGGTATAAAAAGGTTGGCGACACGCTTCACCAGCCGGCAGTGAAAATCCGCGTCCTCCACAATTCCGATTTTGACAGCTACTGGGTGGGTGCCCTTTACCTGGACAGCCAGTTCGGCATCACCCATGAGTATCTCCCGGCGCAACAGATCGGCGACGAATCCGGCCTGTATCACCTCGACATCGGCTTCCAGTTCCGGGGGCAGTCTTTCGACGCCATCCCGCTGTCCATGAACGACCGTTATCACAACTTCGGCATTACCGAAACAACAGATTACATCATCTTCTACATTGCCCGGAATAGTTTTAGCCTGGAACAGTACAAACAAGAATCCATTCCTCTGGATACTACCCGGGGTCCAGCCTTTGAGGATGAGGGCGACATAGACACAGACGACTGGTTTACCATCAAGATTCCCATTCACATCTCCCGCCCGATAGAAGCAGCCCGAATGCCGGCCGACGCCCGATTGGAACTGGGAGGGCTTATATTGCAAACACCGGCCGGCTTTTCCGCTACGCTCCAGCTCGCCAACCGGGCCGGCGCCCGGCGGAGGGCCGAACAGATCGCAGAGAATGATCCCGGCCTGGACCAGCGTATCTTCCTTCCGCCCGGCACCCTCTGGGCCGGCACGGAAGGCAGCGAGGCGGTATTTTTCCGCAGCCCGGCTTCCCGGCCCGACCACCACATCAGCATCCTGGAACTGACTGACATAGAAGGGGCGCTGGACGGCACCCGCCCGCTCCGCATCACGCCCGGCCATGTGCTGGCTGAGAACGAAGCCATCCTGCCCTTCGGTTATGATGCCGAAGAAAGGCGGTACTTTCCCGCAGGACACGTCGATATGGGCGGGGACATTCTTATTACCCGCCTTCCGGCACCAACGCCGGGCATCATCGGCGGGGACGGCATCCAGGAAGAGGAAGGCGACAGCTCAGTCAAGGTTTTCTTCCACAAAGTGATCGGGACCCCGCCGAAAGGAGATCTTTCCGGCTTTCGCATGCGTGGCGAAGCTTATTGACGGAATTATTTGATTTTCATCTAAGGGATTGGGAGGGATTCAATTTCCCCCTCTCCCCGTCTCCCCCTCACCGAAAGTGTTTCTTCAGGAAATCAATGGCATTGTTGTACATAATGTCCCGCACCTTGCCTTCAATGTTGCTTTCGTCGTAGTCGTGGCGCCTGTCCTCTTTCATCATTTGGGGCAACTCCTCGATGAGGCCTTTTTCCAGCTTCGGGTATTCCTCGGCACTGGTACAGTTGTTGAGCGGGTCGATCAGGCCGTCGAAGTCGGAGCCCATGCACAGCTGTTTCCAGGTGCGTTCGCCGCCCACTTTCACGGCGTGCAGGATGTTGTTGCAGAGGTGGCGGAGGTGTTTGCGCTCGTTGAGTTCGCGGCCCTTTTCTTCTTCGGTTGAGAACTCGCCTTCGGCGACGGGTTCTTCGTGGCCTTCGTCCTTGTACCCGGAGAGGATGTAGTTGAACTCCTTGGCGCTGAAGAATTCTCCCTGCACGTCCTGAGAGCCCATGATGCGCTGGTCGAGGCTCAGGCCGATCAGGCCGCCGGAGTCGAGGATTTCGGTGATGTCTTCATCGTACAGGTTGATGGACCAGGGATTGAAGAAGGTCTTGTTGAACAGGCCTTTGCCGATCCCTTTGGGCCGCTCGAAATTCACTTCAATGAAATTGCCCCGCCGCTTGGCCGGCTTGCTGAAATGCTGGACGATTACTTTTGGGTCTTTGCTGATGCCGGTAAAGCCCATGTGGGTAGCCACGATGGGGATGTGGCCGTACCCTTTCTCCTTGCGGTACTGGTAGAATTTATGGCGGGCCACCAGGCTCATGTGTTTGATGTCGATGAGGATGCGCCGGCCCTGGTTTTCGTCGTAGGCCAGGTCGATCACCTGCTTGCCGATATCCGAAATGCCGAAGCTGTTGGGTTTGAACTGGTCGTTGCCTTTGATCAGCTTCATGCCGTAGGCGTGGGAAGCCAGCGGGTACTGAGTCATGTGGACGAAGGTGAGGTACAGGAAGCGGTGGGGGCCTGTTTTGAGGGCGCGCAGGTTGTCCAGCACGTTGGTATTGAACTGTTCCAGCACGTGCCCCCCTTCCAGGGCCAGGATGAGGTTCATCTTGCCTTCCTCCGCCTCGTCAATGCTGTTGATGATGTTGAAGGTACGGCCGTTGAAGCCCTGCGACTTTTTGAGGTGCTCGATTTCCTGGTGGACGTAGCCCATATAATTGGAATAGCAGGGATGGTCGAGCATCTCGCCGTGCAGGACAGTCAGCTTGGGCGCCAGGTGTTCGATGAGAAAGCTGGAGGTCATCGGCCGCTCCATGGCGTAGATGACCGACACAGCGACGCCGATCCGGCCCTTTTCCATCTGGTCGAGGCAGCTCTGGGAACGGATGATGCCGATGGGGCTTTCCAGGTATTCCCAGCAATCGACGCGCCGGCCCGGGTCGGGGCTGCTCAGGAAGGGCTTGAAGGAAGGGTGGAGGTGGAAGTCGAAAAAGCGGTTCATAAAATGGGTTTTGGTTGGATTTTCAATTTTGGTTTCGGGTAAAAATAAAGAAAATAATGATGGGTGGGGGGCTTTGTGGGTTCTAAATATTGTGGAGGGCAGTACTGTTGCACATATTTAGTTTTTAACCGCAGAGATACTATTGATGGCGATGTTTCCTTCTTTCGGGCCTATTCTGGAAATGAAGATCAGCCATTCGGGCCAGTGCCATAAAAACAAACCACCCCGAATTGGTTAATCCGGGGTGGTTCATCATTTCCAGGTGATTTCCTACAGAGCGCTGTTCCTATTCCTCCAGCGGGTAATACACTTTAGTAAGCCATTTGGAGGCATCCTTTTCCTTTTCCGGGTCGGTAACGTATTCTTCGATGACCGGGGCGACAGTCTTTGCGCCGGTGGCTTTGATGTACTGGTCGATGGCCTCGTGGGCGGCGCCGATTTTTTCATATTCGCCGTAGTATTCCACCATCAGCGCCTGGGAGGAGGGCACTTCAAAAGAGGTCATGCCTTCGATCTCCACCTTCTCCTTTACCGGGATGGCTCCGGCCATGTCTGTGGTGTTATTCGCTTCGTCCCAGGTGAAGTAGAGGCCGCAGGGCATGCCTGCCATTTCGGCGCCTTTGCCCTGGACTGCCTGGAAGGCTTTGCCCAGGGAAGTGGCGTAAAATTCCGTCATCTTATCCATCTTTACCTCCTGCCGCAGGCCGACGAAATGCCGGGTGGGCAGCGGCGCATGTTTGATCTCATAACCATTGTACTTTTGGCCGGCCAGGTTCTGTACTTTTGCTTCCACGACGCCTTTGAGCAGCTCCAGGCCGCGGTCGTAGTCCTTGTGGATGTTGCCTTCGAAATCCTGGAACAGCAGCATGGCGTTCCAGGGGAAGGGGAATTTGGTGCTGAACTTCCAGGTGGCTTGGGTGCCGCCATCGGCTGGTTCAAGCGTCCAGCCGCTGTCGGCCTGGCCCATGCCTTCGAATTCCACGATGACGTCCACCCGTTCGTTCGGCTGGTTGCCGGTGATGGTCATTTTCCCGTTGCCGGAATTTTCGGAAACCCAGGAGGAGGTGGCCCCTTCGCCTACGGTAATGTCCCCCATCGTGCTTTGGATGGTCGGGTCGGCTTCTTTCCAGGGCGACCAGCTGTCCCAGGTGGACAGGTCGTTGACGGTGTTGAAAACCAGCTCCGGCGGAGCGTCGATGACGATAGATCGGCTGGTGGTTACTTCTTTGGGGGCAACCAGGCCGAGGATCAGGAAAAGACCTACCAGGCCCAGGATGGCAAAAAGGATGATCTTAAGTGCTTTCATGGCTACTGCTTTATATTTGCAAGTTGGTGACTTTTTGGTGTGCCGGTTTTGGTTTTCTGCCAAAGTGGAACTATGGGTGAAAACCAAAACCGGCATACGCCAGGTGCCCATCGTTTGGCAGCCCGGATTGGCTTGATGCCGTCGGCAGGATGGCAGGATGGACTAAGCCCAGCCTGGCCGGCCTGCATTAAAGTAGCTTGCCTGCCGGAATTGGCGTGTATTGCGTTTGGGTTATTCAATAAGTAGTGTTACCAATGCTTGGATGATGGCACTAAAGGGGTAAGTAAATACAGGTCAAAAATAAATTAATTGTTTTAAAATACAAAACAAAAAACAAATTTTTTATTTTTTAATATTCATAATCTGCTTGCGAAGGACATGCTCTTGCTTCTTGTTCTTTGGCAAATCCCGTAACTTGGAGACTGTATCCGACAAACAGAATGAGCAATGCGTACCCTTGGGTTAATCCTGTTTTTTTACCTAACCGCTGTTTTTTCGGCCTTAGCCCAGCCTGCCCATGTGCAGGTCAGGGTCTTTGATGTCGACGAGGGGCTCAGCCACCGCAAGGTGGTGAAGATACTGCAGGACAGTACGGGGTTTATCTGGATAGCGACCATAGATGGCCTCAACCGCTTTGACGGGTACGAATTCGTTCGTTTTAAGAGCCAGGGCGAAGAGCAGTTCCTGCCCCATGATGCTTTTACCGATATGCTTATAGATAAGGAAGGCGCCATCTGGCTTTCCAGCCCGGACTATATTACCGTTTACCATCCGGCAACCGGCAATTTCCGGGAGGTAAAAGTGAAGCCGGGGGCGATCGTCGAGCGGCAGTCCATCGTCCCCCACAGCCTGTTCATTGGCAGCCGGGGCCGGCTCTGGATGGCCGCCTACGACGAAAACTCTGCGGAGAACAACCTGATGGTGCTGGAGGGCAGGGGGCGCCTCCGGCAGGCAACCCGCCTGGAGGGCAGCTACCCCAAGCACCCCACCGCACAGATTGGCGATACCCTGTATGTTGGCGCTTATGACCGGGTGGCCTGGAAACTCAGCATGAAGGGGAACATCGTCGAGGCCCTGGAACTGCCCGAAGGGCCCAACCGGAGGATATCCCAGATGCAGGTGGTGGCCGACAGCCTGTTCATGCTTTGTACCGACGGCACGCTGTTTACGTACCGGCCGGAGAGCGGAACCCTGCGGCAACACCCTTCGAGCATTACAACGGATATGGTCAGCGCCCTGCTCGTTGAACCCGACGGCGATATCTGGATCGGCGGGCGCGGCATGCTTCTTTACTTTGCCCAGGGAAAGGGCCGGCCTGTTGATTATAATCCCCAGATTTTGGAAATCATCGGGGCTACCTGCACTTACCGGCAGGTTTTTCAGGACCGCTCCGGGGTGATCTGGGTGGCTTCCGACTTCGGCGCCATCAAAATCCTTCAAACCGATCCTGTTTTCACGCAATATCTCAGTGGCAGGAACGAATACTGCAGCAGCGTGTACTGCAGCACCCGCGGTATAACCGAAGACGAACAGGGCAATATCTACATCTCTTACTATAATTCTATCCACGTCCTCGAACCGGAGTCCGGCAACCTGCGCCCGCTCTTCCCTTCCAATGATTTCTTCAATTACCCCTTCGGGCTTACCTGTTTCAAAGGCGCGCTGTACACCGGCAACGGCAAGCGCATCGACCTGAAGACGCTCCGGGTGGATACGCTGCTGAGCCACCCGTCCAAGGATCTGGGCCACGTGCTCGCCGACAAGGACAGCCTGCTGTGGATCGGATTTATGAACTGGCTCTATCAATACGATCCGGAGAGAAATATCCTGAAGGAGTTTGAGGACAGCCAGGGCAAATGGGACAGCCTGGCCGGCAACATCAGCTTTCTGTACCAGGGCAAAACCCGGGACTGGATTTGGGTGGCCACCCTGGATAACGGCATTTATAAAATAGACAAACAGAAGGGCCGGTTGCAGCACTACCATGCCGGCAAGGACAGCCCCGTACTGCTGCGCGACAACCAGGTAAACGCGTTATATGAAGACGGCTGGGGCCGGCTCTGGATCGCCAATGCCAAAGGGCTGCACTGCTTCGGCCTGGCTGACAACCAGCTCAAAGTATACACCACGGCCGACGGCCTGTCCAACGACTTCATCAACGGCATCCTGCCGGAGGGGGACTCCTGCATCTGGGCCAGCACCGACAACGGCCTGTGCCGGCTCAGCCTCAGAACCGGAAAATTCACCAACTTCTTCGTCAAAGACGGCTTGTCGGCCAACGAGTTCAACCGGATTTCCTTTCATCGCTCCCGATCCGGCCGGATGTACTTCGGCGGCCTCGAAGGCGTCAATGCTTTTATGCCCGGCCCGCAATTGCTGGAAAAAAAAGGAGAAGTTCGGGATGTCCCCGTCCTTCTTGCCCGTTTCTCCAAGTTTGACAGCGACGCCGGCAACCTCGTCAACCGCATTCACGGCCTGGCGCCCGGAGAAAAGATCATTATTTCTCCGTGGGACCGCACCTTCTCCTTCGAGTTTGCTCTGGCGGACTACCGCCAGCCCCTCGACAACGTGTTCAGCTACCGCCTGGATGGATATGAAAGCGGATGGCTTCCAGCGAACGGCAACCGCAGCATCCGGTACAACAACATCCCCGCCGGTACCTATACCTTCCGCGTACGCGCCAAAGCCGGCGCCAGCCAGCCGGAATGGAACAGCCGGCAACTGGCCGTCCGGGTAGTAGTGAAGGAAGCCTTTTACAATACCTGGTGGTTCTGGATGCTCTGCGGCCTGCTGCTCGCCGGCGCTATGTTCGCCATCATGCGCTACCGCATCTATCTCGCCCGCGAGCGGGAGCGGGCACTGGAGCAGCTCGTCCGGGAGCGCACCCAGGAACTGGAGCTGGAAAAACAAAAGTCGGAAGAGCTGTTGCTCAATATCCTGCCCGCCGAAACGGCGGAGGAACTCAAAAAATTCGGCGCTGCCAAGGCCAAGCGCCACGAGCTGGTCACTGTCATGTTCTCCGACTTCAAGGGTTTCTCCCGCATTTCCGAGCAAATGGACCCTGAAGACCTCGTCGCCGAGATCGACTACTGCTTCCGCGCCTTTGACGAGATCATGGAGAAATACGGCCTGGAAAAGATCAAGACGGTCGGCGATGCCTACCTCTGCGTAGGCGGCATGCACGACGACGACGACGGCCACGAAGCCACCCGCGTCACCCTTGCCGCGATGGAGATACAGGAATTCATGTCCGGCCTGAAGATTCAGCGGGAGGCGGAAGGCAAGCCTTGCTTCGAGGCCCGTATCGGTATCCATACCGGGGCGGTAGTCGCCGGCATCGTCGGCATCAAAAAATTCGCCTACGACATCTGGGGCGATACCGTCAACCTCGCCGCCCGCATGGAAACCAGCGGCGAAGCCGGCAAGGTCAACATCTCCGGCGCCACCTACGAGCTGGTCAGGACGCTTTTCCAATGCAGTTACCACGGCCGGTATACGGAGACGGACGGGGAGGATATCGATATGTATTATGTGGAGGCGTATCTGGGGGGGTGAGGGGCTGTTTTAGAGAATCTGCCTAACGTTAGACAGAGGGTGCCGGGGATGTGTGCGATGCACGAAGAAGGCTGCGGCTGTCTTGGGCTGAATGCGATGTTTACCCAGCTCGAAGAGACGTGGCTCGCCCGGACTTCGGCGTGAGTTCAGCGTTCGACTGAGCTCACGCCGAAGTCCAAACGCTGGTCAGGCGGATACGAAGCTCTACCGATTGCCCAGCGTTAGACGGGTAACCGAATATTGCAAAATGCTATTATTCCCCTTATTTTCTATAATCTTTTCATCCTGAAAACCTACTGCCATGAAAGACGCCCGCCTCATCCTGATGACGCACAGCCTGGACACGGTGGCTATAGAGCCCGATTCCATCCTCGCCTGGCTGGCCCTGTGGAATTTTGCGTGGTGGTTTCAGGGCAGCTATTCCACAGGGCTGGAGCTGGTCGAAACCTACCCCACCGACTACCGCCGGGCGCGCCATTATTTCTTCACCGGCAAGTTCGGGCAATTTGACAGCCTGTGGGCAAACATCCCCGAGCGTTATGCTTTGGATGAAAGCCAGTTGGATGATTTCGACGAGATAGAAACGGTGCTCGATATCATCCGCCCGGATTTGGAAGAAGGCGGGGCGCTGCTGAGCCGGCTGCCGGAAGCCACGCTGGATTCGCTGATGTACTGGAAAAACGGCTGCACTGAGCCGGGCGCGCTGGCCCAAGCCGTGCTATGGCGCAACGGCCGGCGGGTGGTGCCGGATTGCGGCGGGGAAACGGCCCGGCCCGGAGGCGAACTCCCGGTTTCGGCCGAAGAGGCAGAAAGGACCGAGCCTTCGCCGATAAAACTCTATCCCAACCCCAGCCAGGGAACCCTAACAATTGAATTGCCTGTCGGCTATAGCCCGGCAACCGTTATATTCTACAACCTTCAGGGGAAACCCATGCTAAAACAAAGCTTTCCTGAAGGAAGGCACACTATAAGCTTGCCCAAAGAACGGTTTAAGCCAGGGGTTTACACTGCCGAAATCATCTCCTCTTCCGGCCAACGCGAACGCTTCAAGTTGATCCTCACTAATTAATTTATTAGCCGGGCCTGGCAAAAAATCGGGCCCGGCTTCTCATAACCCTTCTTGGCATGTTTATTTTAAAATGCTTCTCATCCATTTTTATTTTTATTTCTTGCTTTGCTGCAGCCAATGGCCAAAGTACTTTTAATATCCCTGCGGATATTGGCTGGCCTACCAACCATTTCCGGGACATGATCGTGGACAATGACACCATCATCGGTTATGGCCTGGGCTATGCCGACAGTACTTATTCTCAGCAAGGCCTGATCCTTTCCAAGTTCGACTCATCCGGCAACCACCTCTTTTCCAGGATGATCCTTGACTCTTTGGGCGACCACCTGTCCATCAGCTACCATTGGGGCAAGATCGCCAAAACCCGCGACGGCGGCTATATTATGACCGCCGCACCCTTTCACCGCGACGCCGCCTGGCTGATCAAGGTCGATCACCATTTTGAGGTAGAGTTCATTAAAGAGTATCTGGATACGATAAACCTAAGCCACTACCGGTATAATGCGCCTATTGAACTCAGGGATGGGTATTTATTGAGCGGGGGAATACAGCGGCCCAACTACCTGAATGATTCTTTTGCCAGGAGGGTAGACCAACAAGGCAATACCGTTTGGTTTCGATATTATGGAAATTATGAAATTGGCGACCTCATAAACGCAATGGCTCAAATTAACGATACTTTGTTCGTATTAAGCGGCACAACGGACGTGGAAGGCCCCAATTCTGCCCGGGCTACTATTCGGTTCATCAATGGGCAAGGGGATATTATAAGGTTGTGGAATTCTGAGCCTAACCCGGATATCGGTTATAACAGGAACATCCTCCCTACTGCTGACGGAGGGCTTATTACCTTCGGGGTGTATTTGGTGGAAGTGGTCAACGAAACCAGTCACGTCCAGCCCACCCTGGCCAAACTGGACTCCAATTTCCAAACCGAATGGGTGCGCCATTTCAGCTACGTTGCCTGGCTCGGGGCGGATATTATTTTCTGGGATCTGGAGCAGCTCTCCGACGGCAACTACATCGGCGCCGGGGAGAGCGTTACCGAGCCGGGCAGCGACCCGCGCCAAAGGACAGGCTGGCTGTACAAATTCTCGCCCGAGGGCGACAAGATGTGGGAACTGTTGCCCAATACGCCATTTTATCCCTTGTCGGAATACGACGTAGGCAAGTTTACCGGAGTGGGCGAGCTGTCCAGCGGCAGCATCGTGGCCGCTGGGGAAGCCATAGATTTCAACCAACGATACATCTGGCTGGTGAAGGTCACGCCCGACGGCTGTTTGGATACGCTTTGCTCGATGGTGACGGAGGTGGAGGCGGCGGCAGCGCCGGCTGAAGAGGCTCCGTTTTCCCTGTACCCCAACCCTACTGCCGGCCCCCTCACCCTGGCCTGGCCGGGGGCGTCGGCGGGGCGGGAGGCGCGCATCCGCCTCTTCGACGCTGCCGGCCGGGAAGTATGGCGGCAGCAGCGCCGGGTGGAAAGGCAGACTGAGCTGAGCCTGGACGGCCTGCCGGGCGGGGTGTATTTCCTGCAGGTGCAGATGGGACAAGGGGTTTGGGTGGAGAAAGTGGTTTTGCAGGAAGAATAACTGGAGGAAATAATGGTTTTGTCCTTTGGGGAATTACAAGCCAGTCGGCCGACATGTTTCCAATGTACTGAAATTCAGTAGATTATGATGAAAAGAGAAGAGAGGCAGCCCAATTCAGCAGGTGAGCCAAGGCAGCAAACTGTCCTGGTTTTTGAAAAGAAAAAGTGGTAACTTTGGCAGAGCCGCAAAGTTTTTCCAGGGCGGCTAGTGAGCAGGAGAACTTCAAGTCTCCTGCTCACTAGCCACTAGCCACTAGCCCACTAGCCCACTAGCCCACTCACCTCCAGGCTTGCAACCCGAAACCCTGCCCTCAATTCAGCACCAAAATCTTCGCCACCGCCGCATCCGCCTTTCCCGTAAAGCCAGAAAACCGCGCATTGCTGGAACTGAACACCAGATACACCCCCGAGTTGACCCGGCGGCCGTTGTAGTCGCGCCCGTCCCAGATGGCCTGACCGCCCAGGGCGGTGGTTTCGAACACCAGCTTGCCGGTAACGTCGGTGATCTTTACCGTGGCGTCCCGCGCCAGGCCGCGGATGGCGACGGGGCCGTCGTAATCCTCCCGAACGGGGTTGGGAAACACCTCGATCTCGGATTTGTGAGTGCGGCCGCCGGCGACAGCGTCGCTCTGGTAGGAAATCATGCCGGAAACGGTGCCGATAAAGACCTCTCCGGACTCCTGGTCGACGGCGATCTCGATCACGTCGTTGTCGAAGAGGGGGGAGTTGTTTTCGGTGAAACGGGCTATCTGCTCTTCACCGTTTGGGGAGAGCAGAAAGACACCGTTTTTGGTGCCTACCCATTTTCGGTTGGCACCGTCGACGGCAATGGTTTGCACCTCTTCCGTTTCCAGCAGGAAGGCCCCGAAACCGTCGACTTCGACGATGCGGCGCGAGCCCCGGCACTCCGGCTCGAAAGCGCTGCCTCCGCATTCGAAAATGATGATGCCCTCTGTGGTACCTACCCAGATATTGCCTTCCAGGTCGGCGGCGAGGCAGTTGACGTTGTTGGTAGCCAGTTCGCTGTTGTTGGAGGTGAATGTCCGGCAACGGTCGTCATTGGGGTCGTCGATCGCGCCCGCGTCGAAAACCATCACGCCGGCGCTGGTATTGCCGATCCGCATCCATTTGTAGCCTTCGCCGTCGATGGCCAGGTCGAAGACCTGGTTTTGGTTGCAGTCCGGCATGGAGAAGCTGCGCCAGTTGCCGTCGGGCAGCAAAACTGAGAGCGGTTCCGAAGCGGAGTTGTTGGCCACCCAGAGGTTGCCGTCCTCATCCAGGGCCAGGCTGGCCACGCGGACCCGGGGGTCGCCCATGGCCCGCTGCAGAGAAGAGTTGGTTTCGATATACTGGGTGATGGTTTCTCCGTCTACCTCGATCAGCCCTTCGGTATAGCTGCCGACGTAAACTTTGCCGTTGCCGGGGTGGGCCAGGATGGTGACGAAATCCACGGGGTCGTCGTCGTTGGTATTGGGGTTGGGGCCCTTGAGGTCGTCGCGAAGCTGCCGGTTGTAGATCGTCCACTGGCCATTAATGAAAGAAGCGAAGCCGTCGGAATTGAAGCGGGCACTGAGGGTCTGGTCCAGTCCGCCGGTGGCCAGCCAGAGCTGGCCGTTGGCCACGTCCATGTCCCAGGCGGATTCCGACCAGGGGGAGTTGAAATCCATGATCGTGCAGGGTTCTTTTACCCCGGCGGACATGCGGAAGCCGCCGCGGATGCGGTCGTCGCCGAACCACAGCCGCCCCTGGCTGTCCTCGATGGCGTTGTTGGGCGCTTCCTTGCAATTGTCGGGGACGATGCCCTTCGAGCCATCCGGGTGGATGTACACGATGCGGCCCGGGCGGAAGCCCGCCAGCAGGTGAACGCCCTCACGGGTGAGGTACTCCAGGGTGGATCCGCTTTCGTAATGGACGAACTGCAGCTGGTTGTTTTCATACCGCCACAGCGTGTCGTTCACGCCCAGGTGCAGCGCGCCCTCGAAAGTGGCGAATGTCTTCGCTTTGTAATCGACCGGGAACCCGTCGGCCGGGCCGAGCAGTTTCCAGTTGCCGAAGTCGTCGAGGTTGACGTTGCTGACCGGCGCCCGGTAAACGCCTTCGCCAGTGGCGGCATAGATGAAGCCGCCGAACAGGTGTACCGATTCGACATCGATACCGGTAAAGGTAGTAAAGACAAACTCATTGGCGAAGATATTGATCCTGGAAACGCCGTAATTTGCCGCCAGGTACACCATGGAGTCGTTTTCAATATAAATATCGTAGATGCGCTTTTCGCCGATCAGGTTGCTGAAATTGCGGATTTGGCTCATGGTCACGATCTCTCCGTCCGGCTTGATCAGGTCGATCACCGTATTTCTGTACACCACGATGAGGATATCGCTGAAGGGGTTATAGCGGATAAATGCGATGCCGATATTGCTCAGGCCGTCCACCTTGGAGATAAAGCGGGTGGAGAGTTCTTCCTTGTCCAGTTCCAGTATCGAAAAGTTCGTGGAATAGTAGACCTTGTCTTCACTCTGGGTTACGAAGGCGCCGGTCCGGTAAGGCAGGTGGCTGCGCCATTTCCCGATGGGCAGCGGATTTTGGGCGAGGATTGCCCCGCCTGTGATGACGGCTATAAAAAAGGAGAGTAGTGCTTTGCGCATCATGAATGAGTTAATCAGAGAAACAGTTGGTTCTGCACATCAGAAATAACTGGGCAGGCAAAGTTAATATTGTTCGCGGAAAATAGTTTAAAAGGCGGTTAGGCGACTTCTTACTCCCTGTACAACCCGCTTTTCTCCAGATACTCAAACACCGCATCCGGCACCAGGTACTGCACGGAATGGCCTTCGCGGATGCATTCCCGGATATAACTGGCGCTGATGTGCATCTGCGGGGCGTCGAAAGCGCGGACGTTGGGGTGGGCGGCGAATGGCCCGGGTTCGTAACCCGGGCGTTGATAGACGTAAATCTCGTAATCTCGCAGCAACACTTCGTAGTTTTTCCATTTGTGGAGGGTAGCCAGGTTGTCGCCGCCCATGATGAGGGCGAACGCCCTGGAAGGATGTTTTTCGCTCAGATAGGCAAGGGTATCTACGGTATAGGAAGGCTTAGGCAGGCTGAACTCTATATCGGAAGCCCTCAGGCGGAGGTTGTCGCCGATGGCCAGGCGTACGAGGTGCAGGCGGTCGTAATCCCGGGCGAGGCTGTGCCTGGGTTTGAGGGGGTTCTGGGGAGACACCACCAGCCATACCTCCCGCAGCCCGGCGCGGGTGGCCATGAAGTTGGCGATGATCATATGCCCTACGTGCACGGGGTTGAATGATCCAAAAAATAAGCCTGTTTTTTCTTTGAGCATACGGTAGGGTTGTCGGAAAGCGGGCTTTGCAATTCCTGCAAAATGGATCGGTGGCCACAAAACGCGGCCGGGTTTGCCAAAGCAGGGCCAACCCCAAACCCGGCTATTATTCCTCCATCAGGTATTCTTCCAGCAAGCTGTCCGGGACGGACTCGATGAGGTCGTTTTCGATGATGATCTCCTCTTCGGGGGCATCCACGAGCCATTTGCCTTCCAGGCGGACGAGGCGGTAGTCGGCCGTATATCTTTCGTACTGGTCTTTCAGGACGCAGGCACAGACAAGCGTATCGCCCTGCCCTTCACAGGAGAGCGACAGGAACCGGGTATCCAGTTCTGTGGAATCCGACTGTTCATTCGAGATGATGGCCTCCAGTTCGGACAGCCATTGCTGCCCTGCCGGGGTACTCAGTTCCCGGGCTTCCTCAAATTTATTCTTATCGATATAGGCCTGATATTTTTTCAGCACCTCTTCCGGGGCGTCCGGTTTTGTTTCTTCCTGTTTGCATCCGGGAAGAACGGCCAGCAGGGCCGTGAAGCAAAGTATTGTCCTCATTACATTCATCTCAAACTACCTTTCCTTAATTTAATTGCTCAGCATCACCGGCATGACCAGCATCAGGATTTCCTCCCCTTCCGCCTCTTCAGCGGGCAAAAGAATGCCTGCGCGGGTGGGGGAGGATAATTCCATTTTCACTTCCTCCGATTCAAGGACGCCGAGCATTTCCACCAGGAATTTGGCGTTGAACCCGATATTCAACGGGTCTCCGTCGTAGGAGCAGGCCAGCTGTTCGGTTGCTTCGTTGGAGAAGTCGAGGTCCTGGGCAGAAATGGTGAGGCTGCCCTCGTTGATATTGAGCGTCACCTGGTTGGTGGTTTTATTGGCGTAGATGGCGATCCGGCGCAGGGAGTTCTGGAAGTCCGACCGGCCGAGCGAGAGCGTATTGGGATTGTCCACCGGGATGACGGCGTTGTAGTCCGGATAGCGGTGGTCGATCAGGCGGCAGGCCAGTTCGGTATTGTTGAAGGAAAAAAAGGCATTGGAAACATTAAAAGACAGCTGTATCGGGTCTTTATCTTTTTCCGGCAGGATACCCTTGAGGAGGTTAAGCGCTTTTTTAGGAACGATGAAGGAAGTGGAGACCTCGCTGCTCACATCCTGGAACGTATATTTCACCAGTTTGTGGGCATCGGTGGCGACGAGGATGAGCTTGCTGAAGTCCACCTGAAAATACACCCCGGTCATGGGCGGGCGCAGTTCGTCGTTGCTGGCGGCGAAGATCGTCTTGGCGATACCGCGGGACAGGGCGTGGGCTGAGATGGACAGCTTGTCGTCGTCCGATTCCGGGACGGGGATTTTGGGGAAATCGTCCGGGTTGCTGCCGGCCAGCCTGTACTTTCCGTAGGCAGAGGTGATCTCTATGCCGAAGGTATCGGTATCGACCGTAAAGGTGATAGGTTGCTGGGGCAGGGCTTTGAGGGTTTCCAGGAGTATTTTTGCCGGCACGGCCACCGATCCGTCGGTATCGGCCATCACCTCGATGCTGGTGGTGATGGATATTTCCAGGTCAGAAGCCGCGATCTTCAGCTGATTGTCGGAAATGGTGAACAGGAAATCCTCCAGGATGGGCAGCACGGAGTTGGACGCGATGGCGCCGCCGGCGATCTGGAGGTGCCGGAGCAATTCTGAAGAAGAGACACTGAATTTCATAGTTTATCGGGTAGGGTTTATATAATTTCAAACAGTTCACAAAAATAGGTTTTCTCCCAGACTTTATCAGCATGAATAATCAACAGCGTGTGGATAAGGAAGCCCGGCGGGGAGGGAGGCTGTTGGAGAAAGATTGCCCGGGTTCAACCTTTTCCCCCTGAAAAGGCGTATTATTATCCCGGAGTATTAAACAAGAAACACATGCCAAACCGAACCAGCCCTCCCCGGGCCAGAGATGTACGCAACCTCCGTTTGCCTGAAGTGCCTCAGCATACCCTCGACAATGGCATGCCGCTGTATGAGGTCAATATGGGCACGCAGGAAGTGATCAAGCTGGAGGTCGTCTACCTGGCGGGGCGCCCCTTCGAGAAGAAGCAACTGGCTGCCCGGGCTACCTCCAGCATGCTCCGGGAAGGCACCCGGTCGTTCAGCGCGGCGCAGATTGCCGAGCAGCTCGACTTTTACGGCTGCAGCCTGAGCATGCCGTTCCAACTGGATACCTCCAACGTGATCCTGTACAGCCTCAATAAGCACTTCGGGCGGCTGATGCCCATCCTCGAAGAGATACTGTCGGCGCCTGCCTTTCCCGAGGCCGAGCTGAACGCGTTCATCAAGCGGAACCAGCAAAGGCTGGAAGTCGACCTGGCGAAGAACGACATCGTCGCCTACCGGGAGATCACCGAACTCATTTTTGGCCGCAACCATCCTTACGGTTACAACAGCTTTCCCGAAACCTACGCCGCCCTGCAGCGGGACGACCTGCTGGAGCATTTCACCCGCCTGTTCAACAGCAACAATTGCATGGCCTTCATCAGCGGGAAGTCTTCGCCCGAGATCGTCGGGATGGTCAACGAATGCCTGAGCCGCGCCATACCGCCCGGCGAAGCTGCCCGGGCAACGCTTTCGGCAACCCAGGAGGCCCCCTGCGCGAAGAAAATCCAGCGCCCGGAAACCGTACAGGCCGCCATCCGCATCGGCCGGCGCCTGTTCAACCGCCATCACGAGGACTATCCGGGCATGTACGTGCTCAATACCATACTCGGGGGATATTTCGGTTCCCGCCTGATGGGGAATATCCGGGAGGAGAAAGGCTATACCTACAATATCTATTCTATGCTCGACAACATGCACTACGACGGGTATTTCTACGTCGGCACCGAGGTAGGCAATGAGTTTGTAGAAGATACGCTCCGGCAGATTTACATAGAAATGGAGCGGCTCCGGCAGGAGCCGGCCGGGGCCGACGAGCTGGCCATGGTCCGCAATTACCTCATGGGCAATTTCCTGACGATGCTCGATGGGCCGTTCAACGTTTCAGAGATTGTCCGGACCCAGGCCGTAGAAGGCCTGCCGATGTCCTTCTTCGAAACCATGGCAGAAACGGTAAGGAATATCACCGCCGATGAGCTGCAACGGCTGGCCCGGCGCTACCTGCGCCGCGAGGACATGTGGGAGGTGGTGGTGGGGGTATAAACCCGTGAAACGGGGCCATTGGTTCACGGGTTTACGGGCCCACAGTCCAATGAACCCGTGCAGCCGTGTACCCGTGCAACCATATTCCCCATTTTGCGGGAAAGATCATTCTGATGACAAATCTGTATTTATATTAATCTTAAGGGGTTTATTTCCTTTTTCCGCAAAATTTGCGTTGTTTTGCGCGGTGAAATGTGAAATAGCGATTTGACGCTTCGTCCACAAGAAAACGGCCATTTATTTACGCCTGTGGCGCCGGCCCGCCTTCAAAGGAGCAATATTTATGAGCTTCATTGAAGGTGGTAAAAGCGAACGGAAAAAAATTGCTATTTTCATCGTCCCAAAAAGACACCAGGCCCCCTGATTCATAAGGACTGCTTATTAATAACTCGGAGAACAGCTTTAATGAAACTGTTTAGCTTTTTCACCCAAGAACTTGCCATTGACCTGGGTACGGCCAATACCCTGATCATACAGGATGGACAGATCGTCGTCGACGAACCTTCTATTGTGGCGATTAACCGACGCACCGGGGAGACCATTGCTGTAGGGAACAAGGCCATGCAGATGCATGAAAAAACCCATGAGAACATAAAGACGGTCCGCCCGCTGAAGGACGGCGTGATCGCCGATTTCCAGGCTGCGGAAAGCATGATCGAAGGGATGATCAACATGATCGGCCGCCGCCGCCGCTTATTTTCTCACATGAAAATGGTGATCTGTATCCCTTCCGGAATCACCGAAGTGGAGAAACGCGCCGTTTTCGATTCCGCCGACCACGTGGACTCCAAAGAGACCTACCTCATCCACGAACCCATGGCCGCTGCCCTGGGCATCGGGCTGGATGTAGAAGAGCCGGTAGGCAACATGATCATTGACATTGGCGGCGGCACGACTGAGATCGCCGTAATCGCCTTGTCTGGCATCGTTTGTGACCAATCTATCCGCATTGCCGGCGATGAGTTCACCAACGACATCATGAGCTATATGAAACGCCAGCACAATATCCTGATTGGCGAACGCACCGCAGAGCAGATCAAGATTCACGTAGGCTCGGCGCTGCACGAACTGGAAACTCCTCCGGAAGACTATGCGGTCAACGGCCGCGACCTGATGACGGGAATCCCCAAGCAGATCAAAATTTCCTACAGCGAGATCGCTCATTCGCTGGACAAATCGATCTCCAAGATCGAGGATGCCATCCTCAAAGCATTAGAGACCACGCCTCCGGAACTGGCCTCCGATATTTACCGCACCGGAATATACCTGACCGGCGGTGGCGCCTTGCTTCGCGGGCTTGATAAACGCATTGCCCAGAAAACGAAGCTGGCAGTACACATCGCCGACGACCCCCTGCGGGCAGTTGTTCGCGGCACCGGAATTGCCCTGAAAAACACAGACCGCTTTTCCTTCCTCATCGACCGGAAAAGCGTCTGACCCTTGATTTTCATTATAAAACCTTTCTGCCATGCGGGGCCTTTTACAATTGTTTGCGGCCTATGGCGCCGGCATGCTTTTCGTACTGCTGGAAGCCGTATCGCTTACGCTGATCATACAGTATAATCAGCGGCAGGGAGAGATCGCTGCCAACTCCTGGGGGCTTTTAACCGCTTATGTCGACCGCTCTTCTGACTGGCTCGCCGATTACTGGGGCCTGAAAAACGAGGTGATCAAGCTGCAGTCCAAAAACATCAAACTGATGGAGCAGCTGGACAATGCCCGCTACTCCAGCCTGAACCGCCCGGATTCCCTCGGCCGGGATTCGTTCGAACGGCTATTTGCCTTTACCAGCGCCAATGTTATCAGCAATTCCGTACTTAGCAACAACAACTTCCTGCGGCTGGACCGGGGGAGCAATTACGGCATCGAACCCCACATGGGCGTTATCAGCAGCGACGGCATCGTCGGCATCGTCAGAGCGGCCACCGAACATTTCAGCCAGGTGATGTCCGTCCTGCACAGCCAGTCCCGGATCAATGTCAGCATTCGCAGCACGAACTATTTCGGGACGCTCACCTGGGATGGACAGGACCCTCTGTACATGCAGCTGGAAGCTATTCCCCGGCACGCCAAGTTCGTGGTCGGGGATACCGTACAGACTAACGGCTACAGCCAGATTTTCCCGAGCGACATACCGGTCGGGATCATCCGCAGCGTGGAGGAGGTTGCGGGCAACAATTTTTTCAATATCCAGGTAGAGCTTTTCAACGACCTGGCTAATGTAAGGTATGTGTATGTGGTGAAAAACCTGATGAAAAAGGAACATGATGAATTAGACCGGGCAGCCAATGACTAATGCAATACCCATCAATATCATCCGGTTTGTCGGCTTGCTCGTCCTGCAGGTCCTGATCCTCAAGCCGATCTCTTCCGGCTGGGAAGGGTTCATTTTTGTCAATTTCATCGTTTATCCTCTTTTCATCCTTCTCCTTCCGTTGCGGACCCCTATGCCGGCGGCCCTGCTTTCAGCCTTTGCCATGGGCATACTGGTAGACGCCGCGTATGACTCCTGGGGCGTTCATGCCGCTGCCAGCGTCCTGACCGCCTATGCCCGCCCCTTGCCGCTCAAATGGCTGCAGCCGCGCGAAGGATACAATGTCAACCACAGCCCTACGAAAAAAAGGATGGGCCTGAGGTGGTTCCTGGCCTATTCCAGCATCATGATGGGGTTTCACCTGCTGGTTTATTACAGCCTGGATGCTTTTTCTCCCATTTTCATCCAGTCTATTTTGCTAAAAACCCTGTATAGTTTCCCATTATCTATGGTTTTTGTTATGATTGTAATGAATATCTTTAACCCGGAAGATTAAAAATGCAGTAGTGGTGGCTGACCAGAACCAACAACGGCAATATATCATTCGGCTCTTTTTCGCCCTGGCTGCGGCGGTGCTGATCCTGCGCGCCCTGCACCTGCAGGTGCTAGATTCCTCCTACCAGACAAAAGCCGACGCTACAGCCATCGACGAGCAGGTCATCTATCCTGCCCGGGGCACTGTCTACGACCGCAACGGGAGTATCCTGGTGTACAACAACCCGACTTATGACCTCATGGTTACCTACAACCAGGTAGACCCGGAAATGGATAAGAAGGCTTTCTGCAAGCTGCTGAATATTACGGAGAAGTACTTCGATGAAACGCTGAACAAAAACTGGCGGGATCCCCGCTATTCCAAATCCGTGCCGTTCCCGTTCCTGACAAAAATCTCTGCCAGGGATTTCGCCCGTTTTCAGGAGCGGCTGTACCAGTTTCCCGGTTTCCGGCCAGTACTGCGCCATGCCCGTGGCTATCCGCACAAGAACGCCGCACACCTGTTGGGATACATCCGGGAGGTCAACCGCGAAGAGGTCGACAATTCCAGCGGCGAATACGTGCCGGGAGATTACATCGGAACGGGAGGGCTGGAGCTTCATTACGAGCCCCAACTCCGGGGGAAAAAGGGGACCAGCCTGGTCCTGAAGGATAACCTGGGCAGGGAGATCGAGTCCTACAGCGGAGGCAAGTTCGACAAAAAACCTGAGTCCGGAAAAGATATACATACGACCATCGACCTCGAACTTCAGGCGTATGGAGAGGAACTGATGCAAAACAAGATAGGGAGCATCGTCGCGCTGGATCCTGCCACCGGCGAGGTCCTGGCCATGGTGAGCACGCCGGCCTACGACCCCAATGTCCTGGCTATTGACCGCGACAGGGGAAAGGCTTACAACGAACTGCTGCAAAACCCGAACAACCCCCTGTTCGACCGCTCGATCATGGCCCAGTACCCTCCCGGGTCCCTTTTCAAACCTATTGTAGCCCTCATCGGCCTGCAAACGGGCGCGATCACTCCGGATAAAGCGGTTTCCTGCGGCGGCGCTTACTATTATAATGGCATGAGGCTCACCGGATGCCACGGCCACCCTCATTGCTATAATCTGGAAACCGGAATCCAATATTCCTGTAATGCCTATTTCGTAACGGTCTTCCGGGAGATCGTCGACGGAAAAAACAACTTCTACAACCCCCAGAAAGGCCTGGATACCTTCAACCATTACCTCCACCAGTTTGGCCTGTACCAGCAACTGGGCATCGACCTGCCCCGCGAGAAAAGGGGGTTTTATCCTACTTCCAGGTTCTACGACGACTATTTCAACCGCCAGCAGGAAGGGCAGAAATGGAACTCCCTTTGGATTCGGTCCCTCGGCATCGGACAGGGGGAGCTGTTGCTGACCAACCTGCAGATGGCCAATGCGGCAGCCATCATCGGCAACCGCGGGTTCTACTATACGCCCCACCTGGCCAAAGAGCTGGACGGAGGCAAATTGCCCATACCGGAAAAATTCAGGATAAAGCGCAAAATCGATATCAAAAAAGAATACTTCGACCTGGTGGCCAACGGCATGGAGAAAGTCGTATTGGCCGGCACCGCCCGCTCCGCCTATGTGCCGGGCGTTTCCGTCTGCGGAAAAACCGGAACGGCAGAGAACCCCCACGGCAAAGACCATTCCATCTTCTTTGCTTTCGCTCCCAAGGACAACCCCCGGATCGCTATCGCGGTCTACGTGGAAAATGCCGGCTTCGGCGGCACCTTTGCCGCACCGATCGCCAGCCTCATGATTGAAAAACTGATGAACAGGAAGATTGACGACAGCCGCAAGTGGCTGGAACAACGCATCATGGAGGCTAACCTGATGGACGCTACGCCGTAGGGCGGCAGAAACAGCGTTGCCGGGCGGTTACTTGCCGGCCGGTTGTTGGTTATTGTCCCGGTGGGTGCGGCGGTGGGTTATTTAAAAGAAGAATCTTATGATCGTCTCCGCCATCGTAGCAGCAGGCCGCAATAATGTCATCGGGAAAGACAACGGCATCCCCTGGTATCTGCCCGCTGACCTGAAGTACTTCAAACGCACCACCCTCAACCACCATATCATCATGGGCAGGAAGAGTTTCGAGTCCATCGGCCGGCCTCTGCCCAAACGGACCAACATAATCGTTTCCCGAAACCCCTTTTTCGTTGCCTCCAACTGCCTGGTCGTCCCTTCCATCGAAGAGGCGCTCTCCATCGCCTTCGACAATGGCGAGGAGGAAGCCTTCATCATCGGAGGCGGGCAGATTTACCGCCAGAGCATGGCTTTCTGGGACCGCGTTTACCTCACCCGCGTAGACGTGGAAGTTGAGGGCGGCGAGGTATTCTTCCCGGAACTGCCCGAGAAAGAATGGAGGCTGGTTTCCAGAGAACCCCACGAGCCGGATGAAAAGAATGCCTGCCATTATGCTTTTGAAGTATATGAACGGGAAGGTTAGCGACGTGAGATTAATAAGTGTCGTGTTTCGATAGGCGAGTGATTTTTTCTTTAGCCAAGGCGAGGGTTCCCGACCTTAGCAGCGCTAAGGGAGGCGGTTCCTCAACGCAGGATAAAGGAAAAA
>JAGFJD010000366.1 GCA_024102975.1 Phaeodactylibacter sp. | reverse complement strand
GCGGAAGGCAAAAGCCCGCCAAGGCAACCCCGGGTGCCGGATGCCCTCCGGGATTACCGCATTGCTGCCTCCATTTACGACAACATGATCGCTCCGCTCATCCCCTTTGCCCTTCGGGGCGCTTTGTGGTACCAGGGCGAGTCGAACGAAGAGCGGGCCGAACAATACGAACTGCTGTTGCCCACCATGATCCGCGCCTGGCGCGAGCGCTGGGGGCAGGGAGATTTCCCCTTTGCCATCGTGCAGTTGCCCAATTTCCGGCGCCCTTCTTCCGAGCCGGAGGACAAGGCATGGAGCCACCTGCGCGATGCTCAGCGAAAAACATTTATGCAAATGCCCAATACCGGCCTGATCGTCACCATCGATATCGGCGAGGCGGACGACATCCACCCCGCCAACAAACTCGACGTGGGCAGGCGGCTATATCGCTGGGCACTGGCTGATGTATACGGCCGGGAAATCACCAAATCGGGGCCCGTATTCCGGGAAGCCAGGTTTGGCAGGAAGAAGGCCATCCTCTACTTTGACGAAGCGGGGCAAGGCCTGAGAACCTGCGACGGGAAAGCGCTCCGGGAATTCGCCATCGCCGGGCCGGATCAACAATGGCATTGGGCCGACGCCAGAATCAAAGGCAAAAACAAGGTCGTCGTCTGGTCGGAACAGGTACCGCAGCCCAAAGCAGTGCGTTACGCCTTCAACAACAACCCGGCCAACCCCAACCTGTCGAATGAAACCTGCCTGCCGGCGGCGCCTTTCCGGACTGACGACTGGCCAGGGCCCACGGCGGGCAAAAGATGATGCCGCGTAAACCGAAACCTAAAAACAAAAAAGATGAAAAAATTAAAAACAACCATAACTGCCCTGCTTTCCTTCCTCCTTTCCCACGCCCTGGCCGCCCAGCCTCCGGTCCTCGAAACCGGAAGCCGGCAGCCCATGCCTCCGGAGTGGATCGATAAGGATACCGGCCACAGGGTGAAGCGCCTCACCCTGCGGGAAGGCGACAACCGCAGCTTCTATTTCCACAACGATCCCTTCGTGAAAACGCCGGATGGCAAGGAGGACCTGATGGTGTTTTATGGTTCGACGGATAACGGCCGGCAACTCTTCACCGTCAACCTGCAAACCCTGGAGATCAGACAGCTCACCGACAGCCCCGGCCGGAAGTCCGGGGAGATCGTGGGCAGCCGGCGCCGGGAGGTTTTTTATCAGGCGCAGGACAGCGTCTTCGCTACGCACATCGACAAAGGCACCACCCGGCTGGTGTTTGTTTTTCCTGAAGATTTTAAATCCCACATCACCACGCTCAACGCTGACGAGTCCAGGCTGGCCGGCACCTGGTCCGGGCCGGAAAAACAGGAGATTTTAGAAAAATATCCCGCTAAAGGCGACTTCTTTGACCGGATTTTTGATGCCAAAATTCCGCACACCCTCTTCACCCTCGATATCGAAAGCGGAGAGATCGAAAAAATCCACACCGAAAATACCTGGCTGGGCCACATCCAGTTTTCCACCACCGACCCGGATAAACTCATGTTCTGCCACGAAGGGCCCTGGCACAAGGTGGACCGGATCTGGAATATCGACATTAAAACCAAAGAGGTCACAAAAATCCACGAGCGGACCGTAGAGCGCGAGATCGCCGGCCACGAATTCTGGAGCTGGGACGGAAAAACCATCTGGTACGACCTGCAGATCCCGCGGGGGGAAACGTTCTACCTCGCCGGACACAACATCGAAACCGGAGAGAAAACACGCTACCAGATGGACCGCAGCGAATGGTCCATCCATTTCAACATATCCCGCAGCCAGCAACTGTTCTGCGGCGACGGCGGCGACCCCACCCAGGTGGCCAAAGCCGAAGACGGCATGTGGATTTACCTGTTCCGGCCCCGCGACGGCCGCTTTGAATCAGAGAAGCTGGTCAACATGAAACACCACGGCTACCGCCCGCTGGAGCCCAATGTCCATTTTTCTCCGGACGGCAAGTGGGTGATCTTCCGCTCCGACTTCGGCGGGGATTGCCAGGTGTATGCGGTGGAGGTTCAAAAAGCTGATAACTAAAGAAAGCGAATTTATGAAAATCCTCACCCCCTTTTTCTCCGGGTTCTGCCTGATCGTTTTGTTCACTTTTAGCTGCGCCCAACCCGAAGAGGTTGCCCTGGAATGGCCGGAGATTACCCGGGAATCCAGGCCCTGGACCCGCTGGTGGTGGCAGGGCAGCGGCGTGACGAAGGAAGGCATAACCGCCGAGTTGGAAGCCTACCAGAAAGCAGGCCTGGGCGGATTGGAACTCACCCCCATCTACGGCGTGATCGGGCAGGAAGATCAGTTCGTCGATTACCTGTCGCCGGAATGGATGGATTTGTTTGAGTATACCCTGAAGGAAGCCGAACGCCTGGGCCTGGGCATCGACATGGCTACCGGCACCGGCTGGCCCTTCGGCGGGCCGTGGGTCAGCGCAGAGGATGCCTGCAGGAATGTGTGGTTTAAAAAATACGAGCTCCGGGGCGGCGAAAGCCTTCGGGAACCCATACAGTTCATCCAGGAGCCCTTCGTCCGGGCCGTATCCAACCAGGTGTATCAACTGTACGGCATCCTGGCAAAAAAAGGAGAAAAAACGACGGGTTCCCAAAGCGAGCCGGAACTGCTGCCCAACCGGGGTGCCCCGGAGATCGGCGATCTCGTGGAGCCCATTTCGGCCAACGAAAACCTGCAGGCGCTGGCCCTCGACCAGGTACGGTTTGAAAAACCCCTGCCCCTTCAGGCGCTGATGGCCTATTCGGATGAGGGAGAGGTGTTGAACCTGGTCGAAAAGGTAGGCGAAAATGGCCAGCTCGACTGGACGGCGCCTGAAGGCAACTGGACCCTCTACGCCGTTTTCCAGGGCTGGCACGGCAAAATGGTAGAACGGGCCGCCCCCGGCGGCGAGGGCAACGTGATCGATCATTTTTCTGCCGCGCCCATCCGGGATTACCTCAAAAAGTTCGACGAAGCCTTTGCCGGCCGGGAAACCGGGGCACTGCGGGCCTTTTTCAACGACAGCTACGAGGTGGACGACGCCCGGGGGCAGTCCGACTGGACGCCGGGCCTGTTCGAAGAATTCCGGAAACGGCGGGGCTACGACCTGCGGGAACACCTGCCGGCCTTGTTCGGAGAAGGCACAGAAGAAGAAAACATCCGGGTGCTGTCCGATTACCGGGAAACCATTTCCGATCTTTTGCTGGATGCCTTCACAGAAGAATGGGGCGATTGGGCGAGGAGCAAAGGCGCCATCATCCGCAACCAGGCGCACGGCTCCCCGGCCAATATCCTGGACTTGTATGCCGCTTCCGACATACCGGAAACGGAAGGAGAAGATATCATCCGCATCAAATTCGCCAGTTCGGCAGCCCACGTGGCCGGCCGCAAACTGGCCTCCGCCGAAGCCGCCACCTGGCTGAACGAGCATTTCCTCTCCAACCTGGCGGACATAAAAGAAAACCTGGACCGCTATCTGGCCGGGGGCATCAACCACGTCTTCTATCACGGCACCTGCTATTCTCCTCCCGGAGAAGAATGGCCGGGGCGGCTGTTCTACGCCGCCATTCACGCTAACCCGCGCAACCCGCTTTGGCGCGATTTCCCGGCCTTGAACCAGTACGTTGCCCGCACCCAGGCCTTCCTGCAGGCCGGCCGGCCCGACAACGATATCTTGCTGTACTTCCCCATCTACGACCGCTTCGCCAGCCCGGGCCGGGAAATGCTGGAACACTTCGACGGCGGCGGGAAAGGAGTGGACGGTACGCCGGTCAAAGCCCTGGCCGATACGCTCCAGGACAGGGGCTATGGCTTTGACTTTATTTCTGACCGGCAGATTCAGCAACTGAAGGCAGAAGATGGAAAGCTGGCAACCGGAGGCGGGGCCTACAAAACCATCCTGTTGCCCGGGTGCCGTTTCATTCCCCTTTCTACTATGGAAAAGCTGGCCGAATTGGCCCAAAACGGGGCGACAGTCATCATGCACGATAAGTTTCCGGAAGACGTGCCGGGCCTGGGAGATTTGGAAAAACGCCGGGCGGCTTTTCAGAAACTGCGGTCTTCGCTGGCTTTTGACGATACCGGGTTAGCCCGGGCCGGCAATGGCATATTCCTGTTGGGCGACAGCCTGGCTTCCCTGCTCGAAAGGGCCGGCGTATCCCGCGAACCTCTGGTGGATCAGGGCCTGGAATATTCCCGGCGCAGTTATGAGCGCGGGAAATATTACTTCGTCTCCAACTGGTCGGAAAATGGGTTGGACGGCTGGATTCCCCTTCAGGGCAATCCCGTGGCCGTCGCCATTTTTGACCCCATGACGGGCCAGGCCGGCTTTGCCCAAACCAGGGTTTCCGGCGAAGGGCAGCTTGAGGCCCGCCTTCAGTTGCCCCGGGGGGCTTCCTGCATCCTGCAAACATTTGAAACGGGAGCGGCAGGCAAGCCCTGGGCTTATATTCAAAAGGCCGGCGAGCCTCTGGCCCTGGACGGAAGCTGGAAGCTCCGCTTCCTGGAAGGCGGCCCGGAACTGCCGCCGGCTGTGGAAGCCGCTCCCCTCGGCTCCTGGACGGAAATTGGCGGAGACGCTTATAAATGGTTTTCCGGCACCGCCCGCTACAGCATCGAATTCCCCCGGCCGGAAGGCACGGGCCGCGGCTGGCTGCTGAACCTCGGCAAAGTGGCGGAGAGCGCTGCCGTGCGGATCAACGGACAGGAGGTTGGCGTCCTGGTTGGCCCTGTTTATGACTTGTTCATTGATCAGAGCCTTTTGCAGGATAACAACCACCTGGAAGTCGATGTGTCCAGCCTCATGGCCAACCGCATCGCCGACCTGGATAAGAGGGGCGTTTTCTGGAAGAAATTCTACAACGTCAACTTCCCTGCCCGCCGGCCTGAGAACCGGGGGAAGAACGGCCTGTTCGATGCTTCGGGCTGGGCGGCCCGGCCGTCCGGCCTGCTCGGCCCGGTGACGTTGACGCCGGTGGAGTAGCTGGTGCCACTATTTCTTATTCATGGATATTATTAAATCTAAGTTGCGATCAACCATTTTCTGCCCTTTGTTGGCCCAGCTGAAAAAGTTTGACGGCCGATCGTCAATTATTGTTTCACAAATTGGTGGCTTACATGCCCTTTGGGGGAACTTACCGTCACGGTGTAAACACCTGCCGGATAGGGGCTAAGGTCCAGCTGGAGTTGAAAATCGGCAACATTATTTATTTGTTCGCTTTTGATTAAATTCCCCTGGCTATCATTTAATAACATGAGGAAATTGTTGACATGAGGCGTTTCTACTTCAAGGTAAACAGCTCCCAAAGTAGGGTTGGGAGATAAACTGATTTTTGCATCTATCGCGGCCTGTGGCCATAAACCGTTCATGGGGTTGCCAGTATATCTGAACAATTGAGTGGGATGAACGGCTTGTTGATATTCACCCGCCCAACCAGTAATAGTATCCAGAAAGGTTGGATGAACGATCCGCTCTCCAGTGCTGATTTGTTGCCAGGTATTGCCGCGGTCGGGGCTCATCCAGGTTTCAAATGGCCCGCTGACCCATCCTCCCTTACTGACCCCAATAATAATGTAGGGGCTATTAGGTATGTATTCACATCCAAAGAGGTAGGATGGATCGCCTGATGGCGTGATGTCAGTCCAGTTGTTGCCGCCATCCGAAGTATGAAACACTTTTGAGGTATAAGGGAAAACGCCGTAATTACCTTCAGTAATAATACCGTTTACCGCATCGGAAAAAGCCAATCGTTCAATTCCCCAGGTACTAACAGGTGTATCAAAGGCTTCCCAGGTATAGCCTTCGTCATCTGAATGGAAAAGCCTGCCACTATTGGTGCTAAACCAAATATTGCTGCCATAAGCATCACCGGCATTGTTGAAACCATACTCTCCGGGCTTCGGGTCGGGAATAACAGCGCCATCTACTCTGGCCCAATTGGCGCCACCGTCCTGGCTATTATAAATTTCGAATTCTCCTTCCTGCGGATCACCTAGCGTACATATTCTATCGGGACTAAAAGCATAAATAAAATTAGGCCACGATAAGAGAGCGTCCCAACCTACGCCTGAAGGTGTCCAGGAGGCGCCTCCATCGGTAGTTTTTAATGTTTTACCATAATGCCCGCTCGAAGCGAAAGGGTTTTCAAGCCCCACTATATAAGCTGTGGCTGAATCAATGGCTGTCATATTTCCAACATAACAAACCTGGCCATCCGGTGCTAATGGCACAACCCCCGTCATCCAGGTTGCGCCTCCATCCGTTGTTTTTGCATAGTAAGGATTACCGGGCGGAATATCATAAGAACCTTCATTAACCTGGTATTTTAATCCAACTGCCCAGATAACATTTTCATTTACTACATGAACGTCCGAAATATAGATCGTATCACTAAATCCTGGAATATGGGGCTCCCAGGCGGGCTGGGCTTTTACCATGCCGGATGAGGCCAGCAATGGAAAGAAAACAGCAACATGCTTAATGTACCTGACAACAAAGGAAGGCATCCAAAGAAGTGATCCTGCAGTAAAGTAGAAGAACTTTTTCATGATTTTTAATTTATGGGTTTTAAATATGTATAGCGTCTTTGTGAAAAGAGAAGTATAAAATTCACAAGGCTTCTAAATTTTGACACCTTTGAACTGCCCCAGTTTTTACTCGAAATCTACAAATTACGAAAAACCAGGCTGTTACAGGAAGAATCGACATAATTAAATGCAACTAATTTTGAATAGTCTACCCCGCACACGAAGTGTCGGGGCAGCCAGCGTCAAAAAGACGCCTTCCAAAATGGTATGTTATTTCGCACCCATTCCTTAATGGAAAACCTTCCGTATCATGCAAACCACCAAAGAAAAGCTCCAGCTATAAGGTAAACGGAAAGAAACACACCTTGGAAGCCAATCCGATCCGGACACCCTCTGCTGTACATCCTCCACAACCGCCTCAATCTGTCCGGCCTGAAATATTGTATGGGGCGTGTAGCGGCCAATCCCTATCCCGCTTTCAGGCTATCAGCTTGTTTCCTTTCAACACCTCCTGCAGCCACTCCACATCCTCCGCCGAGAAAGCAGGCGGCGCCGGTTCAGCGCCATAACGGACGGACAGTTCGTACCGGCTCCGGTCGTAGACCTCATGGAATGCAGCGCCGATGTCCAGCCGGACATCCGGGTCAGGCGATTTTAAGGGGATGGGTACCACCGGCAGCTTGTCCCGGACCGTCATGGCCCAGACTTCCGTTTTGTATCGGTCGCCTCTGGACAGCATGACGAAGTAATGAGCCGAACGGGGCAGGGTGGGATAATTCAGAGGGCGCTGGCCGCGGCGCAGCAGGTCGGCCTCCAGTAAATGAACACCGTCATCATGAAGCAACTGCCGTTTTTCCCGGTATTTGTCCAGCCCCTTTCCCCGTTTGTTTACCGGCGAAAGGATTTCGATGGCTGTGATGAGCTTATGGTTCTCTCTGTCCCTGATCTCCACGACCGGGATATTCACTTCGATGACCGGGCGGGGGATGATCATGGTGGCGGGGGTAAGCACGGAAATATTCTCTTCTACCCGGCCGGTTAGCGGAGGCGTTTGCGCGGGTTGTTTTTTTAAAATTTCTACATCGGGATACATGATGCCCACCTCCTCTTCGGGGGAAGTATCTTCCACAGTGTATGTTTCAATTCTCACAAAATATTTGGGGACCACCTGGGGCACTATTTGTTCCTTGAACCTGGTAGCCAGGTCATGATGCACATCCGGCCAAACATGGCCCTCAAGCCAGGGGTCCATTCCGGGAAATGGCGATTTCATGCTTTACGATTTTGGTTTTCTGACGAATTTCGTGGGTTATATAGCCGCCTGGAATTTGCCAGAAAGAACAGTTTATACCAAAAATAACGAATTTCAAGGAACATTTAATCACTGCTAAGCCCAGAATGGAGCAGAATAGTTTTGCCGCTTCGCCTTCCTATCTTTAGGTCATTCAAGGGAATAGGGTATTTCCAACTTTTTCAGTTCGTAGAATGGTATATTCGTATGCATTTCAAATTCCTGCTGCTTTTCTTCCTCTTTAGCTTTTCCTTCCTTTCTGCCTCCGGGCAGCAGGCCGGGCCGTTTTCTTCAGCAGGAGAGCAGCCCCTATGGCACGGTATCAAACGCTCCATCCGCTACATTCCCCACGGCGGGGATTTTATCATCACCAACGGAACCCGCCGCTTCAACCGCGCGCTGTACGGCACCAACACCGGGTTTCGGGTGGAAGCCGGCGACCTGCCCCAGTTCGCCCTCTATATGCCGGGCATGGGCGGCAGCCTGAAGTTCGGCCTGATAACAACGGATACAAGCAAGTGGCTGGTCGACGCGGAGCGGATCACAGCCCGTTACCGCCCGGGCGCCATGCTGTATGAAATCGAAGACCCCCTTCTGGTGCAGGGGCGACTGAAGCTGAACGTGCTGGCCAGAGACGATGCCGAAGGCATTCTGGTGCAAGTCGTTTCTGAAGGGGTAGGAGAGGGAGTTGAGTTGTTCTGGTCCTTCGGCGGCGCTACCGGCAAACGCTTCCACCGGGACGGCGACATCGGCGCCGACCCCGAATCCAGCTTTTACCTGAAACCGGAATACTGCGGCGATAATATTTATGAAATAGAGGACAACCACTTTGTTCTGCATTACGGTTCCGGCAAAGTCCTGACGGAGGCGGAGCGGCATGAGATTCAGCACCGCGCTTCTGACAAGCTTTCCGGCGAATCCTTTGGACGGCAAAAACAATTGGCTGGGACGGTTCCGCCCGGTATGCGGCTGCAAATTGCCGATGCGGCAAAGCAAAACACGCCGGCGGTTTTTTGGGATTCCGGCCCTTCAAATGTGCCGGCTGTGGCGGGTAAGCTGAGCATCCGCGCCGGCGAGCCGCTGTATTTTTCCATCCATAATCCCGACGGCCAACCACCGGTAGATTATTCCGTCCTGCCGGCCCTTTTCGGGCAGGCGGAAGCCGCCCGGAAAAAGCTGGCCGGAAGGGTGAAGCTGCGCACGCCCGACCCTTACGTCAACCCTTTTGGCGGCGCCCTTGCCGTTGCTGCCGACGCCATCTGGGAACACCCTTCCTACCTCCACGGCGCTGTAGCCTGGCGCATGCGGCTCAACGGCTGGAGGGGTGCCTATGCCGCCGATCCGCTGGGCTGGCACGGCCGGGCCCGGGCCCACTTTAGCGCTTACGCCTTGTCGCAACTGGCCAGCCCGGAAACCGGGCCGGTGACGCCGGATACGGCCCTGAATTTCGCCCGCCAGCAGGAAACCCTGGGGACGGCCCTGTTTTCCAGCGGTTATATATGCCGCAACCCCGGCGGCGATTTCCGCGCGCACCATTACGACATGAACCTGGTGTTCATCGACCAGTTGCTGCGCCATTTTCAGTGGACGGGAGATTTGGATTACGCCCGGGAAATGTGGCCGGTGTTGCAGCGCCACCTCGCCTGGGAAAAACGCTGCTTCGACGGCGACGGCGACGGCCTGTATGACGCCTACTGCTCCATCTGGGCCAGCGATGCCCTGGAGTACAGCGGCGGGGGCGTTGCTCATTCTTCGGCTTACAACTATCTGGCCAACAGGATGGCGGCAAAACTGGCAAAGCTGATCGGCGAAAATCCGGCGCCTTACCGGCAGGAGGCGGAAAAGATACTTAGTGCGGTCAACAGTAAGTTGTGGATGCCTTCTCTGGGCTGGTACGCCGAATTCAAAGACGCTTTGGGCAACCAATTTTTGCACCCTTCCCCCGGCTTGTGGACGGTTTACCACGCCATTGATTCCGGGGTTCCCGGCCCTTTTCAGGCTTATCAGGCACTGCGGTATGTCGATACCCAAATCCCGCATATTCCGGTTCGGGCTGAAGGCGCGCCAGCCGGGTTGTATACCCTTTCTACTACCAACTGGATGCCCTACACCTGGTCCGTAAATAACGTGGCCATGGCCGAAGTGCTGCATGCCGCCCTGGCCTATTGGCAGGCAGGCAGGAAAGAAGAGGCCTTCCGGCTGTGGAAGAGCGCAGTTGTCGAAAGCATGTACCTGGGCGCCAGCCCCGGTTCTTTCCAGCAGCTCTCCTTTTACGATGCATTCCGGGGCGAGTTGTACCGCGATTTTGCCGACCCGGTGGGCATGGCAGCCCGGACGCTGGTAGAAGGCCTCTTCGGCATCCGGCCGGATGCGCTGAATGGCATGTTGGCCGTGCAGCCCGGCTTGCCGGACGAATGGGATGAAGCCTCCCTGGAAATACCCGGCCTTAACTTTCAGTTTGAGCGTTCAGGCAATACGGAACGATACGCCGTTGCCCATTCGCTGCCGGGGGATATGAAATTGCGGTTTCGGGTTAAGGCCAGAACGGCCGAAGTCAAATCAGCAAAGGTGAATGGAGTAGAGGCCAGGTGGAAAAGCGCGGAAGGCGCCGTTGGTTTTCCTGTGGTGGAAATTACCGCAGGAGCAGCGGCACGGTATGAAATTGAAATAGAGTGGGAGGGGAGCGGCCCCGAAGCGGCCCGAACCCCGGCCGTTATCCCTTCCGGCGGCACTTTCAGCCTGCAATGGGATAAAGCGGAACCGCTTGAAGTTTTCGATCCTCAACAGGCGCTGGAAATACTGGAAAAAGGCAAGAAGCTGTTAACGGCCAGGGCAGCGGGGTCAAATGGCCATCGCACAGCTTTTGTCCGGCTCCGCCAGGGAGATTTCAGCTGGTGGGCACCGCTGGATTTTGAAATCAGAGCGCCGGTAACCCTTTTGCCTGCCGGCGATCAGCCGGCCGGAGGCTTGTCCTTCCGCATACAGAACAACACCGCTTCGCCCATAACCGTCAGTGTGAGGGGCGGGCATCAGGACGCTGTCCTGAAAGATCGGATTCCGGCCGGAGCGGGCGCCCTTTCTGGCGAAATCGTCCTGAAATCTCTACAGTTTGTAAGCGGCACCAACCCAATCCGCCTGGAGTGGGGCGGCGGAAATGCTGTAGTGGGGGAGATCGTCAACTGGAACATAAAAAGCCCGGCAGATAGCAAATGGGAGACGGTGGATTTGTCGGCCTACTTCAACGACAACGTCACGGAAATCTTTAAGCACCGCTACGAATCGCCGCGCGTACCTTACCCTACGGTCCAGATACCGCTGCAGGGAATAGGAAACTGGTGTTACCCGTTGGTGGAGGCCGACATCGACGATACGGGCCTGCGGGCCCTGGCCGGTACCGACGGCGTATTCGGGCTACCCCAGGGCATGCCCTTTGCCACGCCGGGGCCGGGCGGCGAGAAAAATATCGTTTTCACCTCGATGTGGGACAATTTCCCGGAAGCGGTTTCCATCCCGCTTTCCGGCAGGGCCAGCCACGCTTATCTGCTGATGACAGGCGCCACCAACCCCATGCAAAGCCGGCTGGACAACGGGGTCGTGGAAGTGGAATACGAGGACGGATCGAAGTCCGTATTGCCGCTGCGCAACCCGGATACCTGGTGGCCCATCGAGCAGGATTATTACCGGGATGGCTATGCCTTCGATTGGGATCATCCCTTTCCGCCCAGGGTGCATTTGAAGACGGGGCTCATTACCCGGAAGTTCGATCATTACACGTCTATCAAAGGTTTTTCGGATAGGGTTATAGATGGCGGGGCCGCCACTGTATTGGATTTGCCTCTGGAACCCGGCAAAGCGCTGAAAAGCCTTAAAGTCAGGGCGCTGGCCAATGAGGTGGTAATTGGGTTGATGGGAGTGACGTTGGTGCGTTAGGGGAGACAGGAATAGAGGGGTTTAAATGGCTGGGGGCTGGTAGAAAAATACACACTGCTGAACAAAATGGTTTTGGACACAGAGCGGACTGAGTTCAACACAGAGTACACGAAGGATATCCGTCTAAGGTTGGACAGAATAGACTGGGGTTGTGTACGATGTACGGGCTCTGCAGGGGTTTGGGGTTGTGTACGATGTTTACCCGGCTGGCCGGACGGGTACGAAACTCAGTCGGCTGTCCAACGTTAGACCGGTAGCCTACACGGAGTTTTTTCCGTTGATAATCAAGCCTCTGTGTATCTCTGTGCCTTCTCGGCGTACTCTGTGTCCAAAAAATATCCAATAGCATGACCGAACACTGCCAATACATGTTAAAAGATTTCAAGGTGATAAAACATCTTCTCACAGCAGCATCTTTCCTCTGCCTGATCGCCTGTTCCGGAGAGGAAGCGACCGATGCCGGGCGTATTGACCGCCGGGCACTGGCTTTGCGCCATAACGTCGTCCTCACCGGGGCGGATTCTCTGGGCGCCCTGTCGGTAGGCAACGGCGATTTTGCTTTTACAGTGGATGTGACCGGCCTGCAGAGCTTTCCGGAATACTACGAGAACGGCATTTCCCTGGGCACCCAGTCGCAGTGGGGCTGGCACAGCTATCCGAACCGGGGCGGCTACGTACTCCAGGACGTGCTTGAAGCATACGAAACCTGCAACGGCAAAAAAATCCCGGTTGCCGTTCAGCACAGCGGCGGCCGGAAAGCGGCGGCTGACTGGCTGCGGGCTAATCCCCATCGCCTGCACCTGGGCCTGATCGGCCTGGAGTTGCTGAAAGAGGACGGCGAGGCAGCGGCGATCCACGATCTTCAAAATATTCGTCAGGAGTTGGACTTATGGACGGGCGCCATCACCAGCCGCTACGAGCTGGAAGGCGTACCGGTGCAGGTAGAATTATACGGGCACCAGGAGCAGGATTTGATCGCTTTCCGCCTGCAATCGCCTCTGATTGCGGCAGGGCGGCTGAAGGCCAAATTCCGGTTCCCTTACGGGAAGCAGTGCCATGTATGCCCGGGCTATGATTGGGAACACCCCGAAAAGCACCAGAGTAAGATAATACGACAGGCAGAGCAGCAAGCCTGGATTCAACGTACCCTGGACTCTACAGGATACGCCGTTGGCATCCGCTGGGCGGATCAGGGTACGCTTTCCAATCCCGTGCCTCATCAGTTTGAACTGGTTCCGGACAAGGGCGCCGATTCCTTCGAAGCCTCGGTTTGGTTTGTGCCGGATTTGCAGGAAGGCGCCATTCCCGGGTTTGAAGCCACCCGGCAGAACAGCCGGGAACAATGGGAGGCATTCTGGATGAACGGCGCCGCCGTCGACTTTTCGGAATGTACGGACCCCCGCGCCGAAGAGCTGGAGAGGCGGGTGGTTTTGTCGCAGTACCTGACGAAGATCCAGTGTGCAGGGATGTATCCCCCCCAGGAAACCGGGCTTACGTTCAACAGCTGGTACGGCAAATTCCACCTGGAGATGCACTGGTGGCACGGGGTGCATTTTGCCCTTTGGAACCGTATCGGCCTGCTGGAGAAGAGCATGGGCTGGTATGGCCGGGTGATGGAGGAGGCCCGGCGCACGGCGGAGCGGCAGGGCTTCGAAGGGGTGCGCTGGCAGAAAATGACTGGCCCGGAAGGGCGCTCCAGTCCGTCCAGCGTCGGGGAATTCCTGGCCTGGCAGCAACCCCATCCGATTTATTTTGCCGAGCTGTTCTACCGCCGGCGGCCGGATGCAAAAACGCTGGAGCAGTTTCGGGAGATCGTCTTTGAAACCGCCGATTTTATGGCCTCCTTCGCGCGGTACGATTCAACGGACGGCAAATACCATTTGTGCCATCCGCTCATCCCCGCCCAGGAGATTTTCCCGGCCACAAAAACGGACGACCCGCCCTTCGAGCTGGCTTACTGGCATTATGGCCTTTCCACAGCGCAGGAGTGGCGGCGGCGGCTGGGGATGGCCGAAAATGAACAATGGCAGGACGTGATCGATAAGCTGGCGCCGCTGCCCCGGGCGGAGGCGCTGTATCTGCCGGCTGCCCGCGCTACCGAAGCCTATTCCAACCACGACAACCGGCGGGACCATCCCATCGTAACCGGGGTGTACGGCATGTTGCCAGGCAAGCCCGAAATGGATACTGCGGTTATGGGAAACACCTTCAGGGAGGTCATGAGCCAATGGGACTGGGCCAGCACCTGGGGTTGGGACTATCCCATGCTGGCCATGTGCGCTGCCCGGCTGGGGTACAGGGAAGAAGCGGTTGACGCTTTACTGATGGAGGTGCAAAAAAACACCTACCTCGTCAACGGGCACAACTACCAGGACAAGCGCCTGCGCCTCTACCTGCCCGGCAACGGCGGCCTGCTGACGGCGGTAGCCATGATGTCCGCCGGATGGGACGGCAGCCCGGAAAACCCGAATCCGGGCTTTCCGGACAACGGAACGTGGAAGGTCCGCTGGGAAGGGCTGGAGCGGATGCCGTAGCATCTATAGTCCGACGCAGCTTTCGCAAACGAAAGCCGCTACTCCAGCCCCTCTTCCAAATTCAAAAGCCACTGATGAAGGTCGGTGGCGTAGTTTGAGGTTTCGTAGCGGTTGATATGGCCGGAGAGGTTGACGATTTTCCGGTTGATCCTGGTCGTGGTGGGGATATTGTTGTTGTAGGTGGTGGCGCCATAGCAATTGGAATGGGGACGGTCGTTGCCGGCGGACGTCGTTTGGGTGAAGGCATAAAAGCCGGCTACCCAGGAGGCCGCCTCGTCGGTTTCCGTGCCGCTCAGGAACCGGCTGCTCAGGGCCAGCCCCTGGTGAGCGCGCTTGAGCAGTTCTTCGATTTCGATGGCAGCGGCCGGTTCTGTGGCCAGGGCATACAGGTTGGCCAGATCGCCCTCTTCCCAGGCTTCGTTTCCGGAGGCAGGCACGTCGTTGGCGTCCCTGGCGTATTCATAAGGCCTGACGTTGCCCGAACGGTCGATGATCCAGCCGCTTTCCTGGCCGGTTTCGAGGTTGACGAATGCATACTGGAACAGGACTAAAGGCGGAGAAAGCCGGTCCAGCTTTTGCTGCGGGGTGAGCGCCGTTTCCGGGGAGGGTTGGCCGACATAAGCCGGGTCTTTCTGGCAGGAAAACAGGCTTAATGCGAGGGCGGCAACGGCCAGCAGCGTGTACGTTTTTTTCATGGATGTTCAATTAGATGAATAGATAGACTGCTTAAAAACCTTTTAAATTTAGCGAATTACAACCTGGAATACAACAGGTTGTCAAAAATCGGAGAAAACATTATGAAAAGATCAAAGCATCTTGTTCGCCTCGTAACTTGCCTGGGCTTCCTTTTCGTTGGTTCTGCCGCGTCTGCCCAGCCGCTGCCCGCCAAAGAAGATATACTCGATAAAATGCGCCTGGCCAACGCCTATTTTATGAAAAAGTGGCCCGATGTTGGCAAAACCATCATCACCAACAAAGAGCGCCCCAGCAACATCTGGACCCGCGCCGTGTATTACGAGGGCCTGATGGCGCTCTACGGGATCGACCCGCAACCCGAGTATTACGATTACGCGGTTCGCTGGGCCGAATTCCACGACTGGGATTTCCGGGACGGCAACACCTATACCCGCAACGCCGACAACCAGTGCGCCGGCCAGACCTACATTGACCTGTACCAGATTGACCCTAAGCCGGAGCGGATCAAAGCCACCAAGGCATCTATCGACAGCATGATGAACACGCCCAAGGTCGACGACTGGGACTGGATCGACGCCATTCAGATGGCCATGCCCATCTTCGCCAAGCTGGGCGTCGTTTACAAAAACGACGCCTACTTTGAGCGGATGTATGAGATGTATAAATATTCCAAAGAGGAACACGGACAGAATGGCCTTTACAACCCCAAAGACGGCCTGTGGTGGCGCGA
>JAGFJD010000361.1 GCA_024102975.1 Phaeodactylibacter sp. | reverse complement strand
GGGTTCGCGGGTGGGGGGGTGGGGGGGGGGCCTGGTGTGGTGGTGGTCGTGCTGGTGGAGTGGTTCGTTGGGGAGGTCGTGTGGTAGATGGTGGGGTCAGTCCTGGCCGGTGAGGTGGGGTTGGGGGTGGGGTTTGGGGTGGTGGTTGGGCTGGCGGTTGGGCTGGCGGTTGGGCTGGCGGTTGGGCTGGCGGCTGGGCTGGCGTTTGGGCTGACGTTTGGGCTGGTGGAATTGATACAGCAAAATTCGTACACCTTAAAAGAGACAACCATGCCCAACGAAGGCATCTACCGGTCCGGGAAGTATGCGCTGTGGGGCCTTGCGCCCGGTTGCCTCGTCCTCTCCAGCTTATTCTGGATTCCCGATGATTATCTGGCGCTCGAATTCAACGGGCTCGGGCTTTCTTTTGTGATTTCCATCCTCGGCCCTCTGCTGCTGGTATTCATCCCGGAGCAGCTGGGGGCACAAGGCTATATCCGCCATTACCTTATCCGCCATCTCCTCTACAAAGAAAATTTTATACCCCGGCGCTATGTCCGCTTTCTGGAATATTGCTGCCGCCTGGGGTACCTCAGGCGCGTGGGCGGCGGGTATTCCTTTTTTCACCAGGAGTTCCGGAAGTATCTGGTGGAGGATTACAAAAAACGCTTCCGGCGCCAGTACGGGTCGCGGGCGTTGGAACAGCGGTGAGGGGCGCCCATAAAAGCCGGTTTAGCAACCATTATCCCCCTTCACTGATAAACTGATTGAATAATGCCACTCTTCCAAATCGACAAAAACAAAGCCAGCCATGGAAGAGGCCAGCCAGAACTTTGTTTGTATGGAGGTCCAGAAGGGGAAGGTCTTGCTGTTCCTCAAGATCAAAGCGGAGGAATTCGATAGTATGCCGCCCAATTCCCGTGATGTGAGTAATATTGGGCACTTCGGTACTGGGGATTTTGAATACACCGTGAAGACTGTTGAAGATATTGAACTGGGGAGGCAGTTGATCCAGCGGTCTTTTGCGAATATTGGGGAGTAAATACAATAGCCATGAGATCTTCCGTTCAGGCATTCTCCCTCCAATGCAGGCCTTGGCAAGGAAAAGGGGGGGGGCAACCTCAATCGCCTCCAGCCGAAGGCAGCAGATTTTTCAGCTCCGTCGCTTTCCCATTTAGGGTTACTGCCCACCGTCCCATTTGGCCGATCTTCTTTCGAAGACGTACCTGGCCGAAGCTGAATGGAATTTCCCGAACGTTATAACCAAGGCTTCGGATCAATTTGCTAGCTTTAGGATCTCTTTTCTTTTCCCGGCCACCCACTGTAGGAGCGGTGATGTAGGCTTGATCGGTATGCTGGTAGATGTTGGTGATATCGGTATGCGAAGGTAGCTTTTTGGGACCTTTCGCAAAAGGGGTAAGGCCGGCTATGGGGTTTTTCGCTGTGGCCTCTTTCCAAAATTCTGGACAATAAGCATTGACAGAACCATGATGAGGGACTTTAAACACGGAAACGGTTCCTTGGGGAAGGAGTTCAGCGTTAAGCACCGCTTTCCAGCCCATTTTATCATCTGTTGTATTTTCCAGGTCACCGCCCAGGCAGATATGGTCGTCACCAATCTTCACTACAGTCACCACTGAGCTGTGATTAGGAGAAATAGTGGAAAAAGCTCTGTTGGGTGCGGCGCCTTTAACAATTCCTTCAAGCTGCTTTTCGAAGAATTGGATGGAACCGTCAGAAGGAAAGAGGGTGAAAACCTCCAAGGGCGAATGATCAGGCAGTAACTTCTTCAGTAAGGTTCTATCCTGTACTGCCCGTTTGAGTTTGCGCTTTTCTTGTTCCAGTAAGTTAAATACTGTACTGAATTCTCTGGCGCCGGAATTCAGAGTTGAGATCTTATCAGCCTGCCCAAGAAGAATTAGAAATTGTTTATTTTCGAGTGCCTGGGAACAGGCAAATTCTGCATTTTTGCATGCCGCAACTACCTCCGCCAATCCACCAATGTGATCATCATGCCAATGTGTAGCCAGAATAAGTTGTACATTTTGCTCGGGGTTAACGTCAATTTCGTCAAAGTAGGCTAGTGCCAGCGGCCGCTTCGAGGTAGGATCTTTAGCTGAATCAACAATAATCCAATGATCATAGCCGGCATGAATAACGATGCATTCGCCATATCCATTCCCACCACCGAGGATGGACACCTCTATCTCATCGGGCGCTGGCTTGTTTATACCTGACATTTATTCCCATTCAATTCCTTGCTCCAACTCGTTGGCTTTATCCATTATCTGATCCCAGTCCTTTTTTGTCCATTCCGGCAAGCGCTTGAAACGGATAATTGATGCCTTCTTCACCTGTCCGTGGAGCTTTTCATAGCCAATGTTCCAGTAAAAAATTGCTCCTGGCTTCAATAAGGGCATATCCTCCTCCGAAACCTCTTCAAAAGAAAGGGTTACTTCTTCTTTTGGGCCGTCGTTATTCAGGTCAGTGAGGATGGCGGAAAAACTACCTTCCTCTTCAAAGATCTCTGAGACAATGCCTTCCCATTTGTTGACGTCCTGCTCGGCCATGGGGCTTATTACGTTATGAGTTTGTGCAAAGCTAACAAAAATGATGCAGCTGGCTCATTCGATAAACGCTGATATTTGGAATTAGTTGCCCATTCTTTATGCTCATCGGGAAATCCAGAACGGGGAATACGGCCTGATAGAAAAGCCGGACAAATAGCATAACGATTCTCCAAATAAAACCGTTAACTTTATGTGCAATACAGAAACTCAACTCATATGAGTATGACCACCAAAATCAGCGTACCCTTATCCGAAGTCGATGAAAAGTTCCTGAAGGAACTTAAAGAGAAGTATCCCAGCCATACCCGCCTGGATATTCAGGTGGTCAACCTGGATGACATTCCTACTTTTACAGAGGAGGACTTCTGGAGCATTATCGGCTTGCTGGATTGGAATGCGGAAACCAGAAATGAAGTATTGACCCCGGCCGTTGAAACCCTCGCTCAGCATCCCGCCAGCCACATCTACCTCTTCGAAGACATACTCGCCGAAAAGCTTTATGCGCTGGACACTATAGCCCATGCCCGGGCGACTTACCCAGGGGATTCCATCTCGGAAGATGGCTTCTTATATGTGAGGGCTGCCGTTGTTTCCCAGGGCAAAGAAAAATATGAGCAGGTTTTACATGACCCTGCACAGATCAATCCGGATGAAGATTTCGAACCGCTGCTCTCCTTAGCGGCGCTGGCGTATGAACAAAAAACCGGTTCTGAATTCGACTACATATCCCCTACCAGCTATGAAACTTACGCTAACGAAGCGGGCTGGCAGTAAACGCTCGAACGGAAGAGTTGACCCACTTTATGGTTTGAGTAGGATGAAATTTAAACCATTCTCCCCCACTTTATCGTTATCTTTGTATAAAACAAATGAAATGCTGGTAAAAGAAAAAGTATTGGAAACCATCCGGTCCCTTCCTGAGGAATTCTCCCTGGATGAGCTGTTTGAACGGCTTATCTTGTTGGAAAAGATCAACACGGGCCTTCAGGAAGTGGAAGAAGGTAAAGTTGTAAGCCAGGAAGAAGCTAAAGAAAAGATGAAGAAATGGCAAAAGTAAATTGGACCTTCCAGGCATTGGAAGATCTCGATGAAATTGCCGAATACCGGGCAAAATACTCTGAAAAGTACGCTTCTTTTCTCATTGACGCCATTTTTGAACAGACCCAGGCACTGGAGGCTTTTCCTTATTCCGGGAGAGTCGTCCCGGAAGTCAACATATCCTCTATCCGGGAATTGATCGTCCAAAAATACCGGATAGTCTATTCCGTTCCAGACAGAAGCCAGGTACATATTCTTACCGTCCGGCCTTCCTCTTTCCCCTTGGGAGAGATTTCCATAGAGGGAGAAGGTTAATGTTTGGTCCCCGCCAGAGGACAGTTATCTCACCTTGCACCAGTACTTTTTTCTGGCCTAGTTCTAAAATTTCAAATAAAAAACCACAAAAAACTGAATAACCGCCACTTAAAGGCGACTATTCCGACCCTGCCGGGGTCACTAATGAAAGCAGCGGCTTGTGCCTGATAAGTGGACTTCGGCACCGGGGATTTTGAATACACCGTAAAACATTAAACGTGCTAAGGACGAAGCCCCCCTACGCCGCCTTCGTAATCTCATCCAAAACAATAGTCCCTGTCATCCCTTTTGCGCCTTCGCCTGCAGCACGTCAGCCGACAAAAACAGCTCGTGCCGGTACCAGGCCTGCATATTCCTGATCATATTCCTATATCAACCCGGCGCCAAATTAAATCCCACTCTCTCCGGTAAAAAATAATGATATGTTTTTCATAAAAGACATAAAAAAAAAGTGCATTTGGTGACCTTTTTGATCTTTTTCTTTTTGATCTTTTTGATCTTTTTACCTAAACAAGAGACAGTATGAAAAACTTTGCCACGAAAACTTTCCTCTTATTGGCAGCTCTGGCAGTTATCATTTACAGCTGCAACAAGAGCGACCTGGCCGCGGAAGCGGAGGGAGATGAACTTGCACAAGTGATCACTTACCCGCAAGGCGATGTGATCAAAGGCCAGTACCTGGTAACCTACAAGGCGGACGCGTTCGGGGTTGACCTTCGGGCTGTGGGCGAGAACAATTACTGGGAACTGCGGGAAGACCTTGGGAAGGCGACCCAATCCATCCTTGCCGAAAATGGCATCCCGTCCAAAGAGTTGTTACAGGTTTATGTCAAGGTGTTTAAGGGTTTTGCCGTTCAACTCAGCGATGAGGAGGTGGAAAAGCTCCGTAAAGACAACAGGATTGACTACATTGCCGAAGACATGGAGGTTCATGTCAACATGGGCGGCCCTCCGGGCGGCGGCGGTGGCGGCGGCGGCGGACAGACAACGCCCTGGGGCGTTACCAGAGTTGGCGGCGCGATGGACGGCACCAACGCCGGCACGGCCTGGATCATCGACTCCGGCATTGACCTGGACCACCCCGACCTCAACGTGGATGTGAACCGCTCGGTTTCTTTCCTTTCCGGCGGCGGCGGCGCCAGCTCTCCCGATGACCAGAACGGCCACGGCACGCACGTTGCCGGCACTGTAGCCGCAATCAACAACAGCGTAGGCGTAGTAGGCGTCGCTGCCGGCGCCACCGTCGTTGCCGTCCGCGTATTGGACAGAAGAGGCAGCGGTTCGACTACCGGCGTTATTGCCGGCGTGGACTATGTGGCCGCCAGCGCTGCCAACGGCGATGCTGCCAACATGAGCCTGGGCGGCGGATTCTATCAGCCGCTGAATGATGCCGTGATTGCGGCCTCCAGCTCCTGCCCCTTTGCTCTGGCGGCCGGCAATGAATCTACCAATGCCGGCACAAAATCCCCGGCCTCGGCTAATGGCAACAACATTTATACCGTATCTTCCATGACCAGCACCGACAACTGGTCCTCTTTTTCCAACTACGGCAACCCGCCGGTCGATTACTGCGCGCCGGGTTCCAGCATATACTCCTGCTATAAGGACGGCGGCTACGCCACCCTGAGCGGCACCTCTATGGCTGCGCCCCACGTGTGCGGCATCCTCCTGATCGGCGGCATCACCTCCGATGGAAATGTAAACGGCGACCCCGACGGCAACCCCGACCCGATCGCCCATCATTAGAATATTCTGACAAAAAGCTGAAATAGAAGGCGGGCTATTTTGCCCGCCTTCTTGATTTGGTTAATATTGTATGCTCAACGGCACTCCTTATCGTCCGGCCAGGGCGGCGGGTGAAAGCCACCAATACAATATCGACATGAAAAATCCAGGTAAAAAGTACCTGCTGCTGCTTTCCTTTCTCGAAGGGAGCGCGGTGATGGCCTGTGAACTGATCGGCGCCAAATTGCTGGCGCCATTTTTTGGCACATCGCTTTACGTATGGGCGGCAGCCCTGGGCCTGACGCTCCTGGGCCTGGCCGGCGGTTATTTCATCGGCGGGCGGCTTTCCCGCAAATACGCCGGCAGCTACAACCTGTTGTACTGGGTTTTGATCATTGCCGGCCTGCTCCTGGTGCTGATGCCGTTTTCCAGCAGCCTGGTCATGAACCAGACCATCGGTTTGTCGCTTGAACTGGGCGCCGTTTCCTCCCTGCTCTTCTTTATGTTCCCTCCACTGGTGTTTATGGGCATGGTATCGCCCATCATCATTAACCTGCTGACGGACGAGGCCCAGGCGGCAGGCAATAGCGCGGGCAATGTGTACGCCATTTCCACCGTGGGCGGAATACTGCTCACCTTCCTGATGGGCTTTTATGTCATTCCCAACTACGGCCTGGCCATGCCGGCAGTGGCCGCCGGCATTTTACTGGCCATCCTTCCCACCATATCGCTGATCAGGGCCAAAAGCAGGGGCGGCATAGCCGTTCCGGTGTTGCTGATCGCCCTGGCGGCTTTGAGCCTGAAACCGGTGGAGCGCTATACGGAAGATTACAAGGTGCTGTACCGGTCGGAGGGCATTCTCGGACAGATAAAAGTGGTGGACCATCCTTCCTACGAAATTACTCCCGATGCCCGCGTGGGGCGGGGGCTGGTCGTTAACAACACCCTGCAGACCTACGTGGGCGTCGATGACGAAATGGAATACAGCATCTGGAACTGGGCGCACTATTTTCCCACCGCTGCCTCCATTTACCCGGAAGGGTCGAAAGTGTTGCTGCTGGGGCTGGGGGGCGGCACCATCGTCAAGCAACTGGGCCGCCTCGGATTTGAGGTGGACGTGGTGGAAATAGACAAGCGGGTGCGGGACGTGTCGGTGGAGTTCTTTAACATGGACCCCGCAACTAATGTCGTTATCGACGACGCCCGGCATTTCGTGAAGACAACCGATAAACAATACGATATCGTCATCTTCGACACCTTCCTCAGCGAAGCCGTCCCGGAACACCTCATTACCCTGGAGGGCTTTGAAGACGTGAAGCGCATACTGAACCCTCAGGGTATGGTAATGATCAATTTTTACGGCTTTCTGAGCGGCGTCAAAGGAAAGGCCGCCCGGTCCGTCTACAAAACCTTACAGGAATCCGGGTTAATCACGGAAATACTGGCAACGCCCGGAGCGGAAAGCTCCCGAAACCTGATCTTCCTGGCGGCTTTCGAAAAAAAGGACTTTTCCCGGGCTCACTTCGACGACCATCAGTTTCACGAAATTGAGGACTTGTATAAACACTTTATCTCCACCCGGGCGATCGATCTTCAGGACGCCGTTGTCCTGACGGATGCCCGGCCTCAACTGGCCAAGCTGTATACGCCCGCTGCCCGTGAGTGGAAAAAAAGCTATAACGATTATTACCGGCGGCATTTTGTGAGATAGGGCTGCTGGGGCCGGTTTTGGGTTTTAGGCTTTAGGGGCAACAAACAACATACAACCTGCCCACAAAGGCCGTTTCAGTATACCAGATCAACCCCCTCCAAATCCTCCAGTTTCCCTCGCAGGCCCCAGCCTCCAAAGTTTTCTGAAACGGCGACCCAAACCTCATTGCGGCCTTTTTTCAGCGGCAGGTAGGCGGTATCGAAATAACCGATCGTGCCCAGGTATCTGAAATCGCGGGTCCGGTAGCCGTTGTCGCCGCTGTAGATGGCCGTGCCATTGCAGTATACCTTTGCCCGGTCGCTGTAACCGAAATGGAGCGCTTTCAACTGGTCTTCGGAAGCATTTATCACTGCCTTTGCAAAAACGGTGTTCTGCTTTTCCCTATCCAGCACAGCAACCGTGCCCAGGTTGGCGGTTCCGGAAGGCTCTGCCTTCAAATCCTGCCATTTCAGGCCACCGGCCTGAAAACCTTCCAGGGTAAAGGCCTTTTCTAACATTTTTTCCGGGAAGGGGCTGGAAACAGACCAAACCGGAATGGCAAGAGGATCCATCTCGCTTTCGGCAACGGGTTGATTGATCAGAATTGGATGATCTTTCGGCGTATAGGAAAAATTGGCAAACCAGGCAGGCGCCCTTGCCGAATAGACCATCAGCCCGCCAGCCACTGGTCTTCTTTTCAGGAAGGGCACATGGAGTAACGGTTCCTTCATATCATCAATGTAAACTTCCGCCCTCGTTCCCGACACGACTAATTTGACGTGAAACCATTCGTCAAATTTATACGCATAGGCTGCCGAGTATGCTTCGCTGTGATACAGCTGCCAGGTAGACAAACCGTTATCGACCGGGCAATACTGATTGGCGTCGGGCTGTCCGGATTGGTGGGGGCGCAGGTAGAATTCTTCCATGTTGCTCAGGTCCTCAATCCGGAAACGGACCCCGGTAAAACCTCTTTGGTTCGGGAAGGCCATATCCCATTCGATAATGCCGTCTTTGAAGTTGGCATTTTCCAGGTAGGCCATCCCGTTTTTTAATTGCAGGGCTTTCTTCCCCCGGTAATCCGTTAATGTAAACGCTTCGGCTTCGATTTCCCAATTGGCCGTGTCGAAGGGGACAGCGACCTGGGCATTTATCAATTGCGGAACGGAACATACAAAAAGGCTAAAACAAATTGCTTTCATGATCATACTTTAGTTTGATTTGGAAATTTATACCTGCTTTTCGCCTTTGCAAGGAAAGAGCAACTGCTGTAACGCGCAATACAGGGCTTGTACAACTTTGTACAAGTGCCGTCAAAGGGTATTAAAGAAAGAATAATCGTAAATTACGCGGTCAAAGGAACAGGACCATGCAGACAGCCAATGATCACCTCGACAAGTGTATCAAAGATATTGAAGCAAAGCTCGGCTGGGGCAACGGCGTACAATGGACACACCAGGATTTCCTTAACCTGAGCGAAAAAATCCAGGAAGAGACCGGAGAGCCATTGAGTTATATCACCCTGAAACGGGTTTGGGGCAAGGTCGCCTACCATAGTTTTCCCAATTCCAATACGCTGAACGTCCTGGCGCGGTTTTTGGGATACGATTCCTGGAGAGCCTTTCAGCATGGCCATCGCCAGATGGAATGCATTGAGGGAAAAGCTTCCATTTTTTTAGATGGCAACCTGGCCTATTCCATAGAGGAGAAAATTCAACCGGTTGCCATCAAAGGCATCGATTTCAGGTTTGAGGGGTTGGGCGCTGTTGATGACGTGAAGCTGGGAAGGCCGGGAGGGGATTGGGTGTTTCAGGATGGTTTTGGAGGGGGTATTTGAGAAGTGGCCTTCGAAAGGATTACATGTAATTGCTTTGTTTAAGGCTGACTGGAGGTCATGATTTTTTGTGCTATTGCCCCTACTTGTTGCAATATTCAGTACTATACTGGCGAACGCGTGGTTTTGTCAGGAACAAAACCAGCGATGCCAGTATATACTGACCGGGCGGGTTTTGTAGTCGACAAAACCTGCCGTGCGTCAGTATAGCTTCCCGCCCTTTTGTAATTTATTTGTAGTAACTATTTACCACATAGGCCGGATCAGGAAGTTCACACAGGCCACAATAGCCGCCGCCTATGTGCTCTACTGTGAAAACGCTATGTGTCCTATGTGGTTAAACAAAAGACCTAAACAGTTACAAAATAGTAGTAACTTGTTCGTCAATAGTTTCTTCCTCCCACCCGGAATGACTTTGGCGGTTCAACTTTGCATTGAACCTGCCAAATCCTTATCCGCCTTCCTGCGAAGCCATTTTCCGGTTGCGTTACCCGCTCTTTTCTATATTTGCCTATCTTTAGGAAAACCGGGCGCACATCCGCAGCACAAACCATGAAAACACCGGCATGAATCAAAAAACAGCCCTCCTGGAATCCATCGTAGCCTCCGTCCCCTACGGCATCGTGGTGACGGACCGGGCGGGCCAGCTTCTGCTGGCCAACAACCTGGGGCGGGCCTACCTGCGCCTGCCGGAAGGCGAAGGCTTTGCCCTGCCGCAATACCTGGAGGCCATCCCCGGCCTGGCCGGGCAGCTGGATTTCCCGCTAAAAGATCCCGCCGGCCGCATCGACCTCCTGGCCATTAAGGTGGGAAAGGCCTACCTCACTATCCGGGGGCGGGCAGTGCCGCAGGGGCTCGCCCTGAGCATCATTGACGTCACCCGCGCCAAGGAAACCGAGCAGCACATGCTCGACGCCATCCTGGAAGCGACCGAGGCGCAGCGCCGCAGGCTCTCCAAGGAAATCCACGACGGGATCGGGCCGCTGATCTCGACCATCAAGCTCAACCTGGACGCCCTCCGGATGGAAACCAGAGAGGAGAACGCCCGGGCCATGCAGATGATAGAATCCATGAGCGAGCTGCTGCAGACCATGTCCAACGATATCCGCAGCATCTCCCACAACCTGATGCCCAACGTGCTGGTGGATTTCGGGCTGGTGGCGGCCCTGGAGAACCTCTGCCAGCGGGTGAACAGCAGCGGCAAGGTGCAGGCCAATTTCTACCACTCCGAATTCCGGGAGCGCATCCGCCGGAAGGCGGCCCTGGGCCTCTACCGCATCGCCCAGGAACTGATCAACAACGCCGTAAAGTATGCCAAAGCCCAGACGATCAACGTCCAGCTGATCCGGCACCCCGATTCCGTCGTACTCATGGTGGAGGACGACGGCGTCGGCTTTTCGCCGCACCGGCCCGACGCCACCCCCGGGATAGACAAAGGCATTGGGTTGAAGAACATCCAGACCCGCGTGCGGTCGCTGGGCGGCTCGTTCATCCTCGAATCCCAGCCCGGCCAGGGCGTGCTGGCCACCATTGAAGTACCCTTAAAAACCCTTGAAGCATGATAGAGATCATGATCGCCGACGACCACCGCGTTTTCCGGGAGGGCATCGTCTCCATCCTGGAAAATACGGGAGAGATACGGGTCGTCGCCCAGGCGCAGGACGGCAAGGAGGTGATGGAAAAGCTCCGCAAAGCCCGGCCGGAACTCATCCTTATGGATATTTCCATGGGCGAGGCCGGCGGCATCGAGACGACCCGGCTGGTCAAAGAGCAATATCCGGAAATCAAGATACTGGTCCTGTCCATGCATTCGGAGAGCAGCTACATCGTCCGGATGCTGGAAGCCGGCGCTTCCGGCTACCTGCTCAAAGACGCAGGCAGCGCCGAGCTCGTCAACGCCATCAAGGCGGTGGCTGAAGGCCATACCTACTTCAGCAGCCAGGTCTCCGCCACCCTGGTCGACCAACTGGTGAAAGGCAAAAAACCGCCGGAACGCAAGGCGGGCGTCCCCCTCACCCGCCGGGAGATCGAAGTGCTGCGCCTCATCGCCGAGGAGTATTCCAACCCGGAGATCGCCGACAAGCTGTTCATCAGCATCCGCACCGTCGATACCCACCGCCGGAACCTGCTGGAAAAGCTGGGCGTGAAGAATACTGCCGGGCTGGTGAAGTACGCGATTAAGCATGGGTTGGTGGAGGGGTAGGGGGTTCATGGGTTCATGGGTGGATGGGGGCGTGGGGTAACCTATACAAAAATGCACGAATACACGAATGTACCTATACACAATAAAGCCTGCAGACGAGCTCAGTATTTCGAACAATTTCTCTTTTTTTAGGTAATTTGGTAAGAGGATTGCCTGCAGCAGCCTCCAGACAAGCTCTAACCACTAACCAAACAACCGGAAAATGATGACCTGGTCTTTAAAAATAGCCCGGATTGCGGGCATCAACGTATACCTGCACTGGACCTTTCTCATCCTGCTGGCGTGGATTTTCATCTCCAGCCTGAACGCGGGGCAGAATACCACGGAAGCCTTCACCGGGGTAGCGTTCGTGCTTGCGCTCTTCGCCTGCGTAGTGCTCCATGAATTCGGCCATGCGCTGACGGCGCGGCGCTACGGCATACAGACCCAGCGGATCACTCTGCTGCCCATCGGGGGGCTGGCCATGCTGGAAAAGATGCCGGAAAAACCCCGGCAGGAACTCGCCGTCGCCCTGGCCGGGCCGGCGGTAAACGTCGTGATCGCCATTGTCCTCTTTATTTACATCAAGGCCACCGGCCTGAGCCTGCCCACCAGCCAGCTGGAAGACCCCAGCCAGATCACCCTGGGCAAATACTTCCTGCCCAACCTGCTCTTTGTCAACGTCCTGCTCTTTGCCTTCAACCTGATCCCTGCTTTTCCCATGGACGGCGGGCGGGTCCTTCGGGCCCTCTTGTCGATGAAGTACGACCGGGCCACCGCCACCAATATTGCCGCCCGCATCGGGCAGTTCCTCGCCATCGGGTTCGTCTTCTTCGGTTTCATGTACGATTTCTGGCTCATCTTTATAGGCCTGTTCATTTACCTGGGCGCCAGCGGAGAAGCCAGCTATGAGACCCAGCGCTCCCTGCTCTCCCGCCTTACCGTCCGGGATGTGCTCATGCACCAATATACGCCGCTCCACGCCTGGGAGACCATCGGGCGGGCCGTAGAAATCCTGCTCGACGGCCAGGAGAAGGAGTTTGTCGTCACGGAAGACAACCAGATCATCGGCACGATCTCCAGGGACGACATCATCAAGGGGCTGCAGGCCCTGGGCAAGGAGGAACGCATCAAACGCATCGTCAACCAGGACTGGATACGCCTCTCTCCCGACATGGAGCTGAACGAGGCGTACGAGCAAATGTCCAGGAAAAAATTATCCATCTGCCCGGTCTACGACGAATACGGCGAACTGGTCGGCATCCTCAACCAGGAGAACATCCTGGAGGCCGTGATGATAGAAAGCGCCCGGGAAGGGAGTATGATGAAACCGCGGGCAATAGCGGATTAACTGCGGTTATTTGTTAATGGTTATTGCCGGGAACCAACCGCCAGCTTAAGCTCCAGGATGAGCGAATAACCAATAACGCGTTTGGTTTCAGGCGGCAATAATAACCGATCAACAGCGCAATCCCATCCTACGGGCCCAACCTTTCCACATACTGCGTGGGCGTCATGCCGAATTCCTGGCGGAAAACGCGGCTGAAGGAGTTGGGCAGGTCGTACCCTACCTGATAAGCCACCTCGGAAATAGTGACCTTTTGCTGGGCCAGCAGGTCTTTTGCCCGTTTCATGCGGAACGACTTCAACAGCTCGCTCGGCGTTTTTCCAGTGAGTTGCCTCACCTTGCGGATGAAGTGCATGTGGCTGAGGTGCACCATCTCGCACATTTTATTGACGTTGAAGCCGGAGTCGTCGACGTGTTCTTCCATGAGCCGGACCAGGTGTTGCAGCAATTCCTCATCCGGGGAAGCGAGCTCCACCTCTTTGGGGGTCAACATGAACTCCCGGGTAAATTTCTCGCGGAGTTTTTGCCGCTGGTTCAGGAGGTTGCCGATGCGCACCTCCAGCAGTTCGGGGTTAAAAGGCTTGGGGATATAGTCGTCGGCGCCGGTGAGGTAGCCGGCCATTTTGTGGTCGTCCATGGTTTTGGCGGTGAGCAGCACGACGGGGATGTGGCTCGTCTCGAAATTCGTTTTTATCTGCCTGCAGAATTCCAGCCCGTCCATTTCCGGCATCATCACGTCGCTCAGGATGAGGTCGAACTCCTGTTTTTGAGCGATGGACAGCCCTTTCTTTCCATTTTCCGCAGTGTACGTTTGATATTTTTCGGAGAGGATACCCTGCAGGAAGCTGAGCATATCCGGGTTATCTTCAACGATGAGGATGTGCGGTTTGTCCTTTTGCCCGTTCCCATTTCCATTAACAGCACGCCGGGCAGGCGCCGGCCTGGAAGCGCTTTCGCCCTGGCCCGAGGCCATCAGGGACTGTACTTCCAGGCGGGCATCGTTCAGGCGGGGCGCGCTTAGGGGCTTCCGGGCAGCATGGGTGCTGTGGTATTCCACCAGGGGCAGGCAGACGAAAAAACAGGCGCCTTTGCCCTTCTGGCTCTCTGCTTTTACCCGTCCGCCGTGCGCCTCTGCCAGGTCTTTGATGTAAGACAGCCCGATGCCCGTGCTGAATTCGCTCCGGTTGAGCGGGCCGGAGCGGTAATACGGGCTGAAGATTTGTTCCAGGTCTTCTTTTAATATGCCTTCGCCGGTATCCCTGACGGCGATCCGGAGGGCATCGCCGGCAAGCCGGGCTTCTGGGGCGGGAACCTCGTCCAGGGCTACTAGGATCCGCCCTCCGTCGGGAGTATGTTTAAACGAATTGGACAACAGGTTGACGATGATCTTTTCCACCTTGTCGGGGTCGAGCATTGCCGGGCGGCAGCAGGTGCCGGGCTCGAAGGCCAGATCGATGGAACGCTCGGCAGCCAGGTTTTCGAACAATTTCAGGATGCTCCGGAGAAACTCCGGAAGGTCCAGCGGCTGCAGGCTGAGTTCCAGCGAGCTGTTCTCGATGCGCCTCAACTCCAGCAATTGGTTGATCAGCTTGAGCAGGCGCGCAGAATTGCGGTGAATAATCTCGTAGAGGCGCTGCCGTTCCGCCTCAGACAGGCTGGCGGCGCTGCTCTGCAGTTGTTCCACCGGCCCGAGGATCAGGGTCAGCGGCGTGCGCAGCTCATGAGAGATATTGGTGAAAAAGCCGAGTTTGGCGCGGGACAGCTCTTCCACCTGCACCACCATCTTTTCGAGTTCGTCCTTCTGCTGGCGAATCTTCTGGTTGCGTTCTTCCAGGTTGATATTGCTGGCCGCCAGTTCCTGTGCCTGAAGCAGGATTTGTTCCTTCTGGGCGGTGATCTCTTCGTTTTGCAATTCGATCTGGCGGCTTTTCCTCTTCAGGTTGTCATTAGCCTGGCTGAGGGAGGCGTTGAGCTTTTCGAGTTTTTGCTTCTTGGTAATAATCCGGTATTCGTAAATGGCCAGGATAGTGACGAAAGCCAGCATCAGCAGAATAAACCAGGGTTGTTTCCAGACCGGCGGCTGCACGGTAAAAGTGATAGCGGCGGGGGTCGGGTCGATGTTCATATCGAGGTCCCGCGCCCGCACTTCCAGCCGGTGAACGCCGGTAGCCAGGTTCTGGAACTTGTCGTGCTTTTCCGGAGAGAAGGAAGACCAGGCCCCGCCATCCAGGCGGTAAGAGAACGAAAGGCGCTGAGCGTCGGATTGCGCGAAGTAGTCCCGCCCATTCCATTCGATAAAGGTGTTGCCTTTGGGAGACACTTCTTCCTCAAAGGAGAGGATATCTGTCTCGGGAGGTTGGTTGTCCGGCAGGTAGCGGTAGGTTAAATAGTTTTGGTAGGGGCCTTCCTCGGTTTTGCCGTAACTGAACGCCCGGCGTTTCCACTTCCGGCTGGAGTGATTGATCCAGACTGCTCCCTGGCTATCGTGAAAAATAGATCCTCCTTCCACATCCATATTGAACTCGGGCGGAAAGATATTGCTCACCCACTTTTCTCCGTCGAAGCGGCAGATGTCGTTTTCGGTTGCCACCAGGAGGAAGCTGTCGGCCACGGCGTCGATGCTGATGATCGTATTTCCCGACAAGCCGTGAGCGGTATTGAAATTCTTCCATTCTTCCCCCTGGAAATCGTGGATAAAAACCCCGTAATAGCGGGATCCCACGATGAGTTTTCCGCCGGAGCTGTGTACGATATTGACGAACTGCCGCAGCCGGCTGTCCTCCGGCCGCCCCCATTTTTCTCCGTCATAATAGTGGAGGCTCCCCCCTCCCAGCCAAATCCTCCCGTCGGAAGATTGCCCAATGCCGTAGGCATTGGACTGGATCAGGCCGTTTTTACCGGACACGTGATGAATCCAGTGCAGCGGTTCCTGCCAGGGTGCCGGCAGTTGCAGCACGCCTCCCAACTGCCCCCTGTCTTTTTCGTGGTCGACGCTGCCGCCAAACCACAGCGTGCCGTCGGCAGCTTCGAAGACTGCCCGGTAATCGATGCCCCAGGAGAGTTTTGGGTGGAGGTGCTTCTCCCAACGGCCGTCCTTCAACACGCCGGTTGCGGCCTGGTTCCGGTGAGAACCCGCCACCCAGACCTGGCCCCGGGAAGTGGAGATGATCCGTATCGGAGCGTCGATCAGGCCATCCGCCCCGGTATAGGCGACCCAGCCCTCATCGGTCCGGCACACGGCTTTTCCGCCGGCTTCGATGAACCATTGTTCTCCCTGCGGCCCTTCGCACTGGAAGTTGAGCCCGGCATAGGTAACCCAGCGGTCGGAAGAAAAGTCCAGGAGGAAGACCTTGGATTTATAGCCGGCCACCCAGAGCTTGTTATGAATTGACTCCTGCAGCATCAACTGGTTGGCGGGAATATTGTACTGAGGAGAAGTATAGATTTCCCAGGCGCCATCCCGGAATGCGTACAGCTTTCCGAGAGAGCCCACCCAGATGGTTCCGTCCGAAGACCGGACAATGTCCGTCATGAACTCGTCGCCGCCGAAAATATCTGCCAATTTAATGTACTCCACTTGTTTATCCCCGAAGACGGTTATCCCGATCTTGGTCGTCGTATTGACTACCCAAACCCTTTTATCGGCAGCCTGTATCAGCTTCTGCCCCTCACCAAGCCGGAACTCCTCGCCCGAGGCTATTACCTCGTAACCGGCCAAAAAAGCGCCCGGGCTTTCCGGCCGGTTGAATTTTAAAAGAAGCCCTCTTTCTTCTGGCAGGGTCAGGGCAAACCATATTTTTCCGCTGTGGTCTTCAAGGATGTCCGAAACGTCCAGAAAATCGCCTCCGGCCATGGCTTCTTCCGGTAGCCTGATCCAGTCGGCATTTTTAAAGTAGCGTTTCAACGCCCGGGCTTTGGAGGCAGAAGTATAAAAGATGGGCCGCCGTTTTTGCGACAGGTGAATGACCCCAATATCGGAAGAGAACATGAGGCTTCCGTCGGACAATTCAGCGATCCGGTAAAACTGGAGGGCCGTGTCCCTTTCAGGTACCAGTACCGGTGCCCAGTAATCGTCGGCATACCGGTAAATGCCATTGGTAGCGGCGGCGTAAATGGATCCGTCCCGGGCGGCAAACACTTTTTCCACCGGCATGCCGGGCAGGCCTTGTTCGGGGCCGTGCGGCGCCCAGCGGTAGCTGTCGTACTCATAGACGCCATGGTTGTACCCCACCCAGATTCTTCCCCGGGCATCTTCGGCGATAGACCGGACTCCATTGCCTTCCAGCTCTGGGAAGTGTTTCCAGCGCCAGGACTCGGAAAGCGGGTTGACAACCCGGGGGGTATAGGGTTCCGTTGCTCCGGCCAAAACGGGCAAGGAGAAAATAAACAGAAGCAGTAAACTAATCTGGTTGTATTTGCAGGAACTCTTATTGGCCATTTCCAGGACCTCTCTTGCTGTTTGTTTACAGGATACCGGATTCCCCGGGGGAACCCGGCTATTATAGTGTTAAGATAAAAAATTATTTTTTCCCGTTCCAAAAGAATCATATTCTATAGCTGTCTTTTTTCAGGCATAAAATTTTGTTTTTTGCCTATCGCTTTGACTATCAGGCCTGAAATGTGAAAAACCGCCGGTCATTTGTTAAATCCTGCGCCATTTTTTGCCTCTGCTCTTTTTACCTTTAGCCTCGTCTTTGGTAAATTAATGATGTTTATGTCACGCTCTTCTTTATTTTCTCTCCATAATAAGGCGGCGCTGGTTACCGGCGCCAGCCGGGGCCTGGGGCAGGCAATGGCCATTGCGCTGGCCCGGGCCGGAGCTTTTGTCATCTGCAGCAGTTCCAGGCCGGGAGGCACAGACGAGACCCTGCGCCAAATCGAAGCCCTTGGCGGGCATGGCAGCAGCCTGGCGGCAGACCTCGGCGAGCGCAGTTCTGTGGAACAGCTATTCACACAGGCCCTGGCCCAGGCCGGCCGGCTGGACATACTGGTCAACAACGGCGGCACCATTGCCCGCTACCCCGCCGCCGACTACCCTCTGGAGGAGTGGGACCGGGTACTGGAAGTCAACCTCACCGCCTCCTTCTATATGTCGCAGCTGGCGGCCCGGCACATGATCGGAAACGGCGGCGGCAAGATCATAAACGTCGCTTCGTTGCTCTCCTTTTCCGGAGGCATCACCGTGCCGGCCTACACCGCCAGCAAACATGGCGTCGCCGGGATCACCAAAGCGCTGGCCAACGAATGGGCCAGGCACAATATCCAGGTCAACGCCATCGCTCCCGGATATTTCCGGACGGACAATACGCAAAAACTCCAGGACGACCCCGGCCGGTCTGCCGAAATCCTGAAAAGGATACCCGCCGGCCGCTGGGGCGCACCCGAGGACCTGGCGGGCGCCGTGGTTTTCCTGGCTTCCGCAGCCAGCAATTACGTCAACGGCACGCTGGTCACCGTAGATGGCGGCTGGATGGCGCGGTAAGCCACGGGCACGGTTGGTTGATGAGTGAAGGAGTGAGTTATTGCCGGCACTGCCGGCACGAAATAAAAAACTAAGAAGCAATATGGTACAACCCAAAACAATAGGCGAAACCAGGACAGGCAGCCCCAAAACGCCGCAGCAGCGCCGGCATGACCTCCGGGTGGCTGTGCCGCTTAAGGATGAAATCCGCAAAGTGGAAGCGTTCGACGCCGCCCCTGCACTGAATGAAGTCCAGGAGATCATCACGGCAGACAACTCGACCTTTCGCTATCTCCGCCTGGCCAGAATAGCCCTGGAGGGCGGGCACGGCGCCGAACGTACGCTCGCTGGCGAAGAGGCGGTATACTATGTCAACCGCGGAAAAGCGAAGATCGCCGCCGGCGGAGAAAATTACGCCCTGGGCAAGGGCGACGTCCTGTACGCGGGCATCAACAACATTGTGCACATCGAAGCGGAAGGCTTCTGCGATGTCAGCGAGTTCAAAGCCGTGGACTGCCATACCGCCCACCCGGTGCAACTGGTCCGCCATGCCGACATCGAAGGCACCGAACTGGCGGCCACCCTGGGCAACCGGCGCCCCATGTCGCGCAGGACCGTTTTCAAGCTGGTCGACCAGAACGTGCAGGCCTGCCGCCTGCTCTTCGGCGACACCTACATGGCCCAGCGGGGCGGCGTGGGCAGCTACCCGCCGCATTTCCACGGGCCGGACGGCCCCCACGGCCTGGGCCCCAACGCCAAGGAAGAAATTTACCACTTCCGCTGCGAAACGGACATCGAGGGGGACGTGCCCTACGTCCTTCAAAACTGCGCGCTGCCCGAAGAGCAGGTCAACGTCTACGCCCATATTTTTGACGAAACGGCCATCAACGTGACGCCGACCTACCACGACACCATCGCGCCGCCCTCGGTGGACTTTATGTTCACCTGGTGCCTGGCCAGTTTTACAGAGGGCCATCGGGACTGGGCGGAAATATACAACAAGCCCGGTTTTGAGAATGAATGGTAAAAAGCAAAGCATGAGACGTCTAACCTATTTCATCATACTTATCGCCCTGGCGGCTTGTAAAACCAACCCGCCGGAGCAGGCGGCCGGCGCGCCCTGGGCGCAGATGGAGCAGATCATCGACTCCATCCGGCCGCCTGTTTTTCCGGATGCCGTTTTTGACATCACCGGGTTCGGTGCGGTGGCCGGCGGCCAGGCCGATTGCCTGCCGGCCATCCGGGCGGCTATTGAAAAGTGCCATTCGGAAGGCGGGGGAACGGTGGAAGTCCCACCAGGTGAATACGCCGTCAACGGCCCCATCCACCTGAAAAGCAATGTCAACCTGCATATCTCCGAAGGAGCCACCATCCGGTTCAGCACTTTGCCGGAACACTATCTTCCGGTAGTTTTCACCCGCTGGGAAGGCGTGGAGTGCATGAACTACTCTCCGCTGATCTACGCTTTCGAACAGGAGAACATCGCCATCACCGGTGGCGGGACCCTCGACGGGCAGGCAGATTCGACCAACTGGTGGAAGTGGGTGGACAAAGAAGAATACGGATGGCGGGAAGGGATGCCCAGCCAGAAAGACAGCCTCAGCCGCCCGCGACTGTTCGGCTGGAATACGCGGGAAGTGCCGGTAGAGGAGCGAATACTGGGCGAAGGGGCCTACCTGCGCCCGAATTTCATCCAGCCGTACCGCTGCCGCAACATCCTGATCGACAGCGTCACCATCCTGAATTCCCCGATGTGGATCATCCACCCGGTCCTGAGCGAAAATATTGCCATCCAAAATGTGCGCGTAATCAGCCACGGGCCCAACAGCGACGGGTGCGACCCGGAGAGCTGCCGCAACGTGCTCATCAAGAACTGCTACTTCGATACCGGCGATGACTGCATCGCCCTCAAATCCGGAAGGAACCAGGATGGCCGCCGCATCGGCAGGCCCATCGAGAACGTCGTCGTACAGGGTTGCCGCATGAAAGACGGCCACGGGGGCATCGTCATCGGCAGCGAAGTGTCGGGCGGCGCCCGGAATATCTTCGGGGAAGACTGCCGGATGGACAGCCCCAACCTCGACCGGGCCATCCGGGTGAAAACCAATAAGGTGCGGGGCGGGACGATAGAGAACCTGTATTTCAGGAACATTGCCGTGGGCGAAGTGGGCGAAGCCGTCGTCCGGGTGAACATGCGCTATCCCATCTATTCGGATACCAACCAAACCTTCATCCCGGTAGTGCAGAACATCTTCGTTGAGAACGTGCAGTCGTCCAAAAGCAAATACGGCGTGCTGATCGACGGCTATAGCGGGCAACACCCTGTAAAGAACGTCCATATTGTCAACTGCCGTTTTGACGGCGCGGAAAAAGGCAACTCCATCGAATTCGCCGAAGGCCTGGAGTTCCGCGATTTTTACCTGAACGGAACATTGGTGGAAACGCCGGCCGACAACTAAAAGAACAAACGATGAACCTGCTCAAAAGGAAAAAAATAAAACTGCTGTTGCCGGTTATGCTGGGCGTCCTGGCTTTTTCTTTCACGGGACAGTTGGCCCAACCGGAGATCAGGGTTTTCATGGTCGGCGATTCGACGATGGCGGATAAGCCCGGAGCGCCCGAAATCAACCCGGAACGGGGATGGGGGCAGTTGTTGCCTTCCTTCTTCAACGAGAACGCAGAAGTACGCAACCATGCGGTAAATGGCCGCAGTACCAGGAGCTTCATCGACGAAGGGCGCTGGGAAGCCGTGCTGGCGGAGCTGCGTTCCGGGGACTATGTATTCATTCAGTTTGGCCACAACGACATGAAAGAAAAGGATCCGGCCCGATACACCAACCCCTATACCGGTTACCGCCGCAACCTGGAAAAATTCGTGCGGGAAACCAGAGCGCGGGGGGCGTTTCCGGTGCTGCTTTCATCCATCGTCCGGCGCAACTTCAACGAGCAGGGCACGCTGGTGGACACCCACGGCGCATACCCTTTCGTGACGAGGGCTGTAGCCACAGAGATGAACGTGCCGTTCATCGACCACCAGCTGAAAACGGAAGGCTTCATCGAAGCCCTGGGCCCTGAAAAGTCCAAAGAAATCTATCTTTGGGTGAAACCGGGCCAGTACGAGCGTTTTCCGGACGGGGAACAGGACAACACCCACCTGACCCTGAAGGGCGCTACCGAATATGCCCGGCTGGCTATGGAAGGCATCGAAGAACTGGGCCTGCCATTGGCCAATTATCGGAACGACAAAAAATGATGCCTATGCCTGCCGTCACGACTGATGTCAAGCCCTTCCTGGACGAGAACTTCCTGCTGGAGAACCGGACAGCGGAAATCCTCTACCACGAGTACGCCAGGGAACAACCCATTATCGACTACCACAACCACCTGCCGCCGGATGAGATCGCTGCGGATAAAAACTTCCCGAACCTGGCCGCCATCTGGCTGCAGGGCGACCACTACAAATGGCGGGCCATGCGCACCCTGGGCGTTCCGGAAAAATACATAACCGGCAGCGCCGGCGATGCGGAGAAATTCCGCAAATGGGCCGAAACCGTCCCTTTTACCATCCGCAACCCACTGTTTCACTGGACGCACCTGGAGCTACAGCGCTATTTCGGCATCTCCGAACTGCTGAACTCCAAAACGGCGGACGGCATCTACGAACAGTGCAACGCCCTGCTCAGCACGCCAGCGTACAGCACCCGCAACCTGCTGCGCAAGATGAACGTGGCGGTGGTTTGCTCCACGGACGACCCGACAGACAACCTCGAACACCACCGGCTGGCCAAAGCCGACGACAGCTTCGAGATACAGATGCGGCCGGCTTTTCGCCCCGACAAAGCCATCCTGATCGACAAAGAAGAATTTACAGGCTATCTGCATAAGCTGGGCCAGGCGGCAGGCGTCGAAATCCATGACTTCGACGCCCTGCTGCAAGCCCTGAGCAACCGCATCCGGTTTTTCGACGACAATGGTTGCCGCCTTTCTGACCATGGCCTGGAACAGGTATACGCAGCGCCTTTTACGCACAATCAGGTGGACGCCGCCCTGAAGAAGCGGCTTTCCGGCCAGGAGTTGTCTGCGGAAGAAAGCCTTGCCTTTAAGTCAGCTATTCTTTATGAACTGGGGCGCCTCTATGCGGAGAAGGGCTGGGTGCAGCAATTTCACCTGGGCGCCCTGCGCAACAACAGCAGCCGCATGATGCGCCGGCTGGGACCCGACACCGGCTTCGACAGCATTGGCGATTTCAGCCAGGCCGCCGCCCTCGCCCGGTTTCTCAACCGCCTCGATTCGGAAGACAAGCTGGCCAAAACCATCCTCTACAACCTCAATCCCCGGGATAATGAGGTGATGGCCACTATGATCGGCAATTTCAACGACGGTTCGGTGCGGGGCAAGATGCAGTTCGGCTCCGCCTGGTGGTTCCTCGACCAGAAGGACGGCATGGAAAAACAGCTCAACGCCCTGTCCAACATGGGCCTGCTCAGCTGCTTCATCGGCATGCTGACGGACAGCCGGAGCTTCCTGTCCTTCCCCCGGCACGAATACTTCCGCCGGCTGCTCTGCAACCTCATCGGCAAAGACGTGCACAACGGAGAACTGCCCGGGGATGTGGAATGGCTGGGGGGGATTGTAAAGGATATTTGTTACAGGAATGCGGAGGGGTATTTTGGGTTCTGAGTCGAAGTCTGGAGACTTCGACCAGCTGACCCAGCTGACCCAGCTGACTTCGGCCAGCCAATAAAAAACAAAAAGAACAACCATGAAAAAGATTGTAACATTTGGAGAGATCATGCTGAGGCTGGCGCCTCCCGGCTACCAGCGGTTCTCGCAAGCGAGCCAGTTTGACGTCATATATGGCGGCGGGGAGAGCAATGTCGCCGTTTCCCTGGCCAACTACGGCCTGCCGGTCGAATTCGTTACCCGCCTGCCGAACAACGATATTGGAGAATGCGCCCTGATGGAGATGCGCAAGCGCAACGTGGGCACTACGCACGTCCTGCGGGGCGGGGAGCGCCTGGGCATCTACTTCCTGGAGATGGGGGCCGTGGCGCGGGGCAGCAAGGTAGTCTACGACCGCGCCCACAGCGGCATGGCCAGCATACAGGCCGGCATGGTCGATTGGGAAGAGGTGTTCAGGGATGCACAGTGGTTTCACTGGACGGGCATCACGCCCGCTCTGTCGCAGGGGGCGGCCGACGCCACCCTGGAGGCCATTCAGGCGGCCAACCGCCTGGGCATCACCGTGTCCACCGACCTCAACTACCGCAAGAACCTATGGACGTACGGGAAGAAATCCTCCGAGGTGATGCCTGAACTGACTGCCGGGTGCGACATCATCCTGGGCAACGAGGAAGATGCCGGGAAACACTTCGGCATCCACCCGGAAGGCGTGGACGTCACGAAGGGAGACACGATGGATGCCTCCGCTTACATTTCCGTTTGCCGGCAGCTCATGGAGCGCTTTCCACGCTGCAAAAAGGCCATCACCACGCTGCGCGGCAGCATCAGCGCCTCCCACAACAGCTGGACGGGCGTCCTGTACGACGGCAAAAAACTCTACGAAGCGCCGACCTACCAGATCACCCATATCGTCGACCGGGTTGGCGGGGGCGACAGCTTCATGGGCGGCCTGATCTACGGCCTTCTTACTTATCCGAACGACGACCAGAAGGCGCTGAACTTTGCCGTGGCAGCCTCCTGCCTGAAGCACACCATCTACGGGGACGCCAACCTGGCTACCTTGCCAGAGGTGGAAACGTTGATGAAGGGAGATGCGAGCGGGAGGGTCAGCCGGTAATGATTTTTGATTTGCGATTTTTGATTTTTGATTTGCGATTTGCGATTTGCGATTTGCGATTTGCGATTTGCGATTTGCGATTTGCGATTTGCGATTTGCGTGCCCGGGCAGCTCGGGTGGGGCTGCGAGTCAAGAGTGGTAAATCACATATCGAAAACCGTACATCGCACATCAAAAATTTATAGTTTCATACATTACTTAGTCGTTTGGCTGCACACCGGGTGCGGCCAAACCTTTAAACTTCCAGGAAAAAAATGGCAAGGTTCACGCGCATACAAGTAGCTCAAACCATGGCGGAAACGGGTATGGTGCCGTTGTTTTACCATCCTGACGTGGAGCTGGGCAAGAAGGCCATCGCCGCCTGTTACCGCGGGGGTGCCCGGTTGCTGGAATTCACCAACCGGGGCGATTTTGCCCACGAAGTATTCGGGGAGCTGAATAAATTCTGCGCCAAAGAGCTGCCGGAGATGATCATGGGCGTCGGTTCGGTCACAGATGCCGCCGCCGCCTCTCTATACATGCAGCTGGGCGCCAATTTCGTGGTAACCCCCGTCCTTCGGGAAGACATCGCCCTGGCCTGCAACCGCCGCAAGGTCCTCTGGTCTCCCGGCTGCGGCTCCCTGGCGGAGATCGCCCGGGCCGAAGAGCTGGGCTGCGAGATCGTCAAGCTGTTTCCCGGCGGAACTTATGGCCCTGGTTTTGTGAAAGACATCAAAGGGCCGCAACCGTGGACGAGCGTCATGCCCACCGGGGGCGTCTCCCCTACCCTGGAGAGCCTGAAAAGCTGGTTCGATGCCGGCGTCACCTGTGTGGGGATGGGCTCGAAGTTGATCTCCGGCGACATACTCCGGTCCGGCGATTTCGAAACGCTGGAGAAGCGGACGCGGGAGGCGCTGGGGATTATCCGGGGGTTAAGGGGAGGTAGTTGATGAGGTTATTTCAGTTGATTGGGTTAATTAGTCAGCCCGGGGCACCCAACCAATCAACCACCCAACCAATCAACCAATCAACCAAATCAACCAATCAACCAGGAACTAACACCTTATGCATAGAACAACATCAACCCTGTTTATCCTGGCCTTACTAAGCCTGGCTGCACTAACCGGCTGCGGGGAGATTTCCAGAACCAAGAGCCTGAAACTGGCGCACGGGCTGGACAATGCCCACCCCGTGCACAAGGGAATGGAATACATGGCGGAGCGGGTAGCCGAAAAATCGGGCGGCCGCCTGCAGATCGAAATCTACCCCAGCCAGCAGTTGGGTACTGAACGGCAGTGCCTGGAGCTGCTGCAGATTGGCAGCCTGGCCATGACCAAAGTGTCGGCGGCGGTGATGGAAAATTTTGCGCCGACAATACAGGTATTCAGCCTGCCTTACATTTTCAGGGACCAGGGCCACTGCTTTCGGGTTCTGGACGGCGAGATAGGCCGGAGGTTGCTGGTGCAGGGAGAACAATACTGGCTCCGGGGACTGGCTTACTTTGACGCCGGCCAGCGTTCTTTTTATACCAAAAACAAGCCTGTCCGCACTCCTGAAGACCTGCAGGGACTGAAGATAAGGGTACAGGAAAGCGTGACGGCCATCAACCTGGTGCGTGCGCTGGGCGGCGCCCCGACGCCGATCTCCTGGGGCGAGCTTTATACTGCCCTGCAGCAGGGCGTCGTTGACGGAGCGGAAAACAACCCGCCGAGCTTTTACACCTCCCGCCACTACGAAGTGTGCAAATACTACTCGCTCAACCAGCACACTTATGTGCCGGATATGCTGATCATCGGCACCGTGGCCTGGAACCGGCTGGACCCACAGGAACAGGAATGGCTGCAGGAAGCCGCTTACGAAGCGACCGTTTACCAGCGCAAGCTGTGGGCAGAAGCAGTAGAACTAGCCCTGGAGGAAGTACAGAAAGCCGGCGTGGAGGTCATCCACCCCGACAAGTCGCTCTTCGCCGGGAAGACCAAAAGCATTCTCGAAAGCTATAAAGGCAACCCGGAAATGTACCAACTCATTCAGGAAATCCAAGCAGCAGAATGATACGACAACGCATTGACAAAATACTGGGAAACTTCCTCGCCTTCCTGATGGGCGTTATGACCCTGGACGTACTCTGGGGTGTTTTCACCCGTTACGCCATGGGCAGCCAGGCCAGCTGGTCGGAAGAGCTGGCCCGTTTCCTGCTCATCTGGATCGGCATACTGGGATCGGCCTATGCCGCCGGAAAAAACATGCACCTGTCTATCGACCTCCTCATGCCCAGGTTACAAAAGCAGGGCCAAAAGCGCCTGTATATGGTGATCAGTTCACTGGTCATCCTGTTTGCCCTTGCCGTCATGGTGATCGGAGGCATACGGCTTATCTACATCACCCAGGTGCTGGGGCAGTTGTCGCCCGCCCTGCGCGTCCCTATGGCAATGGTTTACAGCGTGGTGCCTCTGAGTGGGCTGCTGATCGTCTACTACAAGGCCGATAATATGATCCAATACGATCAAATGCATCAATAAGGGCCCACATGGATGCCTGTCCGCCATAACCTGCCGGAGGCGGGTGGCCCTCCCAAAACTTTAAGTCATGGAAATACTGATACTCGTCCTTTCCTTCCTCATCCTGCTCGCGATCGGCGTACCGGTCGCATGGAGCATCGGCATCAGCAGCCTGCTGACCATGCTGGCGGGCATCCCGGTTATTTCGTCCTTTACGACGGTTGCCCAGCGGATGGCTACGGGCCTGGACAGCTTCGCGCTGCTGGCCATTCCTTTTTTCATCCTGGCCGGGCAGATCATGAACCGGGGCGGCATCGCCCGGCGCCTGGTCAAATTTGCCAAAACACTTGTCGGCTCGCTGCCCGGCGGGCTGGCCCATGTCAACATCATAGCCGCCATGCTGTTCGGCGCCATCGCCGGCTCGGCGGTAGCGGCAGCGTCGGCTATCGGCAGTTTCATGACCGATGAAATGGAGAAGGAAGGATACAGCCGCCAGTTTGCAGCGGCGGTGAACATTACCTCCTCCACAACCGGGCTGACCATCCCGCCCAGCAACATCCTGATCGTCTACTCCCTGGCCAGCGGAGGGGTGTCCATCGCCGCCCTCTTCCTGGCAGGGTATTTACCCGGCATACTGACGGGGGTTTTTCTGATGATCGTCGCGGCGATCTGGGCAAAAAGAAAAGGGTTTCCCGCCGGGAAACGCAGCACGCTGAACGAGGTTCTGCGCAGCTTCCTGGATGCCTTCCCCAGCCTGCTGCTGCTGCTGGTCGTCATCGGAGGTATCGTGGCAGGCATCTTTACTGCTACTGAAGCTTCAGCGGCTGCCGTGCTGTATTGCCTGGTCCTGACCTTCATTTACCGGGAAGTAGACATGAAGGACCTCCCGGAAATCTTCCTGTCTTCCGTTGGGACTACCGCCATCGTCATGCTGCTCATTGGCACTTCCATGAGCATGTCCTGGATCATGGCCTACGAAAACATTCCCCAGAACATCACAGATATCCTGCTCTCGGTCAGCGACAGCAAGGTGGTGATCCTTTTGATCATCAACCTGACTCTGCTGTTTGTCGGGGTATTTATGGACATGACGCCGGCGGTGCTGATCTTCACGCCCATTTTCCTGCCGGTGGTCACGGAAATGGGCATGGATCCTACGCACTTTGGGATCATCATGGTGTTGAACCTTTGTATTGGCCTTTGCACTCCTCCGGTCGGTTCGGTACTGTTCGTCGGGGTAGGCATTGCCGGGACGACCATCGAAAAGGTGGTGCGCCCTCTGTTGCCGCTGTTCGTCGCCATGCTGGTGGCCTTGATAATCGTAACTTATGTGCCCGGGCTGAGCTTGTGGCTGCCGAAGGCGTTTGGGTTTTAGATGTTGTTGAAGTGTTGTCGAAGTCTGATTGAGTTTCAAATATCAATAAGGGGATGTGATGTCGGCTGGCGACTCCCGCTTACGCTATGCTTCAGCGGGCGAAGAAAGTTCGCCTGTCGACTATCACGGCAAACCCCCTGTTTAATTTTTAAAAACCAATGAGATTTCGACAAGCGTTCGACAAGCTTTATTGTTAATATTATTATTCCACTGAGGTATGAAAGATAAATTGCTAAAAGTACACCCGGACGATAACGTTATTGTTGCGCTGCGCGACTTCAGAGCGGGCGAGCGCGTGGAGTGGAACGGAGGCGCCATCGAACTGCTGGAAGACATCCCGGTGAAGCACAAGTTCAGCGAGCGGGACTTCCGGGCCGGGGAAGAAATCATCATGTACGGCGTGCTGGTGGGCAAGGCTACCAAAGACATTTTCAGGGGAAGCCGCATCAGCCGGGAGAACGTGGCCCACTCCGCCGGCGGCTTCCAGGTCGGCGAGCGGAATACGGCCTGGCAGGCGCCGGATATTTCCCGGTTTAAGGGGCGGACGTTCAACGGCTACCACCGCGCCGACGGCAAGGTGGGCACGATGAACTACTGGCTGGTGATCCCGCTGGTTTTTTGCGAAAACCGCAACCTGCAGGTCATCCAGGGCGCTATGCTCGAACAGCTGGGCTATGCCTCCAGCCGGCAATTTTCGGTAAACACGCAGAAACTGATCCAGTTATACCGAAATGGAGCGGGTGCCGAGGCCATCCTGGAGGCCGACATCATCCAGGATGCCGAGGACATACAACGCAATCGCCTGTTCCCCAACGTAGACGGCATCAAGTTCCTCAGGCACGAGGGCGGCTGCGGCGGCATCCGGCAGGACGCCGAGACGCTTTGCCGTTTGCTGGCCGGATACATCACGCACGCCAACGTGGCGGGCGCCACTATCCTGAGCCTCGGCTGCCAGAATGCCCAGTTTCAACTTCTGGAAGAGGCTATTCAGTCTATGGACCCGAACTTCAGCAAGCCCCTCTACGTCCTGGAACAGCAAAAGAGCAATTCGGAACGGGACTTCATCGCCGAGGCGGTCAGGAAGACCTTCGCCGGCCTGATCGAAGCCAACAAAACGGAACGCCGCCCCGCTCCGCTGAGCCACCTGAAGCTGGGCCTGGAATGCGGCGGTTCCGACGGCTTCTCCGGCATCTCCGCCAACCCGGCGCTGGGCTATGCTTCCGACCTGCTCGTCGCCCTGGGCGGCACGGCCATCCTCTCCGAGTTCCCCGAGCTGAACGGGGTGGAACAGGAACTGATCAACCGCTGTATGGACGAGGACATCGCCGGCAAATTTGCCGGCCTGATGCGATCTTATTCCCAGCGGGCAGAAGATGTGGGTTCCGGCTTTGACATGAACCCCTCCCCCGGCAACATTAAGGACGGCCTGATCACCGACGCCATGAAATCGGCCGGCGCCGCCAAAAAGGGCGGAACGTCACCCGTGGTGGACGTCCTGGATTATACCGAACAGGCCACCAAACCGGGCCTGAACCTGCTCTGCACTCCGGGCAACGACGTGGAAAGCACCACCGGCCTGGCCGGCTCGGGCGCCAACCTCATCGTTTTCACCACCGGCCTGGGCACGCCTACCGGCAACCCGGTGGCGCCGACGGTCAAGATGTCCAGCAACACTACCCTGGCTAAGCGGATGCCCGACCTGATTGACGTGGACGCCGGCACCATCATCTCCGGGGAAGATACGATAGAAACCAAAGGCGAGGAGTTGCTTGAATACCTCGTCCGGGTAGCGAGCGGAGAGGCCATCCCCCATGCCGTCCGGCTCGGGCAGGATGATTTCATCCCCTGGAAGCGGGGGATATCGTTGTAAGTGCAAGTTCAGGAACCAAGTGCAAGTGCAAATTCGGGAAGGTGCCATTTTTGAACTTGAACCTGGTTCCTGCACTTGAACTTTAAAAAGTATGAACCCGGCAGGATGCGCCGGCAAATAACAAACCGACAACCAAAAACAAAAAATGGCTACGACTTTACCACCCTTAAATATGCAAGTTGCCCAAAAGGCTGCCCTGCCCGTCCGCATCCTGCAATTCGGCGAAGGCAACTTCCTGCGCGCCTTTGTTGACTGGATCGTCCACCGCATGAATATGGAAGCGGGTTTCGGGGGCGGCGTCGCTGTGGTGCAGCCCATCGGCCGCGGGCTGATCCCGTTGCTGAATGAGCAGGATGGTTTGTACACGCTCTATTTGAGAGGGATCAGAAAGGGCGAGGCCGTGAGCGAACACGAGTTGATCGACTGCATTCAAAAGGGCATCGACCCGTACCAGGATTTCGAGGCGTACCTCGAAGAAGCCCGCAACCCGGAGCTGCGCTTCATTATATCCAACACTACCGAGGCCGGCATCACTTTCAACGAAAACGACAGCCTGGGGGCCAGCCCGCCGGAGAGCTTCCCCGGCAAGCTGGCCGTTTTCCTGTTTCACCGCTTCCGGCATTTTGCCGGCGACCGGAAGAAGGGATGCATCATCATTCCCTGCGAGCTGATCGACCGCAACGGGGATAAGCTGAAGGAAATTCTTTTGCAGTATGCCCGTTTGTGGAAACTGGGCATTGATTTTGAGCAATGGCTGGAAGTGGGCTGTATTTTCTGCAATACCCTGGTCGACCGGATCGTGCCCGGCTATCCCAGGGACCGCATCGAAGAAATCTGGCAGGAGTTGGGATACAAAGACCAGTTGGTGTGCGAGGGAGAGCTGTTCCATCTCTGGGTCATCGAAGCGCCGGATAGCGTCCGCCGCGAGTTCCCCTCGGAAAAAGCCGGCCTCAACGTCCTGTTCACTGACAATATGGAGCCTTACCGCACCCGAAAAGTGCGCATCCTGAACGGCGCCCATACTTCTATGGTGCCGGTGAGTTACCTGTACGGCATCGACACGGTCCGGGAAACGGTGGAACATCCCGTGCTGGGGACGTTTGTCCGGGAAACCATTTTCGAGGAGATCATCCCCACGCTGGACCTGCCGAAAGCAGAGCTGGAACAATTCGCCAAAGACGTGCTGGACCGCTTCCGCAACCCCTTCATCAAGCACTACCTGATCTCCATTGCGCTGAATTCCGTTTCCAAGTTCAAAACCAGGGTGCTGCCTTCCCTGCTGGAATACGCCGGGCGCAAAGGCACCCTGCCCCGGCGGATCGTTTTCTCCCTGGCCGCCCTCATCTATTTTTACAAGGGCGAGCGGAACGGTCAATCCATCCCGCTTCAGGATGACGACTGGGTGATCGGTTTTTTGAAAGCGCAATGGGATCAAAACGATGGCACGGCAAAAGGGATGGAAAAGCTGGCAGAGGCGGTGCTACAGTGGGAAGAAGCCTGGGGGCAGGACCTCAGCGAAACGCCGGGCCTGCAGGCTTTGCTGGCAAAATACCTGTTTGCTATCGAACGGGATGGGATGGAGAAAGCGGTAAAGGCACTATGATCACACACGGATTAACCCAATCTATTCCATAGTTTGCCCAAATTGACAAAGTAAGGCTAAGTAGGCGGACAGATTTAGATTACGTTTCGTTCGCGAGAGGCTGTAGCCTCGATGCGGCATAACAAGCAAGTCTCCGACTTGCGCGAGCCGCAAAAGATGTTGATTTACGCCAGTCGGAAACTGGCTGATTACCCCGCATCGCGTCAAAGACGCTCGCGAACGAAACGTAAATTAAATCTGTCCAAATACTTTTTTTAAACAAAAAACATGCTTTCCAGACTACTTTCTCTGTCGCTTATTCTTGCCATGCCGTTATTAGCCATTGCTCAGCAGCCGGATTACCCCCGCGACACCACCTACTCCATCCAGATCGCCTACGAGAAGATCAAAAAGAATTATCCCTTCGTACGGCCCATTGAACCGAACCTGCCCGAAGGCGTCGAGGCCCGCACGGATGTACCCTACGCTGAAGCTGGCGGCCGGGCGCTGCGCCTGGATATCTTCTACCCTGCCCAAAAGAGCGAAAACGGATATCCGGGCGTACTGATGATCCACGGCGGCGGCTGGAGTTCGGGCACCAAAGCCCATCAGGTGCCGATGGCCCAGCGGCTGGCCAAAAGAGGATACGTGGCGGTGGCTGTAGAGTACCGGCTCAGCCCGGAAGCCCAATACCCGGCGGCAGTACACGACCTGAAGGCCGCCCTGCGCTGGATGCGGGCCCATGCCGGCGAATATGGGCTGGACACTACAAAAATCGCCGCTCTGGGCTGCTCGGCCGGGGCGCAACTCGCCTCCCTGCTGGGAACCACCAACGGCATGGAAAAATTCGAGGGCAACCATGGATACCGGGAACATTCCAGCACCGTTCAGGCTGTTCTGAACATCGACGGCATCGTCTCTTTTGTCCACCCGGAAGCCTCGGCAGAGGGCGACGCTGCCAGCCGCTGGCTGGGCGGTACGCGGGCAGAACGGTACGACAAGTGGCAAGAAGCGTCTCCCCTGGAGTACGCCGATGAAAAAACCCCGCCTTTTCTGTTCGTCAACAGCTCTTTCCCCCGGTTTCATGCCGGGCGGGATGATATGGCCAAGCTGCTGGACAGCTTTGGCACCTATAGCGAAATCCATACGCTGGACGGCTCCCCCCATTCCTTCTGGTTGGTTCATCCCTGGTTTGAGCCTACGCTAAATTACGCTGCCCGTTTCCTGGACAAGGTATTCAAAGACCGGGCCTATGACTTCATTGTCGCTACAGATGGAAGCGGGGATTTCACCCGCGTACAGGACGCCATCGACGCTGTGCCCAACCTTCGGCGGAACCGCACCTGCATCTTCATCAAAAGTGGAACCTATAAGGAAAAGCTCCTCCTGCCGTCCACCAAAACGAACGTCACTTTCATTGGGGAAAGCGCAGAAAACACTATTTTGACCTTCGACGACTACGCCAGTAAACAGAACAGCTTCGGGGAAAATATCGGCACTTCGGGTTCGGCTTCTTTCTTCATTTACGGCGACGGTTTCGAGGCCCGGAACATCACGTTCGAAAACGCCGCCGGCCCGGTCGGCCAGGCCGTTGCCGTCCGCATCGACGGCGACCGGGTACGGTTCGAAAACTGCCGGTTCCTGGGGAATCAGGACACCCTGTATCCCAATGGGAGAGAAAGCCGGCAGTACTACAAAAACTGCTATATTGAGGGAACGGTAGATTTTATCTTCGGCCCGTCGACGGCCGTATTCGACAGCTGCCTGATTTTCTGCAAAAGAGACGGCTACATCACTGCTGCTTCCACAGATGAACACCAACCCTATGGCTTTGTATTCCGGCACTGCGTTATCGAAGGCAGCGCCCCGGAAAATTCCGTTTACCTGGGCCGGCCCTGGCGGCCCTACGCCCGGACTGTATTCCTCGAATGCGAACTAGGTGGCCTGATCCGGGCAGAGGGATGGCACAACTGGCGGAATCCGGAAAAAGAAAAAACGGCCTACTATGCCGAATACAACAACTCCGGGCCGGGCTTTCAGCCGGAAAAACGGGTAGCCTGGGCGCATATTCTCAGCGAGGCTGAAGCGGGCAGGTATACGCTGGACACTATCTTTGGAGACTGGGATACGGCAGGAGAGAGGGGTGGTGAGGGGGAAAGGAGGTGAGGAAGTGAGGAGGAGATTTTTCGGGATAGTTCAAAAAAATGTGCCGCTTCAATCACAAATAACTGATTATCAGCGATGGCTTTATCCACTCACCAAAAAATACGACAATGCAAGAATTGACCTCCCGCCGAAAGTTCCTGGCCTCTGTTGGCATGCTGGCCGCCGGCAGCCTTTTCCCATCCTCCGCCTTCAGCTTCGGCCCGGGCGGCAAAAAGCTCAAAGTGGCCATGGTCGGCGTCGGCATCCGAGGCATCGGCTTCTGGGGGAAGCGATTGGTGGACAACTATTCGGACATCCTGGAATTCGTTGGCCTGAGCGACATCAACCCGGGCCGCCTGGCGTTTGCTACGGAATACATGGGCGTAAGCTGCCCTACGTTCGTGGATTTCGATGAGATGCTGGGGGAGACCTCACCCGACCTGCTAATCGTCACCACCATGGACAGTACACACCACGAGTTCATTATCAAAGGATTGGATTTTGGCTGCGACGTATTGACGGAAAAGCCCCTGACCACCGACGAAGACAAATGCCAGGCCATCCTGGACGCCGAGCGGCGTTCAGATAAAAACCTGATCGTCGGGTTCAATTACCGCTGGAGCCCCTATACTACAAAGATCAAGGAATTGCTGGCCAACCAAACAATCGGCAAGATCACTTCCGTCGACTTCCACTGGTATCTGAACACCTACCACGGCGCCTCCTACTTTCGCCGCTGGCACGGCCTGCGGCAGTTCGGCGGCACCCTGTGGGTACATAAAGCCACCCACCACTTCGACCTGCTCAACTGGTGGCTGGATTCCGACCCGGAAGAGGTGTTCGCCTACGGCGCCCTTGAACACTATGGAAGCAACGGGCCCTTCCGGGGGGAGAACTGCCGGGACTGCCCCCACACCGGAGACTGCAAATTCTACTGGGACATTACCAAAGACGAACATCTGATGAACCTGTACGTCAATAACGAGCGCTACGACGGATACATCCGGGACAACTGCCTGTTCCGCCACGAGATCAACATCTACGACAAGATGTCGGCACAAGTGAAATACGCCAACGGCGTGGTGGCCAATTATTCCCTGACCACCTACTCTCCGTTCGAAGGCTGGCGGATCGCCTTTAACGGCACGGACGGCCGCATCGAGGCCTGGCTGGACATTCCCTGGCTGGAAAAATCCGACGTCAGCCAGGCCGAGCTGCACGCCCGGGAGATGGACCAATCCGGCGCGGAGGAGCAGCAAACCAGGCCCATCATCGTCCACAAAAACTGGGAGAGCTACGAAACCCTTCAGGTGCCTTTCGAACGAAGCGGCCACGGCGGCGGCGACGAACGCCTGCAGGACAAGATCTTCCGGAACGCGGACGATCCCGACCCCCTGAAGCACACCGCCGGCCTGCGCGACGGCGCCATGTCCATCCTGATCGGCATAGCCGCCCGCAAGAGCATCGAATCCAGGGCGCCGGTCCGCATCGCAGAGCTGACCGACCTGGAGCCGAGGGAAAAGAGGTTGTGATGGTTTTATGGCATGGTTTCATGGTTTCCCTGGCCCATTGGCCCTGGAAACAGTGAACCCATAAAAAAACGCCTCCTTCGCCCGGGCCTCCTCAGGTTGCCGGGCGAAGGAGGCGTTTTTTTATGCATATAATCCTGCTAGGCTTTTGTGAATTTTTGAATACCCCTAAAACCCTCTTTATCAACACAGTAACATTAAGTTTGTAGGGATAGAATCGCTTTGCACTTCGTCTAACGAAACTTTAATTTTATGAACTTCCGAAACTTACAAAAAACGATTGGCTTGCTGCTCTTCCTGTCGTTTTGGGCAGCCACCCCGGCTTTCGCCCAGAAGACGGTCAGAGGGAGCGTTACCGACGCTGAAAGCGGCGAGCCTCTGATCGGTGCGAATATCCTGGTCGTAGGCACAAGCATCGGCACCATTACAGATTTTGATGGCAATTACTCCCTGGACATTTCAGCGGAAGCGACTGCCCTGGATTTTTCTTATACGGGTTATGCCAGCCAGCGGGTGGAAATCGGCAGCCAGACGGTGATCAACGTCGGGCTTTCGGCGGGGCAGCTACTCGACGAAGTAGTGGTAGTGGGCTACGGAACCGTCCGGAAAAAGGACCTGACCGGTTCAGTCGCCACGTTGTCCGGCGCCAAGCTGGACAAAATCCCGGTGGCCAGCGCGGCGGAAGCCCTGACCGGGCGCCTGCCGGGCGTCAATGTACTGACGACCGACGGCTCTCCCGACGCCGAGATCGTCATCCGGGTCCGGGGCGGCGGCTCAATCACGCAGGACAACTCCCCCCTCTTCGTGGTGGATGGTTTCATCGTGAACAGCATCCGGGACATTCCGCCGACGGACATCGAGAGCATCAGCGTACTGAAGGACGCCGCCGCCACGGCCATCTACGGCGCCCAGGCGTCGAACGGGGTGGTGGTCGTAACGACGAAACGGCCTCAGGCCGGCAAGATCACCGTTTCCTACAACGGCTTTGGCCAGTTTAAGCAATTGCCTCCGGACAGAAGGTACGAGGTGCTGTCGCCTTACGAATTTGCTCTGGCCAACTATGAGTATGCCGCTCTTCGGTCGGAGGCAGACCTGAGGAATTTCGAGAAATTCTTCGGCAAGTACGACGACCTTGAGCTGTACAAGCAGAAAAAGCCCACCGACTGGCAGGAGGAGCTGTTCGGCGATCCACAGTGGTCGCAGTACCATAACGTCAGCCTCAGTGGAGGCACGGAGACGACCAAAATAAGCCTGAGCCTGACCAACAACACGGATGAAGGCCTGCTGCTCGGCTCCGGCTACCGGCGGAACGTGGCCAACTTCAAGCTGGACCAGGCCATCGGCGACAAAATCACCTTTGAGGCCATCGCGCGGATCACCAACACGGTTGTAGACGGGGCCGGCACTTCCGGCAACGCCCAGATCAATATCAAGGACGCCGTGCAGACCCGCCCGGTGAACGGCATTGCCGACGAACTGGTGATCGACCCCAACAATGCAGACCCCAACGACGATTACGCTTCCTTCATCAAAAGCCTGGTCAGCCCGACCGAGCTGGTGAAACAGGACTGGAGAAAAAGGACTACGAACGATTATGTGCTCCAGGCTGCCCTGAACTATGCCGTGCTGGACAACCTGGACCTGAAGACCACCATTACGGGTTCCAACCGATTTGACGAAAATCTGAGGTTCTACGGGCCGCTGACCAGCGAATCCTTCAACAACGGCGGCAGCCTGCCCCTGGGCCAAAAAACAGACCAGGAGCTCTTCACCTACCGCTGGCTGAATACAGTAGCTTACCGCTTTAAAAACCTGGGTATCCACGAACTGGACCTGCTGGCGGGCCATGAGATTTATTCCGATGGCGGCACTTCACAGTTCATTCGCGCTGAAGACTTCCGCCTGTCCATCACCCCGGAAGAATTGTTTGCCAACATGACTTTCGGCAGGACGGACCGGCATGAGACCGAGGAAAGGACCAATTCCAACCGCCTCTCCTTCTTTGGCAGGGCCAATTACCAGTTGAAGGACCGCTACATGCTTACCTTTACTTTCCGTTCGGACGCTTCCAGCAAATTCGCCAAAGACAACCGGGTCGGTATCTTTCCCGCCGTGGCGGTAGGCTGGAGAATTTCCGAAGAAGATTTCCTGGCCAACTCCCGGTTCATCAACGACCTCAAGCTGCGGGCCAGCTACGGGGAAACCGGCAACGACCGGATCGATCCCACCGCCACGCAGTTCCTGTTTGGCCCGTCGACCACCCGCGGCCCGGGATTTGGCAATTTCGACAACGTATATTATACGCCTACCAGTTCAACCCTTTACAATCCCGACGTCAGATGGGAAACGACCATCAACCGGAACATCGGTTTGGACTTCGCCCTGCTTCAGGGCAGAATTTCGGGCACCCTGGACTGGTACAAAAACACGACCGAAGACCTGCTGCTGCAGTCTGCCATTCCTTCCAACACGGGTTTTACTACTCAGTGGAACAACATCGGGACTACCTCCAACCAGGGATTTGAAGCGGGGCTGACTGCTTTCATAATCGACAGCAGGGACTTTTCGCTGTCCGCCAACGTCAACTTCGGCATCAACAAAGCCAAGGTTGAAAAGCTGGACGGCACCACCGAGCGGTTCTTCCAGTCCAACTGGGCCAGCACCGACCTGAAAGACCAGGACGATTTCTACCTGCAGGTCGGCGGAACCCTGGGCGACATCTACGGCTATGTGACCGACGGATATTACACCACAGACGACTTTGCCGCTTACGACGAGGTTTCCGGCACTTACATCCTGAACGAAGGCGTGCCCGACGCCACCGCCACGGTCGGCAACACCAACATCCGGCCCGGCTTCCTGAAGCTAAGGGACCTCAACGACGACGGCATCATCAACAGCGAAGACCGCCGAGTGATCGGCAACACCCTGCCCAAACACCAGGGCGGCTTCGGTTTTGACGCCCGCTGGAAAGGGTTCGACGCCTCCATCTTCTTCAACTGGTCTTATGGCGCCGACGTCTACAACACCGGCAAAATCCAGTACAACCAGTTCCGCCGGATCACCTTCGGCAACCTGCTGACTACGATGAGCTCTGATAACCGCTTCACTTACATCGACATCGACGGCTCCTACACGGGAACGCCCGGCGAAGTGATTACGGACCTGGGCCAGCTGGCGCAATTAAACGCCGACAAGAACATCTGGTCGCACAACAGCTTCGGCGTCGCTCAGGCCACCATCCACTCCTGGGCGGTCGAAGACGGCTCCTTCCTGCGCCTCAACAACCTGAACATCGGATACTCCCTGCCATCCAGCGTCATTTCCAAAATAGGCTTGTCGCAGCTTCGGGTCTACGTTACCGGCTACAACCTCAGGCTGTGGACGAACTATTCCGGCTACGACCCGGAAGTGAGCACGACCCGCAGTTCCAGCTATGCCGCCCTGACGCCCGGCGTGGACTATTCGGCCTTCCCGAGAAGCCGTGCTTATACTTTCGGGATAAATGTGACTTTTTAATTTGAAACCATCCTAAAGCAACAGTTATGAAACTTAGAATGCTCATCATAGCCGGCCTGGCTTTAGCCCTTTCCGCCTGCCAGGATTTCCTGGAGCCGGACTCCATATCCACTTTTGACACCAATTATGTCTTCTCCAATGTCGACGATGCCAGGAAGGGCGTCAACGCGATCTACGTATCCTTTGGCGTAGACGGGTTCCGCTCCCGCCTGTCCAACAACATGACCGGCAATACCGACATTGAGCGGCAGAGCGGCTGGACCAGCTCCGGCGACCGCTACCAGATTTGGGACCTCAACGCCCTGGAAAGCAACGGTGACCTCCGGCAGATGTGGAATGCCGCCTACGAAGCCATCCGCGGCGCCAACATCGCCATCGACGGAATCCTGGAAAGCGGAACGCTCGAATCGGGCGATGCCCAAACCGTGCGGACCATGTACCACCTGCTGGGTGAGGCATATACCCTGCGCGCCTACTGGTACAGCATGCTGACCTACTACTTCGGCGACGTGCCCAACGTACGGGAAGCACCCAAGGCCGGCAACAATTTCTTCCTGCCAAAAGAAAACCGGAACGTCATCCTTTCCCAGGTCATTCAGGACATGATCGACATTGAGGAGAACATGCTCTGGGCGGAAGAACTGCCCTACGGCATCGAGCAGGTCAACCGGGAGTACACCCTGGGCCTGATCGCCCGCATCGCCCTGCAGCGCGGCGGCTACTACCTGACGCCGGACCTGAATATGGTCAGAGACGGAGACTACCTGGAATACTACCAGATTGCCAGAGATTATACGGAGAAACTGATGATGCTCAAGGATCGCCCCCTGCCTGACGATTACCGTCAGGTTTTCATGAACCAGTGCAAGTTCGTCAGCCCGGTGAACGAGGAAATCCTCTTCGAGGTGCCCTTCGCTATCGGCAACGGCGATGTAGGCTGGAACATCGGGATCGACGTGGAAGGCGGCCCTACTGCCTCCCACGATTACGGTTCGGGCAACAACTACATGGCTATACCCCCAAGCTACTACTTCTCTTTTGACACGCTCGATATCCGCCGGGATGTCACCTGCGCCTTTTACAAAGTGAACACGGACTTCGTCCAGGAATTCTGCGACGGAGGGATCAGCAATATCGCCCAGGGCAAATGGAGCCGCCACTTCCTGGACAACCCTCCGGGCGCTTCTTCCGCCAAGGGCACCGGCATCAACTGGCCGATGCTGCGCTACGCCGACGTGCTGCTGATGTTCGCCGAGGCGGAGAACGAACTGAACGGCCCCACCGGCCCGGCACAGGAGGCCCTGAAGCGGGTGCGCCAGCGGGCTTTTGCGCCCCAGCACTGGGCGGAAAAAGCCGACGCTTACGTTGCTTCCGTTTCTGCCGGCAAGCAATCCTTCTTCGAAGCCATCGTCGACGAGCGGGCCTGGGAGTTCGGCGGCGAGATGATCCGCAAGTACGAGCTCATCCGCTGGAATATCTATTCCGAAAAAATGGCCGAAACGGTAGAAACGCTGAAGGCTATGGCAGACGCCGCCTTCACCGGTTCCGGCCAGTACTCCGGGCTTCCCGACTATATATACTGGAAGCGGGACGGCAGCGGGCAGTTCACCCTCCTCAACCCCAACCGCAAGGTTGCCGCTCCGCCGGACGAAACCTGGAACCGCCAGCCCTTCCTGCTGGACCTGCATGACGAGGTCTACACTTACCGCCAGTGGATCACCCGCGACTGGGAAAACTACATCAACGGCCTCAAACCGGGCGTGGTGCGGTACATCTTCCCGATACCGGCGGAAGCCATCACCAACAGCCAGGGAACGCTGGCCAACGACGGCTACATGTTCGGCGG